>JANOAR010000195.1:0-7317 GCA_031411235.1 Verrucomicrobiota bacterium | reverse complement strand
GGCCATGCCAAGGGCATCATCACGCGCGACATCGTGACCGGTAAAATCGAAGCGCACGCCGCCGATTGCGTGCTGCTCTGCACCGGTGGTTACAGCAACGTCTTCTACCTCTCGACCAATGCGATGGGCTGCAACGTCACCGCCACATGGCGTGCGCACAAGAAGGGTGCGTTCTTCGCCAACCCTTGCTACACGCAGATTCATCCGACCTGCATCCCCGTCAGCGGCGACTACCAGAGCAAGCTCACGCTGATGTCTGAGTCCTTGCGCAACGATGGCCGCGTGTGGGCACCCAAGAAAAAAGGCGATACCCGCGCCCCAAACCAGATCCCCGAGGACGAGCGCGATTACTACTTGGAGCGCAAGTATCCCAGCTTCGGCAACCTCGCCCCGCGCGATATTTCCAGCCGTGCAGCGAAGGAAGCCTGCGACGATGGACGCGGTGTCGGCCCCGGCGGACGCGGTGTTTATCTCGACTTCGCCGAGTCGATCAAAGCCGTCGGACAGAAGACCATCGCCGAGAAATACGGCAACCTTTTCGACATGTACGAGCGCATCACAGGCGAGAGTGCCTATGCCCAGCCCATGCGTATTTACCCCGCCGTTCATTACACCATGGGTGGCCTGTGGGTGGACTATAACCTCATGTCCAACCTCCCCGGTTTGCACGTCCTCGGCGAGGCTAACTTCAGCGACCACGGAGCCAATCGCCTCGGTGCCAGCGCCCTCATGCAAGGCCTCGCCGACGGCTACTTCGTCATCCCCACCACCATCGCGAATTATCTCGTCGGCGAGAAGCCCGGCAGCGTCACCACCGCGCACCCGGAGTTCACCAAAGCGCTCGAAGACATCAGCGCGAAAACCAAGCGCCTGCTCACCATCAGCGGCAAGCGCAGCGTCGATAGCTTCCACCGCGAGCTGGGCCTGCTCATCTGGGACAAGTGCGGCATGGCCCGCGACCGCGCTGGCCTCACCGAAGCCCTCGCCCGTATCCCCGAGCTGCGCGATGAATTCTGGAACAACGTCAGCGTTCCCGGCAGCGGCGAAGCGCTCAACCAAGAGTTAGAAAAAGCAGGTCGCGTCGCCGACTTCCTAGAGTTCGCCGAGCTTCTCTGCACCGATGCCCGAGATCGCGAAGAAAGCTGCGGCGGACACTTCCGCAGCGAGCACCAAGACGAAGAAGGCGAAGCCAAACGCAACGACACCGACTTCGCCTACGCCGCCGCCTGGGGCTACACCGGCGACTTCGCCAAGCCCGAACTGCACAAGGAAGACTTGGTATTCGAGAACATGAAGCTGGCCGTGCGGAGTTATAAGTGATGGGAATCGAGCCGCCCCTTGCCACCATTTATGAGCGAGTGGATTGGGATGAAAGTAATGACGAGGATTGATCTCGATTAGGGCAGGGCGCTTTGCTCTGGCGCCGCGCCTGATGCCAGTAGCGCGGCCAGTAATTCATCCACTGACATGCTGACGATGGCCGAGGCTTTGTCGCTCATCGCGTAGGGCAGGATTAGTTCGCGGTCATGCAGCAGCGAGCCACAGCTATACACGACGTTGGGCACGTAGCCTTCGCGTTCGTGGCCTTCGGGGGAGAGCAGCGGTTGGCGCAAGCGGCCGATAACCTTTGTGGGATCATTCAAATCGAGCAGTACGACGCCGATGCAGTACTTGCGCATGGGGCCGACGCCATGCGTGATGACCAGCCAACCCGCTTCTGTTTCAATAGGGGAGCCGCAGTTGCCTATTTTGACGGACTCCCACATCTCGGACGGGCGCAGGATGACTTGCGGGTTGCTCCAGTGGTGCAGGTTGTCCGAGAACATGATGAACAGGTTCTGGTCATCCTGTCGTGATAACATGGCGTAGCGCCCTGCGATGCGCCGGGGGAAGAGTGCCATACCTTTGTTTTGCACCGCGCTGCCATTGAGCGTGAGCACGCGGAAGTGCAGGAAGTCCATCGTCTCGATGAACTGCGGCAGGATGGCCCGTCCATTGTAGGCGGTGTAGGTGGCGCAGTACATGACCGAGCCGTCGTCGTCGATGAAGCGCACGAAACGCGCGTCTTCGATGCCGTTGCTCTCATTGGGCGAAACGGGGAAAATGATGCGCTCGCTGAGGGCAAGCTTGGAGGAGAAGTTGATCTCGTAATTGGAGTCAGCGAGCCAACGAAAGCACTCCAGCGCTCGGCGCAGTTCACGGCTCACAGGCTTCGATTCGCGGCGCACGCGGCGCACACTTTCATCCAGTTCATGAAGGGTGAACTGTTCCGCCAGCGGAGTCATCACCGCAGCAGCATGACCATCCTCGAAGCCCATCTCCTGGAGCTTTATGATGAAACGCCGCTTCTTGAAAGTGGGGTTGGGCACGACATCCGGCAGCGCGACGAAACGCGAGACTGGCTCCACGCTGATGGTGCTGTCCGGTGCGATGATGCCCGTGCGGAACTCGATGGAGGAGATGTGTCCTTCGCCCGTGGCTCGCAGGCTCATGATGAACCGCAGGCCGCCCTCTGGCACGCCAGTCTGGTCGGGATGCGGCACCATGGATGGGTTGAACAGCGCGGCAGATTCCAGCGCATATTCTCCGGAGAATAAGGCACCGATGAGAAGCTGTCGAATACGAGAAAGCGTGGGCTGCGAGGCGATGTGGTGGCGCACCTTTTCATAGTGAGCGAGCAGCTGCGTTTCGATGTCGAAGTGGCGGGAGGCAAACTCCAGCAGCAGCGTCTGCAACTGAGCATCGGCCTCGGCCTCGCTCAGTGCAAGGGCACGCATCAAGATACTGCTGACGATCTGTGATTTCCCCGGGATGAACGGGCGGATGATCACTCGTGCGCTTTCGGGATGGAAGGTCACGTCGTGGCGGCGAAGTCGGATGGGATTCATACAGCAGGGGGCAAGGGGGAAGCGATCAAGTGTTCGGCGTAGTTCATTTCAGCCAGAGAAAGGTGGAAGGCCAATGACGACTCGGCCCCTTGGTTCTGATTCACGCGGTCATGGTGCAGTCCATCGCTGCAACCGCCAGTGCTAGAATCGTAGAGCGGCAGGCCCAGATCATTGCGCCCGAGGAACCATTCGAAGGCGCGTTTCGCCTCGCGCGTCCACGAGGCATCCTGAGTGGCACGGAAGGCTTCGAGGCAAGCGGCGACCATGGCCTGTGCCTCCACGGGTTGTTGATCAAAATCTGCTTTCCCACCATCGCGATGGTAGAAGCCATTGCTGCCGATGGGGCGGAAGTGGCCTGCCTGCGTCCTTTGAATCGAAGCCAGCCAACGCAGCGACTTGAGCCCAATCTCCAGCGCCTCAGCATCCGGCATCCATTGGCCGCTGAGGATTAGAGCCTGGCAGATACGCGCGTTGTCGTACGTCGCACTAGGCTCAAACCATGGCCAGTCCTCCGTTGCGCAAGCGTGCCAAAGCTTCACCAACTTAGTGGTCAAGGTCTTGCGCATCGCGTGCGCTTTCACGTCTTCAGGGAAATGACGCAGGTACTCGTGGATACCGAGGAGGGTGAACGTCCAAGCTCTTGGCGAAGTAAAGGATGCCACCACTGGCAGCCCGACTTCAAAAAGCTGCGCCGACAGCCTCTGATGCCCATCGTTGCGCGAGCGCCCAGCACCCGTGCCCACAGCCCAGAGCCCCCGCGCATGGCTATCCTCACTGCCTGCGGCTTCCAGCCATTGCCGCCCGTGGCTCATGAAGTTGCGGAAGCGCCTAGTGTTGTAATCCAAGGCTGCGGCAAGGAAGGCGAGGTAACTGGTAGTCAAGCCATCCAGATTCTGCGCAGGCCGCTGCCCACCGAGTTCATCCAGCAAATTGCAAAGTATAAAGGCGCGCGCGTTGTCATCCGTGCAGTAGCCTTCATGGAAGTTGGGCACATTAAAGATGGCATGTTGAAAGATGCCCGTGCTGTCGCTCATGCGTACGATGTGATCGAGACGCAGCGGCGGCAACTCATAGGGCCGACTGGCCAGCGTCCATCCCGCAAAGGCCGCGCGAGGCGTCGCCTTGCGGTCAGCACGAGCGTGTTGAAACGACTCCAGATAACGTTGCGCCACAGCAGGCCAGATCATCTCGCGGCCCATCGCAAAAGCATCGTGCCGCATCTTGTCTAGCCGAGCTGGATCAGCGAGCAGCCCGCACACGCCTTCCGCGATAGCGCTGGGATTGCGGAAAGGCACCAGCACGCCGCGCTCATCGGCCAATAGTTCTTGCGCGTGCCAGTAGGGCGTTGAGACCACCGCCTTACCCGCACCAAAGACATAGGCCAGCGTGCCAGAGGTGATTTGCGCCTCATTCAAGTAAGGCGTCAGGTAGATGTCGGTCGCGCCAATGAATTCCTTCAGGTCATCCAGCGATACGAAGCGGTTGTAGAAGATGACGTGTTCTTTTACGCCACGATCCTCAGCTAATCGCTCCAGGCTTAGGCGGTAGCGCTCACCTTCTCTCGCCACGAGGTGCGGGTGCGTCGCGCCGAGCACAAGATACACGACATTAGGATGCTGCCGCACGATCTCCGGTAGCGCTTCGATCACATGCTCAATACCCTTGCCCGGCCCCAATAATCCGAAAGTGAGTAGCACCATGCGGCCCTCCACACCGAATTGCGCTTTGTAGAAGCCCGAGTCTAGGAAGGGAATGTCCGGGATGCCATGTGGAATAATGTCCACCTTTGACGTCGGCACGCCGTAAGTTTCACGCAGGATTTCCGCCCCCTTGCGAGCCATCACCACCAAGCGATCGCTGCGCCGCACCAGCTCGTCCATCACCTTGCGCTGCGCAGGATTGGGCTCGCGAAGCACGGTATGCAGCGTAGTCACCACAGGCATCCGCACTTCCTTCAGCAACGCCAGCAAATGGCTGCCCGCTGGCCCGCCATAAATGCCAAACTCGTGCTGAACACACAGCACATCAGCGTTGTTAAAATTCAGAAAATCTGCCGCTCGACGATAGGAATTGAGATCCTTCTCAAGTAGCTCAAAACGCACTCGTGGCGGGTATTCGTAACCCTCCACGCGATCATTAACGGCACCGACAAAACAATCACTGCCAGGAGCCGAGCCAGCCACAGCCTCGCTAAGATCGTGTGTAAATGTCGCAATCCCGCACAATCTCGGCAAGTAATCGCCCAAAAAAGCGATGCGTTGCGGCAAGTTGGATTGAGACATCAATACTTATTTTCCGAGTAAGAGGCAGATACCCGCAGCGACTGCGAGGATAGGCACAAGAATATTAAGCTGACCAAGGCTAAAACCAAAAGTCCCGCTGAGACCTGTGATGATGAGATAGATAGCGAGCAGTAGCAAGCCGAGATTTTTAGTATTCATAGTCGTGTCGTCTTGGAGGTGAGTTTGTTGCGATTTTTAAACGTTGGCTATCAAGCTTTTCGGCCAGAACCTAGTAGTAGCAAAATGCCACCAACAAGCGCGATGCCGCCGACGATAGGGGGCAAGGGAAGTCTATGCTCCTTCTCCGCCGTGATTTGAATGGGCCCTAGATCAACGGCTTTCTCGGTCGTGGTGTAAGAAATGCCTTGGTAAGCAAAAGCAACGATACCAAGGACGATGAGGATGACGCCAATAAGAGACTGGGATTTCATAAGTTATGAGAAGTGAAATGATGGAAATTTAAAGTGGACTGCGACCTTGGATTAATCGGACGAGAAAAATGACAACGGCGACTACCAGCAAGATATGAACGAAACCGCCCATAGTAGTGCTTGAGACAACTCCAAGAAGCCATAAGACGAGGAGGATGATTGCGAGATTCATGAGCATAATATTATGTATTTAAGGAGTTAAGATGAATTTAATGACAGACGGCCAGATACCGCAACCGATAATGATGCCGTTCGTTATTTTGATGTAGCAACGGGCGCGACGCTCATGCCATTAACCACGCTCTTCACGCCGTTGATGTCGTTGACGAGTTTGGTCGCCAGATCAATCTCGGCAGTATTCGTGGCCATGCCGCTGAGCGTTACGTTGCCATCCCTGGTTACGACGGAAGTCTTCAGCGCACTGGTGGAGCGATGCGTCCACAGCGACATACGCACCTGTGCCGTGATGGAGGCGTCATCAATGATTTCTGCAATCGTCTGCTCTGGGGTGCCGGCAACTCCATTGACTGCCGTTTTAGCTACCGTCATTTCATTCTTCACCGCTTTGACGCCTTCGACATCCTTAGCGTACTCGGCGGTCAGATCGCGCTGGCCCTGGCTGGCCGCTTCGCCTGAGAGGGTGACCACGCCGTCCTTCACCGCGACGACGGTCTTGAAAACATTCACACTGCGGTGTAAGGCGAGCGCACTCTTCACTTTGATGTGCAGCCAAGTGTCGGAGCGCTCATCGGGAGAGTCCTTTACGATCAGTTGGTTATTCACGCTCTTCACACCCGACATGAAGGTCAGCGTCTCCGCCGCGAGCATCTTATGCCACCCTTCAGTCACCGTGCCGGTAAGCGTCACCGCTCCATCTACAGACTCCACCTTGATCGCATCGCCGCTGAGAAAGGTTCGATAGACAAAAGTCGTCTTGGCCGATGCCTCAATGCGGTCGTCCGCCTCGGTCGCCTTCAGTGTAGCGCCGCCCAGCAGTAGCGCGGACAGAGCCAGGAGCACGGGCCGACTCTTGGGGTATTGGAGAGCGGAAAAGGCAAATTCAGTGAGTCTGTTATTAGGTTTCATGGAAAGTGATAATGGCCCGGCCAATATCAATTCTCTATGGGGTGAAACCCGACCTCACAGCGCCACCCGCCCGCCCTACGGGCAGGCTGCATTGCCACGCATCCTCTTTGTGATTCTAGGAGCGTTATTGAACCCGAACCACGCTGCGGTTCAATGCCGTCACGACCTGAAATCACAAAACAGGAGGCGTGGCAGCATAGTGCCATTATCGGCGCGAAACGTGGCGGGGTCATCCAGACGCCCTCCCTGCCGCCCCCGCGCCCCCTGACGCCGCCCCTCCCGAACGCCGCGCAGAGACTCCCGATAGCCGCCCCCGCCCTCGGGAAACTCTTTTCTCCCCCGAGATTTCTCTAGTCGTACCTGCGGAAACGGTTTTCTCCCCCGTGGCTGCTCTAACCTTATCTAAGGTTGCTCCAGTCTTGCCCAAGGTTGCTCCAGCCGTACCCGTGGCACGCTGCGCCATACCCATGGCGCGTCACGCCGTACCCATGGCACGCTGCGCCGTACCCATGGCGCGTCACGCCGTACCCATGGCTCGCTGCGCCGTACCCATGGCACGCTGCGCCGTACCCATGGCACGCTGCGCCGTACCCATGGCACGCTGCGCCGTACCCATGGCACGCTGCGCCG
>JANOAR010000194.1:0-13800 GCA_031411235.1 Verrucomicrobiota bacterium | reverse complement strand
CACTCGCGTGTAGTCTTCAAGGCTCTTTTTCATCAGTCGTGGCTCCATCAGCCACGGTGTCCTCATTTATGAGGCATCGACTCTATCCCTGCCTCCCGGTCGCTACCCTTTCGGTGTCCTTTTCAATGAGGCACTGCGGTGCTGTCTGTGGCGAAGATCAATACTTGCCAAAGGGGTGGACTCGCCGCCATACTCTAGCCACCCCACAGACCCCTTTTTCCTCGCTGCAATTCGCATGTCGCAACCCAGTCTTTTCAGGCACTACCAGATCGTCCAAGACGCTGAGGGCAACAATATCGAACTGGTACGTTCGGCTGAGCAAGTCGCCGTGCTTGCCTTCGACAGCGAGCGGCTCGAGTTCGTCCACTGCCATGTCCTGCTAGAGCCCCTGGCGAATCGCCCTGCCTTCGAGGAGACTTGCCGCAAGCTTCAGCGCCAGGGCCACACCTCGCTCGCTAGGCTGGTGGACTTCGGCGAAGACGACGGCAATCCCTTTTACATCACAGCGAACATCGATGGTGAGACCCTGCGCAGCTACCTCCAGCGCCAGACCGAGATACCGCTCTGGTTAGCCGTCATGATCGCTTGTCGGGCGCTTGAAGCCGCTATCGCCCTCGGGGAGCGTGGCGACTACCTCACCGACGAGCCACTCGATAGCTTTCGCATCATCCAAGCCAGCGCCTCGACGCTCAGCGTCATGGCGGCGGACTATCGGGTGCTGGATGGCAGTGGGAAAAACAAAAACCGGGTGCTGAAGACCAACTTCGAGCGGCAGGCCAAGTTCCTCCGCACCTTCCTCACTGAGCACGGTGGTGGTGGCCCGACCCTGCCTGATACCCCGCTGCCCGCTATGGACTTCGCCGAATTGATCGGCGGGGCACTCGCCGCCAGCAGCCCAGGTTTATCGGTGATGATGACCGAGTTGGGGAATGCACTGCGCAAGTTTGCTCCCGAACATCTTGCGGGCGAAGTGCCCACCGCGCAGAAGCCCCGCGCCCTCGTTGCGCCCTTGCTCGCCAGTTATCAAGAGGTCGCACGCGGCGTCGTCAATCTCGTGCGCATTCAGAGCCAGCGGCTCGACATGGCGAATCCCTACTCCATGCGCGGCACCCTCACCAAGACAGGCCGTGCGGTGCTGGTAGAACAAGTGCCTCCCGATAGACTCTGCGGCAGAGTCGTCGAAAACACCGATAAACAGATCCAAAAGCTCGGCAAAAAACGCGATGCGAGTGCCCTCGTGCCCTTGCCCTTGGTCAATGAAATCGACGGGCTCACCTGCCTAGCCGAAGAAATCGTGGACGGCGTTTCACTTGCCGAACTGCTCGTCAAACGTGGCAGCCTGGAAATCTCTGAAGCCTATCTCGTGCTCGCAGGGCTAGACTCCGCCCTCACACAGCTCGAGCATGCCGACATCACCACGCGCAAGCTTCGCCTCGAAGACATCTTTCTCCTCACAGGGTTCGGCAAAGATGACCCACGCAGCGCACGGCTCCTCGTCGCCAAGCTCAATGAGTGGCCCTCATTCTCCATCATGCTGCGAGCGCATCCCACGCTTGCTTCCATGTCGGGACGCGGCATCGACCCCGCCGTACTCACCCCACCCACACCCGACTCCTGCAAAGCAGGCATCTGGCACGGCGCATGGATGGCCTCTGTGGGCACCTTTCTCCTCGGGCTACCCGGCAGCAAAGCCCAGACAGATAAAGCCGTGCCACGCGAAAATGAAGCCGTGGAACGCTTGCTCGATGATGAACTGGAAAAGGCACGCGATGGCAGCAGCTACGCCAACCGCAGTGACTTCCTAGCCCGCTTTGCGCGAGTCATTCAGCACTACGACCTAGTGCAGCCCACACCCGTCAGTGCCACGGGCCCAGCCCTGCCCAACAAAGGGCGTAGCAAAGTCTCCGCCACGGCGGCAGCGGCTCAGCCCAAGAGTGGCACCTTGCAGCCCATCGGCAAAAAGAAGGACGGCAAAGTAGAGCCCACATTGGCACCGCTCACAGCCTTGACTCAAGGCATCGACACCTCCTTTGAAAAGCCCACCATCGGCTTTGCTGAATTGCTCTTTCAAAGTGGCGGCAGCAGCAGCGAACACGCTGGCGGTTCTGGTTCCCCTCTAGGCGGAGCCTGGGGCAAAGGGGCTAGCGAAGCCTTCAGCAGCGGCGAAGTCGGCGGCTGGGCCGCAGAGGAGGGCGATAACAGCCCCCTCTGGCTCAAAGCCACCGTGTTCATCGCTGGCTCGCTCATGGCCGGCGTCATCCTTGCCCATCTCTCTGGCCATGCTCTCTGGCAGCTTCGCAAAATCCCGCCGCAGCCCGCAGCGAAGGTCATGCAGACCACGAAGTAAGGCTATGGCTTCGCGACCACAGTGTTCGTCGGGTTTAACCTGAACGCCGCGATTCAGCGGTGGCTAGCTTTGCCAAGGCTTGAGTCTCAGGCGGTTTGGCGATGGCGGGACTGTATTGGAAAATGCCGAGCCCGCCGTCGCCGAACCGCATCAGGCCAAGGATGGGTGAAGAGAGTCTCCGATCAATCGCGGCGTTCGGGTTTAACGCACCCGACACCATCACACCACGAAAAAGCCCTGTGAGGTTAGTTCCTCACAGGGCTTTAATGAAAGACGATTGGAATCGTCTCAGCTAGGCCACGAGGCCCGACAGACTACTTGGCCTTCTTGGCAGCAGCCTTCTTAGCAGGAGCGGCCTTCTTGGCAGCAGCCTTCTTAGCAGGAGCAGCCTTCTTGGCAGCAGCCTTCTTAGCAGGAGCAGCCTTCTTGGCGGGAGCGGCCTTCTTGGGGGCGGCTTTCTTTGCAGCTTTCTTAGCCATGGTGTTTATCCTCTTTGTTTGTTGTTTGTTGGTTGCTTTCGTATCGACCAAGGCACCTCCGCTTTTGCCAGCAGCCTTTGCAGGTGCGGACTTGGCGACTTTACCTTGGACATTCTTGGCCGCTGCTGGTGCGATGGCGGCTCGCTTCTCCTCGATCGCTGCTTGCGCTGCGGCAAGACGGGCGACGGGGACGCGGAAAGGGCTGCAACTCACATACGTGAGGCCGACTTGGTGACAGAACTTCACCGAATCTGGATCGCCACCGTGCTCGCCGCAGATGCCCAACTTGATGTCTGGGCGGGTGCTGCGGCCTTTGCTGATGGCCATCTTGATGAGCTGACCGACGCCGACGGTGTCGAGCGTGGCGAACGGGTTCTTTTTGAAGATCTCGTTCTCGGTGTAAGGCATCAAGAAGTTGCCCATGTCGTCGCGGCTGATGCCGAGTGCGGTCTGGGTCAAGTCGTTGGTGCCGAAGCTGAAGAACTCAGCGGTGTGGGCGATGTCGTCAGCAGTGAGTGCGCCACGAGGCACTTCGATCATGGTGCCGACCATGTAGTCGAACTTGATCTTCTTCTCGGCCATGACGGCCTTGGCGGTAGCGTGGATGACTTCGACCTGGAGCTGCAATTCTTTGGCGTAACCAACGAGCGGCACCATGACTTCGGGCTTCACTTTGATCTTCTTTTTCGCCACGTCAGCAGCGGCTTCAAAGATGGCGCGAGCCTGCATCTCGGTGATCTCGGGATACGCGATGCCGAGGCGGCAGCCGCGATGGCCGAGCATGGGGTTGAACTCATGGAGCTGCTCAACGCGATGCGCGATCTTCTCGGCCTTGATGCCGAGCTTCTTCGCGAGATCGGCTTGGGCTTCCTTGGTGTGAGGAAGGAACTCGTGGAGAGGAGGATCGAGCAGACGAATCGTCGCTGGCATACCTTTGAGGGTTTCAAAGATACCAGTGAAGTCTTCGCGCTGGTAAGGCAGCAGCTTGGCGAGCGCGGCCTTACGATCCGTGAGGTTGTCGGCGAGGATCATCTCGCGCATGGCGTCGATGCGATCTCCCTCGAAGAACATGTGCTCGGTGCGGGTGAGGCCGATGCCTTGAGCGCCGAAGGCGATAGCTTGACGGGTCTGCTCGGGGGTGTCGGCATTGGTGCGCACTTGCAGGCGAGTTGCCTTGCCACACCAAGCCATGAGCTGCTGGAAGGCTTTAAACTTCTCGGTGCCTTGGGCTTCCTTGTCGCCAAAGAGCATACCCGTCACGATGGACGAGGGGCCCGTCTTGATCTTGCCGCCGTAGATGGTGCCTGCGGTGCCGTCGATGCTGAGGCTGTCTTTGCCTTCGTGGAAGACTTCACCAGCGATGGTGACGGTCTTCTTGTTGTAGTCGATCTCGACGCCGCTAGCGCCGCAGATGCAGACCTTACCCATTTGGCGGGCAACGAGTGCGGCGTGCGAGGAGACGCCACCTTTGGCGGTGAGGATGCCAGCAGCAGCGATCATACCGCGAAGGTCTTCGGGGCTGGTTTCGTTGCGGACGAGCAGGACGGTTTCGCCCTTCTCGGCGGCGGCAGCACAGCGGTCGGCGTTGAGATAGATGATACCGGAAGCAGCACCTGGGCCTGCGGGCAGACCGGTGGCGAGCTTCTTGGCTTTCTTGATCTCAGCGAGGTCGAAGTCTGGCGCGAGGATTTGCTCAAGCTGATCGGCAGGGTTGCGCAGGATGGCAGTCTCCCAGTCGATGAGTTTTTCCTTCACCATGTCCATGGAGAACTTCAGCGCGGCAGCGGCGGTGCGCTTGCCGTTGCGAGTCTGGAGCATGAAGAGCTTGCCTTCTTGCACGGTGAACTCGACATCCTGCACGTCCTTGAAGTGCTTCTCCAGAGTCGAGCGAACCTTCATCAGCTCAGCGTAGGGCTTCGGCATGACCTTGGCCATTTCGGAGACTGGATCGGGAGTGCGCACACCAGCGACGACGTCTTCGCCCTGGGCGTTGACGAGGAATTCACCGTAGAACTCATTGACGCCGTTGGCAGGGTTACGAGTGAAAGCAACGCCAGAACCAGAGGTGTCGCCGGTGTTGCCGAAGACCATGGCCTGCACGTTGACGGCAGTGCCCCACTCAGCGGGGATGTTATACTTGCGGCGATAGACGATTGCACGGTCATTCATCCAGCTACCGAACACAGCGCCCATCGCGCCGTTGAGCTGATCCCACGGATCGGTGGGGAAGGTCTTGCCAGTGCGCTCTTTGACGAGTGCCTTGAAAGCTTTCACCAGCGCCTTGTTGTCTTCAGCGGTGAGCTTCGAGTCTTCGATTTCCTTGTGATAGGTCGCGTGCTTGTACTCTTCGATGGCCACTTCAAAGGGCTCATGATCTTCGCCTTCGCGCTTCTGCACACCCAGTACGACGTCGCCGTACATCTGAATGAAACGGCGATAGCAATCCCATGCGAAACGCTCGTTTTTGGTAGCGTTGCCGAGCGACACAACGGTGGCATCATTGAGGCCGAGGTTGAGGATGGTGTCCATCATCCCAGGCATCGAATCGCGAGCGCCAGAGCGGACAGCGACGAGGAGAGGGAAGCCCTTCGAGTCGCCAAACTTGTAGCCCATGATCTTCTCCATGTTCTTCACGCCCGCTTCGAGCTGGGTCTTGAGGACGCCTGGATAGGTCTTCTTGTTGTCATAGAAGTAGGTGCAGACTTCGGTGCTCACGGTGAAGCCGGGAGGCACTGGAAGATTGATGCGTGTCATCTCGGCAAGGTTGGCACCTTTGCCGCCCAGAAGAGCCTTCTGTGAACCATCACCGTCGGCCTTGCCGGCACCCCAGTTGTACACGTATTTACGATTGCCATTTGCGCTTCCTTTGGATGCGCCCGCCGTTGGTGCTTTTGTCGCCATATTTGCTGATGATGCGAGTCTAGTTTTACTCGCTGAAAAGTGTGTTGATGTTTTACGTCAGCACAATATTAGCCATGAGAGTATGTGGACTGAAACAACTGTCAACATCGTTGTGCATGATGAGTGTTGCTGCGCAATGTTTTTTCAACACACGTCGCAGTGAACAACGATGTGTCGCTGCTGCATGGCTCTGCATCGCCCATTTTATAAGCCTTTAAGCGCCTCTATCTACATCGCTATGGGAGGCCTGCTGCACGCATCGAATGACAGTGAATTGAATGTCGCGGACTCATTTGTGATGAAGAGCATGATTGACGTTGCGCTCAAAACTTGATTAAACTCTTCAACAGCGAGGCTTTGAGTTTGTGCTCAAGCCTCCTCTGCAAAGCCCTTCAAGTTATCTTCTCACACCATCCATGAAAACCCATCAAAAGTCCGTCGCCTCACGCGCCTTTACCCTCATCGAATTGCTCGTTGTCATCGGCATCATTGCCCTGCTCGCAGGGTTGTCATTTCCAGCCATCTCTGGTGTGATGAAAAAGGCCAAGCGAGCCCGTTGCTCAGCTGCGATCAAAGACGTCCAGATCGGGATTAAAAACTACCAAGTTGAATACAATCGCTACCCGTTGACCAGCGGCTCGGGTGAGACCCCCATGCCGCTCTCCGAGGGCAATCAATTGCTCAATGTCTTGCTCGGCAAAAACGTGAACAAGCTCAACCCGCGTGAGATTGTTTTTCTCGAGCCAGCCATGGGCAAAGGAGGTGCTGGTGGCCTCATCGGCAGCGAGGGTAGCTACGGCCTTGCCGACGTTTGGGGCACGCCCTATGAGGTCATCGTTGATGCAAACTACGACAACCAGATCGCCAATCCAGACACGCAGAACAGCGATGAAACCGTCTCTGCGGGTGCCCCTGCCAACATCATTGCCGGAGCCGCCGTGTATAGCCTTGGCGAAGACAAGAAGGCCAATACCAAGGACGACATCGTCTCCTGGCGCCCTTGATCACTCCTCAATCGACACCAGCGTGCCTTCGGGTACGGCCTCGAAGACCTCGATCATGTCTTGGTTACTGAGCCGCACGCAGCCGTGTGAACCGCGCTGGCCAATGCGCTGTTCATCGTTCGTGCCGTGGATGTAAATGTAGCGAGCGAAGGTATTCGCATTGCGTTGCTCTAGCCCTTCGAGGCGGAGGATGCGTGTGAGCACCAAGTCCTCGGTGGTCGTCTGCCCGGGCTGCCATGAGCCGACCGCGACGCGGGCTTTAAAAATGGTGCCACTCACGGCCCCTGCGCCGTGTTTTTCCGCGACGACGAATGTCCCCAGTGGCGTCTTGTTGCTCCCTTCGACAAAGCCGATGCCGTACTTCGAGGTCGAGCAGGGCCACTCTTTGACAAGACGATGATCCGCCCAAAGGCGAAGGGTTTGCGTAGCGATGGAAACGGCGAGTCGCATGGGCTTGGCGATTCCCCAGTTCGCTTGGTATGTCAATGCTGACTCCCTACTTCCCCTTGATCCTTTGGCCATCGCTCCTACACTCCGCCCCCCTTTTTTATCCCAACCTAGAACCACCAAATCATGAGTAACTTGAAGCACGTCGCCATCGTCGGAGCCACGGGCGCAGTGGGCGCGGAGATGATCCGTTGCCTGGAGGAGCGCCACTTTCCTGCCGGACAACTGACCCTGCTGGCCTCGGCCCGCAGCGCTGGCAAAACGCTCAAGTTCAAAGGCGAAGACATCGTCATCAAGGAACTCACCAAGGACAGCTTCGCCGGCATCGACATCGCGTTGTTCAGCGCAGGGGGTGGCATATCGAAGGACTTCGCCAAGCACGCCGTGGCTGCGGGTGCCGTCGTGGTGGACAATTCATCGGCCTTCCGCATGGACGACTCGGTGCCGCTCATCGTGCCAGAAATCAATGCTGCCGATGTGAAGACACACCAGGGTATCCTCGCGAATCCCAACTGCACCACGGCCATTTCCCTGATGGCGCTGTACCCGCTGCACCAAGTTTTTGGCTGCTCGCGGGTGATCGCCTCCAGCTACCAAGCCGTCTCTGGCACTGGCGCACAGGCCATCGAAGAACTCGCCAACCAAGCCCGCGAATGGGCCGGGCAACAGCGAGCCTGGGACGCCGCGAAGCTCGACACACCGCCCAGCGTTTACCCTTACCAGATCGCCTTCAACGTGTTGCCGCAGGTCGATAGCTTCCTCGATTCAGGCTACACCAAGGAAGAGATGAAGATGGAAAACGAGGGCCGCAAAATCATGCATCACCCTGGCTTCCTGGCCTCTGTGACTTGTGTACGCGTGCCTGTCTTCCGCGCCCACAGCGTCGCCATCACCGCGCAGTTCGACAAGCCCGTGAGCGTGGAAGCGGCGCGTGCTGTCCTTGCCAAGGCTCCTGGGATCGACGTCATCGACGACCCCGCGAACCGCAAGTACCCGCTGCCGCTCGACATCGCTGGCCGTGACAACTGTGCCGTCGGTCGCATCCGCATGGACTGTGCGCTGGAGAATGCGCTGTCCTTCTGGGTCGTTGGCGATCAATTGCTCAAAGGTGCTGCGCTGAATGCCGTGCAGATCGCGGAGTGCTTGTAGCTCTGCCTTCTCGCAGCCTATGCTCATCCTCGCTACTGCCGACGCTCGACTCGTCATCACCTCGCTGGTCGCTGCCGATGCCGCCGAGCACTTCGCCGTCATCGACCGCAACCGCGAGCATCTTGCGCGATGGTTGCTGTGGGTAGAGTCCACCCGCAGCGAACGCGATGTAGCCAGCTTCATCGCGGTGTCGTTGGCGGCTTGGCAGGGGCGACAGCAGTTGGCCTGTGCGCTGCGGCTCGATGGCGCAATCATCGGCGGCATCGGCATTGTCGAGCGAGATCAAACCAACGACACCGCTTCTCTCGGTTATTGGTTGGACGCCGCTCACATCGGCTGCGGTTACATGACGCTCGCCGTCGCAGCGCTTACTCAGTACTGCTTCGACGCGCTCGCGGTGCATCGGGTGCAGATTCGCGCTGCTGTTGCAAACACTACGAGTCGTAGCCTTGCTGAGCGCCTTGGTTTTATCCTGGAAGGCATCGAGCGCAGCGCTATCAAGCTGGCAGGCAGTTACCACGATGTTGCCGTTTATAGCCTGCTGCGCGGCGAGACTCTCGCGAGCTTTGGTTGAGAGTTGCGGTGTGGATTTGCCCGCGCTCGATTTCACGCCACAGTCGCGGCGCATGGCACTTCATTCAGACGACAGCATCTTCATCACCGGGCACCGCGGCATGGTCGGTAGCGCTTTGGTTCGCGCCTTTCAGCAGCGGGGTTTTGAGCAACTCATCACGGCGACGCGTGCGGAGTTGGATCTCACGAATCAGGCGCAAGTGGATGCCTTCATCGCGAAAACTCAGCCTCGGGTGCTCATCATCGCAGCGGCCAAAGTGGGTGGCATTCACGCCAACAAAACTTATCCCGCCGACTTCATTTACGAAAACCTCATGATCGCGGCGAACCTCATCCACGCGGCGCATCGGCAGGGCGTGGGGCGGGTGCTGTTCCTCGGCTCATCGTGCATCTACCCACGTGCTGCACCACAACCCATGCCCGAGGATTGCTTGCTGAACTCGCCGCTGGAGAGCACCAATGAGGCCTACGCCATCGCCAAAATCGCCGGGCTCAAACTCTGCCAGCACTACCGCACGCAGTATGGCGACCTCTTCCACTCCGCGATGCCGACGAATCTGTATGGCCCTGGCGACAACTACCATCCCGAGAACTCCCACGTCATCCCTGGGCTGATTCGCCGTTTCCACGAAGCCAAAGTCAAGGCTCTGCCCGAAGTTGTGGTCTGGGGCACTGGCACACCGAGGCGCGAGTTCCTCTTCGTCGATGATCTCGCCGAGGGCTGTCTGCACTTGCTCGATGAGGCCGACCCACCGCATTGGGTGAACCTCGGGAGCGGTGAGGATGTGACCATTGGTGAACTGGCCGAGACGATCAAAGAAGTGATCGGCTACACAGGCACGCTCACGTTTGACACTAGCAAACCCGACGGTACACCGCGCAAACTCATGGACGTGAGCCGCATGAAAGCCCTCGGCTGGCAGCCAACCGTGGGTCTGCGCGAGGGCTTGGCCGTGGCCTATGCCGAGTATCTCCAGCGGGCGTGAGGGCGCTTACGCCGCCGCCGCTTTCGGAGCCATGTAGCCTACCAACTTTGCCAACATGCTGCGCATGTCTTTGCGCTCGACGATGCGATCCACCAGACCGTGCTCCTTCATGAACTCCGCCGTCTGGAATCCTGGGGGCAGATCGGCGTGGGTCGTCTCCTTCACCACGCGAGGACCGGCGAAGCCGATCATGCACTTGGGCTCGGCGAGAATGATGTCGCCCAGCGTGGCATAACTGGCCGTGACGCCGCCCGTCGTGGGATGCGTGAGCACCGAGATGTAGGGCAACTGAGCCGCCGCGTGGCGAGCGAGCGCCCCACTGGTCTTGGCCATTTGCATGAGGCTGAGGATGCCCTCGTGCATTCGCGCACCCCCGGAGGCGGAGAAGACAATGACCGCACACTTTTCCTTGGTCGCTGCCTCAATGGCGCGGGTGATTTTTTCGCCCACCACACTGCCCATGCTCGCGCCGAGGAAGCGGAAGTCCATGATCGCTAGCAGCACAGGCATACCCTCGATGAGGGCTCGCCCCGTGACGACGGCTTCCTGGAGGCCAGTCTTTGCCTGGTAGGCCTTCACCTTCTCCAGGTAACTTTTGAAGCCGAGGGCATTGACGCTGTCCATGCGCTCATCCATCTCGACGAAGCTGCTATCATCCACCAGCATCGCCAGACGCTCCGGCGCACTCTGGGTGAAGTGGTGACTGCAATGCAGACAGACGCGAAGATTTTTTACCAGAGTCTGCTCGTAAAGACTCTCGCCACAGCCGGGACACTTCGTCCACAAGCCTTCCGGCATGTCTGTCTTCTTCTCTCCGAGGTCGTCTAGGTTGCGCTTTTTGAAGAATGCCATAGGTCGTAATTTAGGGCCGCGATCCTAGCCGCGAGCCACAGTGATCACAACCACCTTCTCCACCTTGCCCTGCCTTCGCAGCACCCGAGCACAGGCATCGGTGGTCGCTCCCGTGGTGAAAACATCGTCCACCAGCAGCACCTGCTTGCCCCGCAGTGGCAAGTCTTTGCCCTCGGGCACAGGCTTCATCGCAAAGGCGTTGCGCAAGTTCTTCAGTCGCTGGCTCCGGCTCAGCTCCGCTTGTTTGTCCGTCGGCAGCACTCGCTGCATTGCGTCCATCATCGCGATGCCCGTGGACTTAGCCAACACCCGGCACAGCTCCCAGCTTTGATTGAACTCCCGTTCCCGCTGTCGCAGGCGATGCAGGGGCACAGGCACCAGCGTCCATGCCGCCAAATCCTCCGCTGCCAATCGAGGATCTGACAACACACGCTCCAGCATGAGCCCTAGCACGTCACGCAGCGATAGATCGCGGTTGTATTTGAACCGATGCACCAGCTCTCGCACCTCGCCGGCTGCTCGATAACTCGCGATGGCATAGTCAAAAGCAAACTTCCGCCCCGAGCAATTATCACAGCGAAACGCCCGACTGATCGCCGCCGAATAAACCGCCCCACATACCGAGCAAAACGGCGGTTCCACCGTCGGCAAATCGGCCTCGCAGCTCGTGCAAAGATAGCGACCCAGCGGCCCCTCATGAACCACAGTGCTGAGCGGCACCTCACACACTCGGCACGTCGGTGGGAAGAGCAGATCACCCGCCGCGCCCACCCAAGGACGCACATGCCCAAGAAGCTTCGCCGTCAAAGGCGCGGCAACACGCCTCGAGTGCCGCAATCGCTCAATCAACCGGGCAATGGCAGGCATGGGCATCATGGGCGGAGAAGCACGGCCCAACTACTCGACCACATCCACGTCCAGCCGCTTCTGGCCCCACTTGCCTTCCAGGGTATAAACCATGTGCGGCGTGTACAACTCGGGCTCCAGCAGGAACGAGTCATGCCCTTTGCTGGAATGCACGGTGATGTGCATGGACGACACGCTTGCAGCTTCCAGGTGTGCCGTCAGCTCGGCCTGCTCCTCGGGGTAGAAGCAATAATCCGAGTCGATGCTGAAGACCAAGTAGTGATGCCCAGCGGCACGCGAGCGCTCGAACAGCTCGGCGTAACTCGTCACGCCCGCATCGCGCAGCGGGTCGAAGCGCAGCCACATATCGGCGATGCGCAGGTAGGCATTGGCATCGAAGCGCTTCACAAATTTTTTACCCTGGTAGAGCATGTAGCTCTCCACGCTGTGCTGCACGCGGTACCACGAGAGTTGGTTGTCGGACTGCACCGTTTCCGTGCGGGCACGGCGTTCGATGGCATCGAGATGCACGAAGGTCTTGTGACTGATCATTCGCGCAAGCGCGAGGCCATACTCAGGCGCGGGGCCTTCATAATAATCACCGCCGCAGAAATGCGGATCGTTTTCAATAGCCATGACTTGCTCGAAAAGCGTGAGCCGCGTGAGCACCGTAGTGCGTGGCCCCGAGGCGATGGGCATCACGATTTTCACCCGCTCGGGAAACATCGTGGCGAAGTTGATTGCCAACAGCCCACCCACCGAAGAGCCGATCACTGCGTGCAGCTTCTTCACCCCGAGATGATCCAGCAGCGCCGCCTGCGAGCGCACCACATCACAGGTGCGCACTGCCGGGAAGCGGTTGCCATAAGGCTTGCCTGTCATGGGGTCGATGGAAGCTGGGCCGCTGGAGCCGTAACAGCCGCCGAGGTAGTTCGCACAGATGACGAAGTAGCGATCCACATCCAGCGCGGTATCCTTACCGATGTAGCTTTCCCACCAGCCCTGTTGGCAATCCGCGGTCCAGCGCTCGCCGACGCCCTCGACCGCTTCGGTGAAGCCCGCCGCGTGCTGGCTGCCCGAGAGCGCATGGAAGACCAGCACCGCGTTGTCTTTTTTGGCGTTCAGTTTGCCATAGGTCTCGTAGGCCACCACGGCATCCGAGAGCGAACCACCGCCAGCGAAGGCGAACGGCTTCGATGGCGTCGCGAGTTGAAAAAACTGAGTTTGGGTATCGCCGAAGCCTTGAGACATAAGGCGGGGAAGAAGCATGGGTTTGACTGAGGGGCAAGAGGCAGATGCGCACGGGATTGATAACCTTGCTTTCCAATACCCTCTCTCCCTTCTAAACTCACCCGCCCTTCCATGCTCGACCCTTTCGTCAAACTCCAACACACTGGCTTCTCCCAACGGCAGAGCGAGAGCGCACACGAAAGCTGGACTCCCGATCTCATTGCAGGGCTCGACTGGATGCGCCTCGGCGAGCTGCTGCGAGCCATCGCCGCCCATGCCAAATGCGAACTCGGTCCATCGCGTGTGCAGGCCGATGGCTCGATCCAATTTGCCATGGTCGAAGGCCCCAAAACCAAAACACCTCAGCGCACTGTGGTGAAGCTCACTGCCTGGAATCAATGGGGTGCCACACCCGCGTGTGTGGAGACCTTTGTCGCTGAACTCCAGCGCATTCGCGAGAAATGCCGTGGTGTGCTCGTCGCCCCCGGAGGCTTCACTTCAGCCGCCCTCAATACCGCGACGGCCCATCGCATCGAAGCCATCGACGCGCAAAAACTTCACGACACCCTGAGCGCGCTGCCTCCCCAGGAGAGCGATTTTTTCTACACCATCACCAACGCTGGGCACAGCCGCACGCCCACCTGCCCGCACTGCCTGCGCAGACTATCGCGGGTAGAGCAGCGTGCGGCACACAGCGTCCCGTCACCGCAGACCGAATTTGTTTTTCAGTCCACCACCATGGTCGCCGAGCCCGTCGTCTGTCGGCGGCTCGAAGTCATGCGTGGCTGCGAAGTCACGTTTCTCCATGAGGTGAGAGCGCAAGAAATCATCATCCATGGCCATGCCAGTGGCGACATCGTCTGCGAGGGGCCACTGACGCTGGAAGCTGGGGCGACACTCTCAGGCAGTCTCGCGGCACGCTCGATCATTGTCCGCGATGGCGCTGAGTTACTGGCCAATGCGAGAATCCTGGAGGGCATCCTCGC
>JANOAR010000193.1:0-22227 GCA_031411235.1 Verrucomicrobiota bacterium | reverse complement strand
CACTCGCGTGTAGTCTTCAAGGCTCTTTTTCATCAGTCGTGGCTCCATCAGCCACGGTGTCCTCATTTATGAGGCATCGACTCTATCCCTGCCTCCCGGTCGCTACCCTTTCGGTGTCCTTTTCAATGAGGCACTGCGGTGTTATTTGCTGAGAAGTTCTTCCCTTGCTACTCGCTCCACATTCGTGCGAGAGTGTGTCCGCCCACCCCCAAATAATCCCCCCTATGGCCCGTGCCTCGAATCTCACCATCTGTTCCTTCTGCGGTAAAAGCCACGCCGAGGTCAAGAAGCTCATTGCTGGCCCTGGCGTCTATATTTGCGACAACTGCATCGGCGTTTGCCGTGGCATCCTCGAAAAGGAAGCCGCACAAGAGGCTGAGAATTACCCGCCACTCATCGTGCCCCGGCCTGCTGACATCATGGCCTCGCTGGATTTGCATGTCATCGGCCAGACCCATGCAAAAAAAGTGCTCAGTGTCGCCGTCCACAACCACTACAAGCGCATCCTCCACTCGCAGGCCCAGGCCGCCCGCAATGCTTCAAAAAAATCTTCGCCCCTACCTGACCCGAACGAAGTCGAGATCGAGAAGAGCAATATCCTGCTGCTAGGCCCCACGGGCTGTGGCAAGACCCTGCTCGCCAAGACTTTGGCGAAGGTGCTGAACGTTCCCTTCAGCATCGCCGATGCCACCACACTCACCGAGGCAGGTTACGTGGGCGAAGACGTGGAAAACATCGTGCTTCGCCTGCTGCAAGCCGCTGACTATGACGTGAGCCGCGCCGAGATCGGTATCATCTATGTGGATGAAATCGACAAGATCGGGCGCAAGACCGAGAACGTCAGTATCACTCGCGATGTGTCGGGCGAGGGCGTCCAGCAAGCGCTTCTAAAAATCATCGAAGGCACCGTCTGCAACGTGCCACCGCAGGGTGGGCGCAAGCATCCGCAGCAGGAGTACATCCAGGTGAACACCGAGAATATCCTGTTCATCTGCGGCGGAGCCTTCGTGGGACTCGATAAAATCATGGAGCGCCGTCGTGGCCGCAAGGTCATGGGCTATGGAGCGACCATCGACGCCGTCGCGCAGGAGAAGTCCGAGGCCGAACAAAAGCGCAAGCCTGCCGTAGAGCCCGAGGACTTGCTGGCCTTCGGTCTCATCCCCGAATTCATCGGCCGCCTACCCGTCGAATGCTCCATGGAAGCCCTCACCGAGGCCGAGCTGATCCGCGTACTCACCGAGCCGAAGAACGCGCTACTCAAGCAGTATGCCAAGCTCTTCGCGATGGATGGCGTCGATCTCATCGTGAATAAAGAAGCCATGCTCGCCTTTGCCAAAGATGCCGTGAAACGCGGCACTGGCGCACGCGGTCTGCGCAGTGTTTTCGAGCGCATCATGCTCGATGCGATGTTCGAAATCCCCAGCCGCGCCGATGTGAAGAGCGTCACCATCACCGAAGCCGTGGTGAAAGGCGAGCGGCCCGCCGTGCTGAAAAAGAAGTCCGAACGGCAAGCCGCATGAGGCCAGTGCCCCTGCCCTACTGAGGCGCTTGACCAGTGCCTACTGGCTACCCGTGCGCCAAAGGTCAGGGGAAGGCTTCGGTTGCTGTGGGCTCGGGGTTCATTGAAAACCTCCTGGCCAACCGCCAGCCTTCTCGATGTCTCAGGTTTTCCCGCATCATCGACACTTGCTATGAATTGCGCCGCAACTCTTCTGCCTTTTGCCGCAGCCTCAGTGCCTAACAGTCACGATCATGCCTACCCCATACGCCAGTTATCCTTCTCTCGTTAACCGCACCGTGTTCGTCACTGGAGGGGCTGATGGCATCGGCAGCGCGATTGTTGAGCAGTTCGCACGCCAGGGCAGTCGTGTGGCCTTTGTGGACAAAAACGTGGCCTATGCCAAGGCCACGATTCAGCGCTGCATCGACGCGGGCGCGGCTCATGCACCGTTGTTTTATGAGGTGGATCTCCTCAACATCGGAGCGCTGCGGACCGCCTGTGCAGCGGCTGTTGAAGACCTCGGGGGTGTAACGGTGCTGGTTAACAATGCCGCCAACGATGACCGCCATGACTGGCAGGAGATGACCCCGGAGTATTTCGATGACCGGATCAATACCAACCTGCGCCACTACTTTTTCACCATTCAGGCACTGGCCCCGCAGATGATCGCCGCCGCCCATGGCTCTGTGATCAACATCGGCTCCAGCAGCTACATGATGCAGGAGGATTTCTTCCCTGGTTACGCCATCGCGAAGTCAGCGGTGGAAGGCATCACGCGCACTATGGCCCGCACCTTCGGACTCCACGGCGTGCGGGTGAACACCGTGCTGCCTGGCTGGGTGCCCACCGAGAGGCAGCTCACCAAGTGGTGGTCGCCGGAGGGCGAGGCGGGCACGATGCGGGATCAGGCGATCAAGCGGCGGATCATGCCGGACGAGTTCGCGCAGATGGTGCTCTTCCTCGCCGCCGACGATGGTGCCGCCTGCACGGCCCAGCAGTTCATGGTGGACGGGGGTCGCTTCTAGGCTGCCCATTTCAATCCTCACCACTATGTATCAACCAACGCTCCTCACCTCCGTCATCCTCAGCTTGCTCGCCATCGGCGATGTTCACTCTGGGCCACCTGTATCACCAGATTTCGTGTCGCTGTTCAACGGCAAAAACCTGGAAGGCTGGACGACTCGCCAGGCCAACGATCCGCAGTGGAGCGTGGTGGACGGTGTCATCGACTGTAACCCGCAGGGCGATGACAAGGGCGACCACAATCTCTGGACGACGAAGGAATACGGCGACTTTGAGTTATGGGTGGATTGGCGCATCAAGGAGACGCCCTTCGTCAATCCGAAGGCGCGCCTCATCCTGCCCGATGGCAGCTACAAGAAGGACGAGGCTGGCAACGTGGGGGTCGTCACCGCGCCGAACACGGACTCGGGCGTGTTCCTGCGTGGGCAGCACAAGTCACAGGTGAACATCTGGTGCTGGCCGGTTGGCTCAGGCGAGGTCTGGGGCTACCGCACCGACCCCGCGTTCAGCGCCAAGGTTCATGCTGATGCGACTCCAAAATTGAAAGCCGATCGACCGATTGGCGAGTGGAACACCTTCCACATCGTCATGAAGGGCGAGCGCCTGAACGTCACGCTCAACGACCACCTCATCATCGACCACGCGGAGCTGCCGGGTGTTCCGCGCCAGGGGCCGCTGGCGCTTCAACTTCACCCCGAGCGCAAGAACGGCGAATGGGGTGCCTCGCTTGTGCAGTTTCGGAATATCCGCATCAAGGAACTGCTGGGCGCGAAGTGACGCGCAGCCAGCTTCTGCTAGCCTCCGACTGAATTCGACTCAAGTCGAAGCCACATCCCGTACTGCTTGGCTGTGCCTACGGGCTACCCGCGTGCCACGGCCAGCGCATTCACCACATCACTCCAGAGATCGTCGATGTGCTCGATGCCCACTGAGAAGCGCACGACGCCATCGGTGATGCCCACGGCCTCGCGCACCTCGCGTGGCACGCTGGCGTGAGTCATCGTCGCGGGGTGGCAGATTAGGCTCTCGATACCACCGAGGCTCTCCGCCTTGGTGAAGTAGCGCGAGGCTTTCATAAACTGCTGCACGGCCTCCGCACCGAGTCCTAGATCCGCTGTGATGATGCCACTGCCCAAGCTCATCTGCTGCTTGGCCAGCGCCTGCTGTGGATGCGAGTCGAGGAAAGGGTATCGCACCCAGCGCACGCCGTCGGTTTGCTCCAAACGAGTCGCCAGTGCGAGGGCATTGCTACTGTGTCGCTCCATGCGCAACGACTGCGTTTTCAGCCCACGCGAGATCAACCAGCAGTCGAAGGGCGAAGGCTGCAAGCCCAGCGCTTTCTGCGCGAAGATCATCTTCTCCTGCCACTCGGGGTCATTGCTGCACACCGCACCGCCCAGCGCATCGCTATGGCCATTGGTGTACTTCGTCGTGCTCAGCAGCGAGAGATGCGCCCCCAGTTCGATGGGGCGCTGGACGTAACTGGAGGCGAAGGTGTTATCGACGATGACCGTGCTGCCCACCGCACGCGCTGCTGCCGAGATGGCGGCGATGTCGATGATCTTCAGCATCGGATTCGTCGGCGATTCGATCCATACCAGCGCGGGCTTCAGCTCGGCGATCTTCGCGTAGTTCGCCGTATCAGTGAAATCCATATACACAGGGCGGACGCCAAACTTCTCGAACACACGCGCAAAGAGCCGGTAGGTGCAGCCATAGACGTTCTCCTCCGCGAGCACGATGTCGCCGCTCTTTAACGTAGAAACCACCGCTGTGATGGCCGACACTCCGCTGGCAAAGACACAGCAATGCGCCGCGCCTTCGAGCGAAGCGAGCTGCTCCTGGAGGTTGCGGAAGTTGGGGTTGCCACTGCGCGTGTAGTCGAAGCCGTGGGCGTTCTCGTATTCAAAGGTGGACGTGAGAAAGACGGGCGGGATGACCGCGCCTGTCTCCTCGCGGTAGTCGTGGCCGAGGTGGATGGAGCGTGTTTCAAAATGCATGGCGGTCGATGCAGTAGCGAAGGCGATGGGGTGGCGCAACTACTCGTCCCAACACTGGGACGAGTAGTTGCATCGTGCCTTCGCCGTCGTTAAGGCACCATGATTCAATGGCTCGCGACTACACTCTTCACACCACCCGAGGCACGACCTCGGGCATCGACTACAAGGCTGAACTCAATGAAGCCCAACATGCGGCGGTGATCAGTGCGCCGGGGCAAGCCCTCGTCATCGCAGGCGCGGGCAGTGGCAAGACGCGCACGCTCACCTACCGCGTGGCCTACCTTCTCGACAATGGCATCCAGGCGGAAAACATCCTGCTGCTCACCTTCACCAACAAGGCGGCGAGGGAGATGCTGGAGCGCGTGCGGACACTGCTAAACCTCGAAACCGTGCGGCTCTGGGGCGGCACGTTTCATAGCATTGGCAATCGCATCCTACGGCTGCACTGCGAGCGCCTCGGCTATCGGCGCGGCTTCTCCATCATGGATCGCGAAGACCAAAGTGACCTCATCGGCACGGTCGTCAGTGCTGCCAAGATCGACAAGGAAACATACAAATTCCCCAAGCCCGAAGTGCTCGCGGACATGTTCTCATTGGCTGAAAACATCTGCTGCCCACTGCAAGAGATCCTCGACAAGCGCTACCCGTACTTTGAAGAAGTGGAGGACGACATCCACGCCGTGCAGCAGGCTTATAAGGATAAGAAGCTGGAAACCAACAGCATGGACTTCGATGATCTGCTGGTGCAAGTCGTGCGGCTGCTGGCGGAGAATGATGACCTGCGCGAGTACTACCAGCGGCAGTTTCAGTTCGTCCTCGTCGATGAATTCCAGGACACCAATGCCCTGCAATGCGACCTCATCGATATGCTCGCGGGCAAGGAGGGCAACCTCATGGTCGTGGGCGATGACGCGCAGAGCATCTACTCATGGCGCGGCGCGGATGTGGGCAACATCCTGAACTTCAGCGAGCGCTATCCACGCGCGAAGACGTACAAGATCGAGATCAATTACCGCAGCGTGCCCGAGGTGCTGGCCCTGGCGAATGACGCCATCGACATGAATCGCGGGCAGATTCGCAAGAGCCTCATCGCAGCGCGTGAGAGCAAGGGTTTCCTACCTGCCCTGCTGGCCGTGGATAACGGAAGTGCGCAGGCACAATTCATCTCGCAACGCATCACCGAGCTGCAAGACGAGGGTGTGGAACTGGATGAGATCGCCATCATCTACCGCGCCCATTTCCATTCGATGGAGATCCAGATGGAGCTGATGTCACGCGGCATTCCCTTCGCCATCACCAGCGGGCTGCGCTTCTTTGAGCAAGCTCACGTGAAGGACGTAGCGGCCTTTATGAAGTTCGCGGTCAACCGTCAGGATGAGATCAGCTTCCTGCGCCTCGTGCGACTGATCCCAGGGATCGGCACCGCCAGCGCGATGAAGTTGTGGAGCAGTTGGTGCAAACTCGAAGCCTCTCGCGAGACACCGATGACGGGCAAGTTCAGTGATTCTCTGTTGGCGATGAAGGTGCCCGCGAAGGCGAAAGAGACATGGGAGCAAGTGGCCTACACACTCGATGAGTTGATGAAGGATGGCGTTCCCGTGCCGCCCGCAGCGATGATCCCGAGCATCGTCGAAGGCGTGTACAAGGACTATGTTCATGCAGAATTCAAAAACCCCGAGTCGCGAATGCAGGATCTCGAACAGCTCGCCGACTTCAGCTTACGCTATGAAGATGCGATGGAATTTCTGAGTCAGCTCGCGCTGCTGAGCGGCGTCGATACCGACAACGCACCCGCTGCCGACATGACCGAGCGCAAAACGGTGACGCTCACGACGGGCCACCAGGCGAAGGGTTTGGAGTGGAAGGTCGTCTTCGCCGTGTGGCTCGCCGAGGGCATGTTCCCCAACAAACGCGTGTTGGAAGAAGGCAGCGAGGAAGGCCTCGAAGAGGAGCGCCGATTGTTCTACGTGACCGTAACCCGAGCCAAGGATGAGCTGTATCTGATGTACCCCGTCATCAATCACCGAGCACGCGACGGCAACATCGTCATGAGGCCATCACGCTTCATCAGCGACCTATCGCCAGAGCTGACGGAGACTTGGAATGTGCGCAGTGCTTATTGAGGCCCAGGGCGGCGAGACATGTTGCGCGAAGCAAAGCATTTGCCTACAATCGCAGCCATGACCTGGACAGAAGTATGCGAGGATCCCTCTCTGCGAGACACCCCCTATCGTGTAGAAACCAATGAGTTTGGGCAGATCATTATGTCTCCAGCGAAACGATGGCATTCATGGCGCGAAAGCAGGATTATTACCCGCTTGGACAGACTGATGAAGCGCGGCGAAGTGCTACCACAACCGCCCATTCGCACCCGCAGCGGAACAAAGGTGCCAGATGTCGGCTGGTTTTCCAATCAGCGGCTCCAGGAGGTTGGGATCAGCAACGATGAAGCTGAGTTCATGGTGTGCTGCGAAATTGTTGTGGAGGTGCTTTCGGAATCCAACACAAGCAAGGAGATGGAGGAGAAGCGCGTGCTTTATTTTGAGCAAGGAGCGCTGGAGTTCTGGACATGTGACCTCGGCGGTAAAATGCGTTTTTGGAATGCCCAAAGCGAGCTGCCACTATCGCAGATGTGTCCCAAGTTCCCCTTGGTGATCAAAGTGAAGTGATAACCTCCCTGCCAAAGTAAGGCCGCAGCGCTTCGGGCAGCTTGATGCTGCCGTCGGCTTGCTGGTAGGTTTCTAGCACGGCGACATACAATCTCGCGAGTGCGGTACCGCTGCCATTCAGTGTGTGGGGAATGCGGTTTTTGCCGTTCTCGTCCTTGTAGCGAAGGTTCATACGACGGGCCTGGAAGTCGCCGAAGCATGAGCAGCTTGAGACTTCGAGATAGCTGTTTTGGCCGGGAGCCCAGACTTCGATGTCGTAGGTCTTGGTGCTGCCGAAGCCGATGTCGCCGGTGCAGAGTTCGATGATGCGGTAGTGCAGCCCGAGCAGTTGTAACACCTTCTCGGCGTTCGCGGTCAGGCTCTCCAGCTCGGCGAACGAAGTCTCGGGCGTGGTGATTTTCACCAGTTCGACTTTATCGAACTGGTGCATCCGAATGAGCCCGCGCGAGCCGAGGCCAGCGGCTCCGGCTTCGCTGCGGAAGCAGGGGGTGAAGCAGGCGTATTGTATTGGCAGTTGCTCATGCGATACGATTTCATCGCGATGCAGGTTGGTGACGGGCACCTCAGCGGTGGGGATGAGATAAAGGCTATCACGCTCGCATAGATAGAGCTGGTCACCAAACTTTGGCAGATTGCCGGTGCCGACGAGGCACTCGGGTTTGACCACCAACGGCGTGGCCACTTCGGTGTAGCCGTGCTGCGTGGTATGCAGGTCGAGGAGGAAGTTGATGAGCGCGCGCTCCAGTCGTGCGCCTGCGCCGCGATAGACGACGAAGGCGCTTCCGCTGATCTTTGCCCCGGCTTCGAAATCAAGCATCCCCAGCGTGGTGCCGAGGGTGATGTGATCCTTCGGCGTGAAGTCGTAGTTGGGCGCACTGCCCCACACGCGTACCTCGGGATTATCCTCGGCGCTGGTGCCTGTGGGACAGGCTTCGTGGGGCAGGTTGGGCAGGCCGAGCATGATGTCGCGCTGGGTCGCGTCGGCAGTATCGGCTTCGCGTCCGATCTGCTCGATGCGGTCGCCGATGGTGCGCACGCCAGCCTCGATGGCGCTGGTGTCTTCGCCCTTTTTCTTGGCGATGCCGATGGCCTTGGAGGTGCTGTTGCGCTCGCTCTGCAAACGCTGGCGCTCGGTCTCGGCAGAGCGGCGCTGCTCATCGAGGGCGAGGATTTGATCAATGATGGGCGCATAGTCCGTGCCGCGTGCAGCGAGGCGGGCTTTGACGGTATCGGCTTGTTCGCGAATGAGGCGGATGTCGAGCATAGGGGTGCGGAGGATAGACAGAAAATGGAACTCCGAAATCTGAAATCCCGAAAGCTGAACAGGGGAGAGGGGTGTTCGTGAGATGGGAAAGGGGGCAACCACGGATGAACACGGATCATCACGAATGGGGACAGATCATTTCAGATTTTCTGTTATCCGTGCCCTTTCGTGTTCATCCGTGGTCGCCCTTCCCCTCTCGCTTGATTGCCCATAGCCTGCCAAAAAAAAAGCGGCGCAGGAGTCTCCTCCTGCGCCGCTAAAGATGCTATTAGCCTAAACCAAGGGTGGCTTAGAAGTGGTAGCGGATGCCTGCGCCGAAGCCTGTGGCTTCGGCGCTGAAGCTGCCCGAAGCGATGAACTGGACTTGCTCGCCCAGATCAAAGAGCAGGGCGGCGCTGCCGGAGCTGACGGTATCGCCACTGCCTGCGGCGACGTTGTAGCTGGCCTGAGCTTCCAGCCACTCAAGGAGTGACACGCGGAGGCCAGTGCTGCCGACGAAGAGGGTGTCGTCGGTATCGCCAGCTTCACTGCGAGCTTCAGCCCATGCGGCACCAGCGGTGGTGACCCAATGAACATTCGCAGCGAGAGGGAGCACAAAACCTGCACCACCCGAGACGCTGCGGGTATCGACGACATCGCCGTAGTTCTGGCTATAAGCCGCCCAAAGGAGGAGATGATCAACGGGCATGACGCTGACGGCAGCATTAAAGCCATCGCCTTCACCGTATTGGTCGAAGTCGATGTGGTTCCAGCCCAGCTCGATGTAGTCATAAGCGAAAGCGCTGAGCGAGGTATCGTTCTGCACGGGGGGCGGTGGCATGGACGAGGGGACGTAGGCAGGCTGGGGTGGGGAACCTGCGAAGGCGGCGGAAGCGGCCAACGAGAGGGCGACGGAGAGGATGGTCTTCATGTGGTTGTTCGGTTGTGTTTGGTTTGAGGTGCGCCGTGATATTTCTGTCACGGAACGCGGCTGGTTTAGGGGGTTACGCTGCATTTGCCAAGGAATTTTTTCGCGTCGATCCGCTCATCCACCCTTCTTCCCCCCCTCGGCAAAGTATCAGTTCTCGGCAGAATCGACGTAGCGGTGCGCGTTCCATCTCGCTAGTCATTCACCACGCCAATCATTGGCCACTCCACACGACTCTCATTATGGGCAAAGAATACAGCATCACCCCCGTCGCCGTCCCGCCAGTCGAGACGCTGCATCGTCGCATCGTCTCGGCCATCCCCCACCCCGACTCTGTGGCCACGCTGGAAAAACTCCGCGCTCTGGAACCCATCTCGATGCGGGGGATGCCGCCCGTGGTCTGGGATCGCGCGGAGGATGTGTCCGTGTATGACAAACATGGCAATCGCTGGCTGGACTTCTCCTCGGGCGTGCTCGTCACCAATGCTGGCCACGGCGCGAAGGAAGTGCGTGATGCCATCATCGCCCAGGCGCAGAGCGGGCTGCTGCACAACTTTGTTTTCCCCAGCACCGTGCGTTTGGAACTGATCGAATTGCTAGGCAGCGTGGCTCCACAGGGTCTCGATAAAATCTTCCTGCTAAGCACTGGCGCGGAGGCCACTGAGTGCGCGATCAAGCTCGCTCGCAGCCACGGCATCAGCGTTGGCGGGCGTGGGAAAATCGGCATCGTGGGCTATCAGCGCGGCTTCCACGGGCGCACGCTGGGCTCGCAGCAGGCGGGCGGCATGGCCGGGCAGAAGGCATGGATCGTGAACGAAGACCCCGCTTTCATCAGCGCCCCCTTCCCCGATGGTTTTTGGGAAGGCGATTCGAGCTTTGATGGCTTTTTAAAGGCGATTGCGGATCGCGGTATGGAGCCGAGCCAGATCGCTGGCGTCATCATGGAAAGTTACCAAGGCGTGGGCCCCGACTTCGCGCCTGTAGAGTATATCCAAAAACTGCGCGCTTGGTGCGATGAGCACAAGGTGGTGCTCATCTTCGACGAGGTGCAGGCAGGCTTTGGCCGCACGGGCAAATTCTGGGCCTTCGAGCACTACGAGGGTGTGGTGCCTGACGTTATCTGCTGCGGCAAGGGCATCTCGTCATCGTTGCCGATCAGCGCCGTCCTAGGACGACAGCACCTCATGGATCAATTCCCACCGGGCTCAATGACCAGCACGCACACGGGCAATCCCATCTGCTGCGTCGCGGCGATGGCGAGCCTGCGAAAAATCCTGCGCGAAGACCTCACGGGCAATGCCGCACGGCTCGGCCCCGTGATGCTCGCGGCGCTGAAAGCGATCCAAGCGAAGCACCCCAGCATCATCGGCCACGCCACCGCCGTGGGCCTCGTGGGTGGAATGCAGACCGTGAAGGCAGGCACCAAGACGCCCGACCACGATGTCGCGCATCGCATCATCGAGCTGTGCTTCCAGCGCGGAGTGCTGTTCTTTGCCCCCGTGGGTGCCTGGGGCCAGACGGTGAAGCTCGCGCCTCCGCTGACGATAACGCTCGCCGCTCTGGAGGAAGGCATGGCCGTGCTGGCACAGGCCACGGATGATGCCATAGCGGAGCAGCAGGCGCTATAAGACCGCCGTCGAGACCACCTCGTTCTGCTCATTGAGCAGGATGCGGTAGGGCTTGATCGGCTCTTGGCTCTGCGACCACGCCATGATCGTCACGCGATGCCCAGTGCTGATCAAATGAGCCGCCGGGCCGTTGATGACAAATCTCGCCGAGCCCTCAGGCCCAGGGATCACATACGTCTCCAGGCGTGCGCCATTGGTTGCAGAAGTGACGAGCACCTTCTCGCCATCCCAGAGATCCGCCGCTCGCATGAGGTCGGTGGGGATGGTGATGCTGCCTTCATAGTCGATATTGGCGTCGTTGACCACGGCGCGATGAATCTTGGATTTGAGGAGGGTTCGGAACACGCGGTGATGAAAGAGGTGCCAGGGGCGGTGTCAAGACAGGAAGCCGTTTCACCCACGCTTGCGGCAATCGATCATGCCTACTTACCTTTGCCCTTCTTTTTCTTCTTGGGCTTCTCGGTACCTTGCAGGGATTGCTGGAATTGGCGGTCGAGTGCTGCGGGGCGGGCGTCTTTGAATGGATCGAGGGCTGCTTGCAGCTTCTTCGCAGCGGCGGCGGGCTCAGTAGCGAGCGCGGCGAGGTCGAGCGGTTGGGTTTCCTCGGAGTCGGTGCTGAGATCATAGAACTGACCAGTGCGGTAGAGTTTGAAGCGGTGATCGAAGGCAAACTCGCGCACCTTGAGATCGGCTTTTTGGCGTGGCGAATACCAACTGTAAAGCCAGTCGCGTGGCGTGCCTTTTTCACCACGCAACTGCGGCAGAAAACTGACGCCATCGACATTGGCTGGCACGGGCAGGCTGGCAGCCGCGCAGATGGTGGGCAGGAAGTCGGTGGCGCTGATGAGGTCGGTGTTCACGCGGCCTTGTTTCACAACGGCGGGCCAACTCACGATCATGGGTACATGGTAGCCGCGATGCGTGGTCTTGCCTTTGCCGCCTTGGAAGTCGGTGCCTTTGAATTGGCTGGTGACGGTGCTGAGCGTGCCGTTGTCGCCGATGAAGATGAGCAGAGTGTTGTCGCGGATGCCGAGTTCGCCGAGCTTGGCATCCAACTTGCCGATCATCTTGTCCATGTAGGCCGTCATGTCGGCGAAGTGCTTTACGCTCTTGTGTTGGTTTTCGTTATGGGTCGTCGGATCCCAATCGGGGCTGTCGGGCGTGGGCTGAAAGGGATCGTGCGTCAGCATCATCGGGTAGTAGAGGAAGAAGGGGGCACCCGAATGCCGCGTGACGAAATCGAGCGCGAAGTCATTGACCTGCGCAGGGCCGTAGCTGCCCTGCGGGTATTCTTTTTCCACGCCGTTGAGTTCCAGACCCGCATTGGCGTAGCGAGGCGGACGGCGCGTGTGCTGCCAGAGCAAGGCTTCATCGAAGCCAAAGTGCTGCGGCGAATCCAGCTCATGCCCGAGCTGCCATTTGCCACAGATGCCCGTGGCGTAGCCGCCCTGTTTCAAGAGCTGCGCAAAGGTCGTCTCGGTGCGCGGCAGTGTGCCGAAGTTCAGGTAGTTACGCACGTTGTAGCGGCCCGTCATGAGCTGCACGCGCGTGGGGGTGCAGAGCGGTTGCACATGGCACTGCTCGAAGCGCATCCCAGCAGCGGCGAGGCGATCTAGGTTCGGCGTTTGGTACGACTGGCCACCGTTCGCCGTCACACACTCATAGCCGAAGTCATCGGCCATGATGATAATGATGTTGGGCCGTTCGGCGGCGAACGATCCCGCGCCTGCAATACAGAGTGACGCGAGAAGGAGGAGAAAGCAGGGCAACTTCATAGACGCCTGCCAACGACGTGCAGCGCCCAATCTTCCAGGCAAACAAGCCCTGACCACCAGTGGCCATCCATTCTCGGAGTGGCTCTGCGCTTACTCGCGCAGATCGTAGCAGACGAACTTCTGGTCAGTGCCATCGACTTGGTCGCGCTCGTGCTGGCCGACGTAAAGCAGGCCGTGGCTCACGGCGGGCAGCACCCAGGTGTGCGGTGCCGTCCAGAGCTGGGTGCGCTGGCCCACCTCGCAGGATTTAGGCGTGAGGTGCAGCCAGTGCAGGCTGCCGATCTCGCCCAGGCAGAGGCATTCATTATCCACCAATAGTAAGCTGGCGCGGAGAATGCTGAAGTTGTACTCGCGGCCTTGGATGGGGTGCTTCCAGGTGACTTCGCTGCGCCATTGCTCGGTGCCAGTGTCAGCATCGAAGCCCACGAGTTGGGCCTTTTGCTCAGTCTCGCCGTCGATGGCGTAGAGGCAGCCATCTTTGAAAACGGGGTTCATCCAATGGCAGGCGAGCTTCTTGCTCTTCCACACTTCCTTGGCTTTCCATGCAGCGTCGAACTCCAGCATGACGCCACCGAGTGGAATGCCCTTGGGATACGCGGTGGTGATGAAGACGCGGTTCTTGCCAGGGATGACGACGGGCGAGGTGGCATTCACCGAGGTGTACATATCGCCGCGCCAGGCGTAGCGCTCATAGACTTTGCCATCGCTCGGATCAAGGCAGAGCAGGCCGCCCGTGGCGGGGTCGCTCTCGCCGCCGGCGAAGACGAGCAGGCGTGTCTGGCCGTGTAAAGTGGTGGCGATGGGCGAGGCATAACCAGCGCCCCATTCATCCTTCACACCCCAGACGAGTGCGCCCGTTTTCACATCGAAAGCACCGACGCACAAGCCAGGTGTGGCGAGCGCTTTTTTGCGCTCATGGATGTCCATATCATTGTCGATTTTGACCGCCTTGCCTCCGACTTGGACGATGAGTTTGCCATCAACAACGAGCGGGCTGGAGCCTTGGCCGAAGAAGTCCTGCGGCACGAGGAACTCGCTGGCCAAGTCGCGCTGCCAAAGCACCCGGCCCGTCTTTAACTCGATGCAGTGAAGCCGCGATGTGACGCCCAAAGTGAAGACATAATCTCCGCTGATGACCGGGCTACTGCGCGGGCCATTGGCGTAACCGAGGCGGTCTTGGTAACTGATGGCGTAGTCGTAGAACCAATAGCGCAGGCCTGTCTCGCGCTGCACGCACTCCACGGTCTCCTTGCCCTCCAGCGCGTGAAAGAGCACACAGAAGTCGCCGCTGATCGCGGGTGCCGTATAACCCTGGCCCTTGGTAATTTCCCAGACCTTGGTCAAGCCGGCGGCGGGGAAGTCATGCAGAAGATGCGTCTCGGGCGAGGTAGCATCATCCGCCGGGCCGAGCATCCGTGGCCACGCACTGGTCTTGGCTTTATCCGAGAGCGGCTTGGGTGCCTTGCCAGGGCACAAGCGGTCAAAGCTCTGCGGCTTGGGCGTCTCCATCGCGGGGAAAGCGGCAACCTTCGGCGGGGCGGGGTCGGGATAGGGCTCGGCGGTAGCGGCGGCGATGAGGGCGAGAAAAAAGAGAGGCGCGAGCTTCATGGGCGAGGGGATACGTTGCGCGATAGCCCAACTCTTCGCGACAGTCCACCGAGGCCATACTTACTCACCCCAGCGCCTTAGCGATCACCTTGCCATGCACGTCGGTGAGTCGGTAGTCGCGGCCTTGGGTGTGGTAGATGAGGCGCTCGTGGTCGAAACCGAGCAGGTGCAGCAGCGTGGCTTGCACGTCATGCACATGCACGGGGTCTTCGACGATGTTGAAGCCTAGCTCATCGGTCGCGCCGATGGTTTGGCCAGCTTTGATGCCTGCACCCGCCATCCAAATGGTGAAGGCTTGCGGGTGATGATCGCGGCCTAGGGCGCGGCCCAGCGAGGGATTCGTCTCAACCATCGGTGTACGGCCAAATTCCCCGCCCCAAACGACGAGCGTGTCGTCGAGCAAGCCGCGTTGTTTCAGATCCTTCACCAGCGCGGCGGTAGCTTGGTCGGTCTCTTTGCAATTGTTGCGCACATTGCCTTCGACGTTGCTGTGGGCGTCCCAACCTTCGTGGAAGATGTTCACGAAACGCACACCGCGCTCGATCATGCGCCGCGCCAGCAGACAAGCGCGGGCGTAGCTAGGCTTGTCGGGATCGCAGCCATACATGGCCAGTGTTTCTTTGCTTTCACTCTTCAAGTCGGTCAGCTCGGGGGCCGAGGTTTGCAGGCGAAAAGCCATCTCGTACGCGGCGATGCGCGTGGCGATTTCAGGGTCACCTACGACACCGAGTCGCTTGCTATTGAGTGCTCTGATGAGATCCAAAGATTCGCGCTGCGCCCGCATGTCGATGCCTGCGGGACTTGAGACATTCAAGATCGGATCGCCCGAGTTTCTGAACTGCACGCCATTGAATACGGTGGGCAGAAAGCCGCTGGAGAACAACGACGAGCCACCGCTCAAACCCTTGCCCGTGGACATCACCACGAAGGCCGGGAGGTTCTGCGTTTCCGCGCCCAGGCCATACAATGCCCATGCACCGATGCTCGGCCTACTGGGCACGCCGAAGCCCGTCTGGAACATCATCTGCGCGGGCGCGTGGTTGAACTGATCGGTATGCACCGAGCGAATGATACACAGCTCATCGGCCACGCTGGCGAGGTGCGGCATCACCTCCGACATCTCCGCTCCGCTCTGCCCATGGCGGGCAAATTTAAAGCGTGGGCCGAGGGCGGCGGCATCGGGCCGGATGAAGGCGTAGCGCTGGCCACCGATGACCTCGGGCGGGATGGGCTTGCCCTCATACTTCGTCAGCATGGGCTTGTAGTCGAAGGTCTCTAACTGGCTCGGCGCACCCGCCATGAAGAGGTGAATGACACGCTTCGCCTTGGCTGGGAAATGTGGGCCGCGAGCCGCAAGTGACGGTGCCGGGGCAGCGGCTAGCGAGTCGGTGAGCAAGCCCGCAAGCGCGACCTTGCCCAGGCCATACGTGCAGTCGTGCAGGAAGTGGCGACGGGAGAAATAGGTGGGCGCGGGGTGCATGAATGAGGAAGGCGAGACATTCGATTCAAACCCAAACTAGGGTGCCGCCTTTGGCTTGATCTCGGGCTGGGCGCTGCTGGCCTTCTTGTAGCGCTCATGGATTTTTTCATCCAGTGGCGCTAGCAGCGCGGCCCGCTTGTAGTATTCCAGCGCCTTCGCGGCATTGCCTAGCTTCTCATAGGTCTGGGCTATGTGGTCGAGGATTTCGGCGTCCTCAGCGCTGACTTCGCCAAGTTTGGCCTCGACTTCGAGCAGCACTTTCAAGGCTTCTGGGTGCTCGCCTTTGAGGAAATGATACCAGCCGAGGCTGTCCTGGTACGCGAGGCTATCGGGGGCGAACTTGATGGCTTTGCGGATGAAGTCGCCCGCTTGATCCAAGTTTTTGCCTTGCTCCAGCCACATGTAGCCAAGGTTGTTGAGCACGACGGCGGCCTGGGCAGGATCGTCCTGCTGGGTCAGCGAGATGGATTTTTGGTATTTGATGGAGGCCTCATCGTAGCGCTTCACGGCTTGCAGTGTGTCGCCCCAGCCCTGGTAGAAGCTGGAGCTGAGCAGTTGCGGAGCGACGGCCTGCGATACTTTCACCGTGCGGTCGTAGAACCGCAGCGCCTCGTCGTAGCGGCGCAGCACGCGGTTGGCGATCGTGGCGAAGTAGCAAAACTGGGGATTGTCGGGGAACTGCGGGAGGGCGCGCTTGGTGAGGAAATCGAGTGCCTTCTCGGGCATCTGCGCGTCGAGCAGCAAGGCTCCGAGTTGTAGGAAGTCATTAAGCGTGCCGCCCGAGATGCGGATGATCGCCTCGCGATGGGGGATGCTCTCGGCGTAGCGCTTTTTGTCCTCGTAGAGCGTGGTCAGGGCACGATGCGTTTCAATGGAGTCGGTCTCGGCTTTGGCGAGGGTTTCAAGCAGTTGGATGGCTTCAGTTTCTTTGCCAGCGGCTTGGTAGAGGGCGACGAGGAGCTTGCTCGCGTCGAGTTTTTTCGAGGTCTTGGCGAGGCTTTCGACGATGGTCGTGGACGCCGCGATTTGGTTACTGACGAGGTAATACTGCGCCACCTCGAGGTGGATGTCCTCGCGCTCTGGCAGGGGGGCGTGCTTCATCGCGGTGACGAAAAAAGCGTTCACTTGGTCGCGATGCTGTTGCTTTTGCTCGGGCTGCGAGAGTGGCCAGACTTCCTGGGCTAGGCGACCGAGAGCGAGCCAGTATTCGGGTTGGGCAACGGTTTGCCGAGCGGCCTGCTGCATGAGTTTGATCGCCTCGGGGCGCTGGCTGCGGGTGAGGTGCATGACCACGGCAAGCCGATAGATTTCAGGCTCCGTGGGGAAGCGCTTCACCGCGTCGGCCAGCACTTCGACGGCGCGATCTTTTTCAAAGGGATCATCGCCAGGGTAGGTGATGAGGAAGTTGGCGAGGCTCAGCGTGGCCTCAGCGCTGTTGGGATTGGCTTTGACGCAGTCTTCCAGCAGGTGAATTGCGGCGGGGCGGCCATTAAAATTCAGGGCAAGCTCGGCGGTGTAGCTGGCGAGTTTGGCATTGCTGGGGTCGGCGCGGACGGCGCTGATGTAGTGGCCGAGAGCTTCGCGGAGCTTGCCAGCGGCTTCGAGTTGCAGGGCGGCAGCATAGTGGGCGAGGCTGCTGGAGCGAGCTTCGCCAGCGGGCGTGGTGCTGCCAGGGAGATCGCGGCGGATGGGGCCTAGCGAAAGGTCGGCGCGGAGCGCGGAGGGCGTTACCTGGGCTGGGGGCACCCCGGCTTTGGTGCCTTGGGCGGAGAGCGCTATCGGGTAGATAAGACACAAGCCCGCGCTCCAGCGGCTGAGGCTGGAACGCAGGCTGTGGCAACTGCCGCCCTGTGGGGCAAGGCTGCGGTCGGGTAAATGATGACGCGCAACGAAAGGCCAGATCATGGGCCTAGATGCTAGTGAACTAGCTCTTGTAGCGCAAACGCTTCTTGTGGCGATTGGCGCGCATGCGCTTCTTCCGTTTGTGCTTATTGATCTTCGTTTTTCTGCGCTTTTTGAGCGATCCCATGATGTGTGTTCTCCGTTTCGATGTCTGCTGCGCCGTCCTTTAATGGACGACTTTGTTGAGTGGGTACTCCACGATACCCTCGGCTCCCAACGATTTGAGCTTCGGGATGATCTCCCTAACCACGGACTCGTTGATGACCGTCTCCACCGCGACCCATTCGGAGTTCGCGAGGGAAGAGATCGTCGGGCTGCGTTCCGAGGGAAGGCAATCGACGACCGCTTGAAGTTGCTTTTCCGGCACGTTCATCTTGAGGCCCACCTTGTCGCGAGCCTCCAGCGCACCGTTGAGCAAAAGGGCTAGCCGCTCCATTTTCCCGCGCTTCCAGGGGTCTGAAAAAGCGGCATGGCTGGCGACAAATTGGGGGAAGGACTCCATGATGGTGTCCAGAATGCGGAGCTTGTTGGCCCGCAGGGAGGAGCCCGTCTCGGTAATATCGACGATGGCATCCACCAGCTCGGGCACTTTCACTTCGGTAGCACCCCAGCTAAATTCCAGTTCGGCAGTGACGCCGTGTTTGTCGAGGTAGGCCTTGGTAAGCCCTAGCGCTTCGGTAGCGATGCGCTTGCCTTGCAAATCTTTGACGGTCTTGATCGGTGAGTCCTCGGGCACCACCAGCACCCAACGCGTGGGCTTGGAGGTGGCCTTGGAGTAGCGCAGGTCACAGATGACTTCGACGCTGGCGTTGTTTTCAGCGATCCAATCGCGCCCGGTGATGCCGCAGTCGAGGAAGCCACGATCCACATAGCGCCCGATTTCCTGGGCGCGCAGCAGTCGCAGATCCAGTTCATCATCATCGACAGTGGGCCGATACGAGCGCGACGGGACGTGGATGTGGTATCCGGCCTTCTTCATCAACTCCAGCGTTGGCTCTTGCAGGCTGCCGTTAGGCAGGCCGAGACGCAGGGAGTTGGTGGGGGTGGACATTGTTTGGAGAGGCCGGAAAAAGGGGCGCGAAACTACCCGGCACTGCAACTTTGGCGAGCAGTTTTTTAAAGCTGTGAAAAGTGGCGGCGGTTGCGCCCACTCAGCGATTCACCATCTGGCGGATCTCGGCCTCGGTGTAGTTGGTCTTGGCTCCGGCTTCCAGTTCACCTTCGATGATGACGGGGCGGTTGTTTTTCTTCAGCGACTTGGCTCCGGCTTGGTAGTCGCCTGTGCCAAAGGCTTGGTTGGCATTGCGGAAGGTCTGGTCGCCCTGCGAGGCTGATTGACTGCCTAGACGGCTGTCGTTGGCGGTGAAGCTCGTGCTGGCGTCGCGGCTATTTTGCTGGGCAAAACGAGATGACTGCGTGGCATAGCGGCTGCCTTTTTTGCCTTGGGCAAAGTCCTTGGCAGAATAGTTTTTCATCCCGGAGAAGCTCTTGTTGCCACCGAAATTCGACGTGTGAAAGGACTTGCTGCCCAGCGAGCCTGCCATGTTGCTGCCGCCTTCTTTACCCAAGTTGAATTGTTTATCGAAGGGCGATTTGCGGTTGGGATCCCACTTTTTTAAACGCTCGGACATGGGGCGATCCAGGCCGTTGGGGTCGGCATTGGGCTCGGTGCTGCTGCACGCTGGCAGGAGGCAGGCGAGAAGGATGGCGTGGGCGAATTTCATTTTGCCTATCCTCCTCTTTTCCGGGCCAATGCGCAACGTTGCGCTTCATCGTTTGCGATGCTTCATGGCGGGATGCCCCGTTTCCCTGCGTTCTTCACCAGCATCCTTCGCGAGCGCTCGCTGTGCATTGCGCTGCTCGCGGCGGGGCTGGTTCTGGTGGGGGCAAATCTACTGCATTGGCGTGTCTGGACGTGTGCGTTTCGCGAGACCACGGGGCTGCCTTGTCCGGGTTGTGGCATGACTCGCGCCCTGTCCGCGCTTTGTCGGGGGCAGTTCACGGCTAGCTGGGCGCTGCATCCTTTCGCCCCTGGCATCGCCCTTGGCGGTGTGCTGCTACTGCTGGCGACGCTGCTGCCTGCGGGGCCACGCCAGCACTTGCTAGCGGTGGTGGAAACCATCGAACGGCGCACGGGCATCACGATGTGGTTCATCGTGGCGATGCTCGTTTGGGGCGTGTGGCGAATGCTGACCCACGAGGCGGACTGGATGCCACCTGTGTTTTTTAGATAGCCAGCGCGAGGCGTTCACGCTCCAATCGCGGGCATATGTTTGCTCGCTGTCTGCTCATTTATTGTCTTGGCTTCATCCCTCTCTGCTCGGCGCAGTGGACAACCTCGCGCCTCTCGGGCTCGCCGGAGGCGGCGGCTCCTTTTGTCGCCGAGGAGGTACTCAGCCAGGTGCCGATGAAGGCCGTGCTCGACCTGGTCGCGGTGCCAGGGTTAGGGCAATGGGTGTGCGTGCAGAACAGTGGCCAACTGCGGGTCGTGCCGAACGAAATGCAAACAGCGCAGGCAGACATCGCGCTGGATTTGAAGGCGCTACACGCGGCGTGCGATCATGCCTACGGCATCGTTTTTCATCCGCAGTTTGCGAGCAATCGACTGTGCTTCGTGACCTACACGGTGGGCAACAAACTCGATGATGGCTCGCGGCTGGCCCGCTTCAAAGTGGTGCAGGATAAGCCGCTGCGCATCGACCCCGCGAGCGAGGAGGTGCTCATCACCTGGCGCAGTGGCGGGCACAATGGCGCGGCGATGGCCTTCGGCGCGGATGGGTTTCTCTACCTGAGCACGGGCGATAGCGAAGTGCCTGCGCCGCCCGATCCGCTGCTAACGGGGCAGGACATCAGCGATCTGTTAGCGAGTGTGCTGCGGCTGGATGTGGATCATCTCGATGAGGGTAAAAAGTATGCCGTGCCGAGGGATAACCCTTTCGTGAATCGGCCCAAAGCGCGCCCTGAAATCTGGGCCTATGGGCTGCGCAATCCTTGGAAAATTGCCTTCGACCGCGTGACGGGGAAGCTGTGGTGCGGCGATGTGGGCTGGGAGTTGTGGGAGAATATTTACCTCATCGAGCGCGGTGGGAACTACGGCTGGAGCACGACGGAAGGGAATAGCTCGATCTTCCCCGAGCGACTGGGGCCCTCGCCTGTATCGCCACCTGTGGTGTCGCACAGCCACACCGAGGCGGCGTCCATCACGGGCGGCTATGTGTATCGCGGCTTGCAGTTCCCCGAGCTGGTCGGGGCTTACATCTATGGCGACTGGGAGACGGGGAAAATATGGGCGCTGTGGCATGATGGGCAGCGCGTCGTGCGGCACGAGGAGATCGCCGACACGCCTTATAAAATTGTGACCTTCGGCCAGGGCGAGGATGGAGAGTTGATCTTCGCACACTGGAGCGACACTTCCTCGATTCATCGGCTGGTGCGCAATCCCCTGGCGGGCAAGACCTCAGCGTTCCCGCGCAAGCTGAGCGAGACGGGCCTCTTCGCCGATGTGGCAGCGCAAACGCCAGCGCGGGGCGTGTATGCGTTTGATGTTCAGGCACCGATGTGGGCAGATGGCGCGAGCGGGCAGCGATTCATCGCGCTGCCTGCGAGTGCGGCGGCGAGTGCCCCGGCTAAGCCCCCAGCGAATGACAAAGCCCTACCAGCTTCACCAGCCATCGACGCCGAAGGCCGCAGCAATGCGACGCTGGAGCGCAGCAGCGGGCCGAGAGTTGAAACCAAGATCAACGTGAAAAATGACCGCAGCGTGGAAGGCAAGATGACCTGGCCCAAAGACTCCGTGCTGGCGAAGACTATCACGATGCCACTGGATGCGGCGAAGCCCGAGACGCTAACCAAGCTGGAGACACAGTTGCTGCACTTCGACGGTGTCGCCTGGGCGGCGTACAGCTACCGCTGGAACGACGCTGGCAGCGATGCCGAACTGGTGGGCAACGCAGGTGACGAGCGCCAACTGTTGCTCAAAGGCAATGACCTGCCCGGCGGCCAGCGCCGCCAGTCGTATCGCTTCCACAGCCGCGCCGAGTGCATGAGATGCCACACGATGTGGACGGGCTTCACGCTGGGCATCCATCCCGAGCAATTGGTTGCACCCGAGAAGCTCGTCGCGGCAGGGCTGCTGGATGACAACTTCGCCAAGCAGACTACGGCCCGCCTCACCAACCCGCACGATGAGACGGCTCCTCTCGAAGCCCGCGCCCGCGCCTGGCTGCACACCAACTGCGCCCACTGCCATCGCAAAGACGGCGGCGGTGCCGTGCCCATGCGGCTGAACATCGAGCTGCCGTTGGCCGAGATGAATGCCGTGGATGCAAAGCCCACGCGTGGCGACTTCGGCATGGCCGAGGCAGACGTCATCACGAGTGGCAAGCCATGGCAGTCAGCTCTGCTGCATCGTGTCGCGCAGACGGGCACGGGCCACATGCCGATGCTGGGCACCAGCACGGTGGATGTGGC
>JANOAR010000192.1:0-53831 GCA_031411235.1 Verrucomicrobiota bacterium | reverse complement strand
GCCGGACTCTAACTTCCGACTCTTCCCTTCCGACTCCCGACTTTCCATGAACACCTTTTCCATCGAGATCGCCCTGGCCGTCTGCGGAGTCCTGCTCCTCGCCCTCGACGCCTTCGCGCCCAAGCTCCACCGCCGCACCCTCCCGTGGATCGCCATCATCGCCACCGCCACCGCGCTGGTGATGTTCTTCCTCACCAAGGGCAACACCAGCGTCGCACCCTACCTCGCCCCGCATTACAGCCTCGATACGCTCGCGCTGTTTTATAAAGGCTTTGCCTTGGTTGCCACCTTGGTGGTGCTCATCATCGCGCTCGAAGCCGATCCCGTGGTCGCTTATTTCTCCAGCGCTGAAGGTTACAAGACCCGCATCGGTGAGTACTTCGCTCTGCCGCTCATTGTTTGCGCTGGCCTCATGTGGATGGCCTCCGCTCGTGATCTCGTCTCGGTTTTCGTTCCGCTGGAACTCGTTACGGTGAGCTTCTACGTGCTCGTCGCTTTCACCCGCCGCAGCGCTTTATCGCTGGAGGCAGGCGTGAAGTATCTGATCCTCGGAGCGCTCTCCACAGGCATCCTTGTTTATGGCATCGCCTGGGTCTATGGCGCGACAGGTCACATGGACTTCGACGGCATCGCCGCCGCTACCAAGGCCAAGGACGCCAACGTCGGTGCCCTGCTCTTCGGTGCGGCCCTGCTGCTCGCTGGCATGGGCTTCAAAGTCGCTGCCGCCCCCTTCCAAATCTGGGTGCCCGATGTGTATCAAGGTGCCTCCACACCCGTCACCGCCTTCCTCTCCGTCGGCTCCAAGGCAGCAGGCTTCATCGTCCTCACCCGCACCGTGAATGCCTTCACAGGCGAAGGCTCGGTCATCGGCTCGCAGGTCACGTTGGCGCTGCTCGTCAGTGCCTCGCTGACCATCCTGCTCGGCAGTCTGCCCGCCATTTTCCAGACCAACGTCAAGCGTCTGCTCGGCTACTCCAGCATCTCGCACGCAGGCTTCCTGGTGCTCGCGCTGGCCTGTGGTGAGTCGGTGCGATTCGGCCTCGCTCCCGGCGGGGTCGTCGCCTTTTACCTCGCCACCTATCTGCCCATGACGCTTCTCGCCTTCCTTTTGCTCGCCGTGCTGCGCGGCCAGGGTGTAGGCGATAACCTTGCTGATCTCGTCGGCCTCGCCAAGCGCTCGCCCTTCGCCGCCTTTGCCCTCACCGTCGCCTTCGCCTCGCTCGCCGGCCTGCCTCTTACCGCTGGTTTCTTTGGCAAATTGCTCGTCTTCGTCGCCGCCGTGGACAAAGGCCACTACGGCACCGTGACCGTCGCCGTGATCGGTGCCGCCGCCGGATTCTACTATTACTTCCGCCCCATCCTCAGCCTCTACACTGCCAGCGAGACCTTGCAGGAGAAGATCACGCTCTCAACCTTGGCCAAAGTGACTGCCATCGCGCTCACCACTGCGATCCTCGTGCTCGGCGTGTATCCTAAGCTGCTCCAGCCCGTGCTGAGCGCAGTGGTGGCGAGGTAGGTTCCGCCCATCACTACGGAGAGGCGGAGCCATAAGAACCGCCTTCGTTCCGAGTCGCATGGAATAATGCTGAAACGCTCTGCAAAAAGCGCATGAGCCTCTCAAAGTTATACACAATCCAGCCGTCTCGACCCCTCACGAATTGTGGTTTTTAGAGAGTTCCACATCTGTGGAACACTTCTAGTGCTGCCAATGGAGCTTTTGCCGCTCTGTAAGCCAACCTTTATCGCGTCCCTACAACCTGAGTGCCGATAAAGCTCACTGGCTCGCGCGAGGATAGCCCTGCGATAAAGAAGCAGCCGCTCTCTAAATTGCGCAAAGGCAAGCCGTACAAGGCTCCTAGCCTCGCCTAGCTCATTTGGCTCATCAGAGAAATTGTGCCAAGTGCTTGAGAAAAAATCGACGTTTAAAGGCAAGCTCACGCCAAGTTTGCCCGCTGAAAAAATGTTTTGGCTCGCCAGCCTTGGTTTCATCAGCCCCAAGCGATTTTTTGCAGTTCGAGTGAACAATTTCAGCTTGGCTAAATACCACATATTGTGCAGGATGTGCGCCGCTCGCCACTAAATGTAGTGTTTTTAGCTGCCGAGGCACAATTTCCCATCACTCCCTAGATTCGCCACAAAATCCCCGTTTCCCAAATTCTCAAATCCTCCTCCCGCTCATGGAAAAAACCTTCAAAGTCGGCAACCGCGAGTTCGTTCTCGATCAAGACAAGGCCGAAGCTGCCTTCGCCGCCAAGCGCATCATCAACGGTCGCAAGACCGAGTGCTTCAATCTCCTCCCGCTCAAGTACCAGTGGGCATATGACCTCTACTGCGTCATGAAGGCCAACCACTGGGAGCCCGAAGAGATCCGCATGCAGATGGACATCGACCTGTGGCGCAGCGACAACCTCACCGACAACGAGCGCTGGATCATCATGATGGGCATCGGCTACTTCTCGGCTGCCGAGGGCATCGTGGGCGACAACATCCAGCACGTCGTCCGCGAGCTTGTCACCGCCCCCGAGCTGAAGCTCGTCCTCGGTCGCCACGCCCACGAGGAAAACATCCACGCGGACAGCTTGCTCTACATGATCTCGTCGCTGGGCATTAACCCGCATGAGTGCGAGGCCATGTTCGAACAGATCCCCACCATCGTGAGGAAGAACAACTGGGTCACTCGCCACAGCCATGCCCTGCGCCGTGATCTCGACCTCACCCTCGTCGAGAATAAAAAACTCCTCGCCAAGAACATCTTCGTCTTTGGCCAGTGCATGGAGGGCACCCAGTTCTACGGCCTGTTCGGCATGATCCTCAGCCTCTACCGGCAGAACAAATTCCCCGGTATCGGCCAGATGTTCCGCTACACCATGCGCGACGAGAGCAACCACATCGAAGTCTTCCGCAACCTCTTTATGGATCTCATCGACGAGAATCCCGAGCTGTGGACTCCGGAGTTCCGCGAGGATCTCGTGCAGGCCATGCGCGAAGGCGTCGCCCTGGAGAAAGAATTCATCCGCGACTGCTTGCCCGTGAACGCCGTGGGCCTTAGTGCCGAGGAATTCGAGCGCTACATCGACTACATCGCCGACCGTCGCTTGATGGATTGCTCCCTGCCCCCGCTGAACCCCGGCATCACCAATCCTCTGCCCTGGCTCGCCGAGCTGATGGACATGAAAAAAGAAGGCAACTTCTTTGAAGTCAAAGTTACCGACTACAAAAAAGCCACCTCCCTCGAAGCCTGCTCCGACGACGAATTGTGAGTAACTGTGAGCAAAGGTGAATGAGTTTTTCATTCACCTCTTTGACTCTACCTCAGCCCCGCACAAGGCTGCTCCCCGCCGCTTTTTCCGCCCCCATTTCATCCCCTTCATCATTTCATCCTTCTCCCATGATCGCTCCCCATGTCCTCCAAGTCGATGCCCAGCTCAAGCGCCTCGCCGCCATGTCCAAGGAACAGAAGCCCCAGTTTGAATGGGACTACTTGCTTCAGGAAAGCCCCGTCGCTGCCAATACCAGTGCTAGCATCATTAAGGTTCGCGTGGGCAACCACGAGCGCGACTTCAACACGGGCGAGATCGCTAGCACCATCGGCAGTGCTTTGACCGACCTCTTCCTCGCGCAAAAGCAGAGCGAGGAAGTCATCTTCACCGATGAAAATCGCCAGCTCGTCCAAATGCTCTCGCAAGCTGTTGCCGCCGAGCTGCAAGAGGCCAACGACGGCCAAGCCCGCACCCTGCCCGCCAGCGAAATCTACGGCGTCATCGAGCGCGCCCTCATCCGCGCCAACAAGCACGAACTCGCCCACAGCCTCGTCACCCGTCGCCACAGCCGCCCCCAGCCTGAGTACACCAGCCCCCAGCCCACCCTCATGCAAACCAAGGTCATCCGCCGCAACGGCATGCTCATGCCTTGGAACCCCAATAAAATCGAGGTCGCCGTGCGCAAGGCCTTCCTCTCCCTCAGCCTTGGCAGCGACCCCGCTGTCGCCATCACCGAAGCCGTCACCCTGCAAGTCGCCAGCGACGAGCGCCAGTTCATCACCATTGAGGAAGTACAAGTCCTCGTGGAAGAGGAACTCATGCGCCAAGGCTACTACAAAGTCGCCCGCGCCTACATCCAGTACCGCAGCCTGCGCAGCCAGATGCGCGAGGAGAGCGAAGCCCTCTCCCGCCAGCAAACCCTCGCCGATGACGACGGCCAGCAGCAGTCCCTCATCGTCGTTAAAACCAGCGACACCGACACCTTCCTCTGGGACGGTGCCGACCTCAAAAAACGCATCGACTACGCCATCGTTGGCCTCGACCTCTGCCTCAGCCGCAATGAGATCGAAATGGAACTGCGCCGCTCCATTTTCACCGACGTCACCGCCACTCGGCTCAAGGCCACCATCATCCTCAACGCCAAGACCCTCATGGGCCGCGACGCTGACTTCGCCAAGTTCGCAGGCCGCATCCTCCTCACCTACACTTATGAAGAAGTGCTCGGCTGGGACATCGTCCGCGACGGCATCGAAGCCCTCCCCGCCTACCATCGTCGCGCTTTCAAAAAGAACCTCCAGCGCGGCGTCGCCATCGAGCGCATCCACCCCGACATGATGCGTCACGACCTCGATAAACTGGCCGACGCTCTCGATCCCACCGCCGACCTCGACTTCGACTACTCCGGCATCCAGACCCTCTATGACCGCTACCTCATCGTCGATAAAAAGACCACCCCCGAGCGCCGACTTGAGACTCCCCAGCTCTTCTGGATGCGCGTCGCCATGGGCCTCTTCATCCGCGAATTGCGCGAAGGTCAAGCGACCACCGCCGACAGCATCATCGCCCTCTACCGCCTCTACAAAGGCCGCCGCTTCTGCTCTTCCACCCCCACCCTCTTCAACAGCGGCACCCTCCACAGCCAGCTCTCCTCCTGCTCCCTCTACAAGGTCGATGACAGCATCGAGAGCATCATGCAGCGCGGCATCGCCGAGAACGCCTATCTTTCCAAATGGGCTGGCGGACTCGGTGGAAGCTGGACTGCCGTGCGCGGCACTGGTGGCCACATCAAAGGCACCAACGGCGAAAGCCAAGGCGTCGTCCCCTTCCTCAAGCTGCACAACGACCAACTCGTCGCCGTCAACCAAGGTGGCAAACGCCGTGGCTCCGGCTGTGCCTATCTCGAAATCTGGCACAACGACATCGAAGACTTCCTCCAGCTCAAGATCGGCACTGGCGACGAGCATCGCCGCACCCCCGACCTCAACACCGCCAACTGGATTCCCGACCTTTTCATGAAGCGCCTCGACGCCCGTGAGAACTGGACTCTCCTACGCAGCAACGAAGTCCCCGACCTCCACGAACTCTACGGCAAAGCCTTTGAAGAGCGCTACGCCCACTACGAAGCCCTCGCCGCCCAAGGCAAAATCTGGAGTCGCACCATCCCCACCGTTGAACTTTGGCGCAAAATGCTCAACGCCATCTTTGAGACCGGCCACCCCTGGATCACCTTCAAAGACCCCTGCAACCTTCGCAGCCCCCAGGATCACTGCGGCGTCATCCACAGCAGCAACCTCTGCACCGAGATCACCCTCAACACGGGCGAAGACGAGACCGCCGTCTGCAATCTCGGCAGCGTCCTCATCGAGAACCACCTCGACGACAAAAACAACATCGACCACGCCAAGCTCCGCGAGACCATCCGCACCGCCGTCCGCGTGCTCGATAACGTCATCGACATCAACTACTACCCCACCGTCCCCGCTAGCAACGCCAACTCCCGCCACCGCCCCATCGGCCTCGGCGTCATGGGCCTAGCCTTCGCCCTCTTCCGCAAAGGCATCGCGTTCGGCAGCAAAGAAGCCATCGAATTCAACGACGAATTCATGGAAGCCATCGCCTACTACGCCTACGAAGCCAGCAGCGACCTCGCTGCTGAGCGCGGCCAGTACCACAGCTACAAAGGCAGCAAATGGGATCGCGGCCTCCTCCCCCAGGACACCATCGACATCCTCGAAGAGCAGCGCGGCGTCGCCATCGAACTCCCACGCGGCGGCAAAATGGACTGGTCCACCCTGCGGGCCAAGATTGCCAGCCAAGGAATGAGAAACAGCAACGTCCTCGCCATCGCCCCCACCGCCACCATCAGCAACATCATGGCCAGCTCGCCCTGCATCGAGCCGCTCTTCAGCAATGTCTTCAGCAAAGGCAACCTCTCCGGCGACTTCGTCGTGCTGAATCCCTACCTCGTCCGCGACCTCAAAAAGCGCGGTATCTGGAACCCCGACATCCAGCAACAGCTCAAGGGCACCGACGGCGAACTCAACTCCATCGAAGAAATCCCCAACGACCTCAAGCGCAAGTACGCCACCGCCTTCGGCATCGACGCCACCTACCTCATTGAGGCCGCAGCGCGCCGCCAAAAGTGGATCGACCAGAGCCAAAGCGTCAACCTCTTCTACGCTGGCAAAGTGCTCCCACCCCTCTCCGCCATGTATAAGAGTGCCTGGAAAGCGGGTCTAAAGACCACTTATTACCTGCGCACCCCCAGCGCCTCCAACATCGAAAAAGCCGACCACAGCAAGACCAAAGAAATCCGTGGCATCATGGGCCAAACCGCCGCCGGTCAGACACCTCTCGACGCCCCCAAGCCCACCTACACCGAAGAGGAAGTCAAATCTTGCAGTCTGCAAGCCAGAGCCAACGGCGGCAGTTGCGAGGCCTGCGAGTAGGCAGGTAAGGAGCAGCACAGCGCGTTTCTTGGCTTTGGTCATGCTAAGGAACGCGGCAATATAGCGTGCTTTATAAACCCCGATGCCCGACCACTCCTCACGACTCAGCCAGATCGAGGTTCGCGATCTCTACCATGCGGCACTGGGCGCGGGGCTGACGACGATGAACTGGGTGCCACCTCAGCCGCAGGACTTGGCGGCGGTTTTCCCTGGGTATGAGATCGAGGCGCTGATCGCACGCGGAGGCATGGGCGCGGTGTATCGGGCGCGCCAGTTGTCGCTGAATCGCACGGTGGCGATCAAGCTGCTGCCCTTTGACCTCGGCGTGCGCGAGGACTTCGCCGAGCGCTTCCGGCGCGAGGCTACTGCGCTGGCGCGACTGAGCCATCCGCACATCGTTGGCGTGCATGATTTTGGCCAAGCCGATGATGGGCATTACTTCATGGTGATGGAGTTCGTCGAGGGCAGTGATCTCGCGGCGCGACTGCGCCACGATGGCCCGCTGCCACCCGATGAAGCGCTGCGCATCGTGCGGCAGGTATGCGAGGCGTTGCACTACGCGCATGAGCGTGGCGTGGTGCATCGCGACATCAAGCCCGCCAATATTTTGCTCGATGCGGAGGGGCGTGTGAAGGTGAGCGACTTCGGCATTGCGCAGTTCGCGCATGAGGAGGCAGCGGGGAATATCACCGTCACGGGCTCGCTGCTGGGCACACCGGACTACACGGCCCCGGAGCAGCTCGTGCTGCTGGGTGCTGTGGATCATCGCGCCGATATTTTCAGCGTCGGGGTGATGCTCTACGAGTTACTCACGGGGCAGTTGCCGCGTGGTGTGTTTCGACCTGTTTCCGAGCTGGTGCCCGGCGCACGCGGGCTGGATGCTGTGCTGGCGCGGGCGATGCAGAGTGAGCCTGGGCGACGCTATGCTGGGGTGCTGGAACTCAGTGCCGGGCTGGTGAATGCCGGGGCAGGGGAGCGCGGTGGCCGTGGCTGGTGGGTAGCGTGGGTTGTGGCGTTGGCGCTGTTTTCAACGGGGCTGTGGTGGTGGCCGCGAGACGTGCCGCCCCTCACCAATAGCTTGGGCTTGAGCTTCGTCACGGCGGGCACTGATGGCGTTCTTTTCTGCACGACAGAGACACGGGTGCGTGACTTCGACGCCTTTGCCCGCACTCGTTCAGCGATGTTCGAGGTGCCAGTGTATGTGAACTACGACGGCACGCGCGAGGGCTGGGTGCTGAAGGATGCGAGTTGGCGCTCGCCTACGTTTCCCCAGACTGCCGATCATCCTGTGGTGGCAGTGACGCATCTTGAGGCGGTGGAGTTTTGCACCTGGCTGACCCAGTATGAGCGGGCCTCGGGGCGCATCGGCGCGGCGGATCGCTACCGCCTGCCGAGTGATGCCGAGTGGAACATCGCCGTGGGGCTCCACGCGGATGCCCATGATCCGGCGGGCGTCTATCCCTGGGGCACCAGTTATCCGCCGCCAGCGGATGCGGGCAATTACGCCAGCGAGGAGTTGCGCGAGGAGTCAGCATTTGCGCAGTTCCCCGTCATCGCTGGGCGTCGCGATGCGCACCTTTTTACCGCGCCCGTGGGCTCCTATCCGCCCAATCGCTACCAGCTCCACGACATGGGCGGCAATGTGGCGGAGTGGGTGCAGGGCGCGGATTCAGGCCCTGTGGTGATACGCGGGGCGAACTGGTGGGAGTCCCGCACAGACGCTCTCGATGCGGGTCATCGTGTAGCGTTGGCTCGCATGGGGCGGTCGTTCTGCGTGGGCTTCCGCATCGTGTTGGAGCGGGCATCGGCAGGCGGTGACAAACCATGATCGCGACCCACGGCCATGCTTTTCAGCCCACACGCTGGAGCCTCGTGGCCCGAGCGACGCGGGACGATGCGCCCGCCGCGCGTGCGGCCTTGGACGAGCTGTGCAGGCTCTACTGGCCACCGTTGTATCAGTTCGCCCGCAGCCGAGGGCTGAGTGAACTCGATGCCGAGGATGCCACGCAGAGCTTCTTCGCGGAGTTGCTGAGGCACGAAAAATTCGCCATCGCCGATGCTGAGCGCGGCAAGTTGCGCACCTTTTTGCTGCACACGTTCAGCAAGCGATTGCTCAACTTCCATCGGCATGGCCAAGCCCAATCGCGCGGTGGTGGCCAAGTAACCCTCTCGCTCGATGCCCCCTCGGATGAAACGGGTAGGCACCTCGATCCTGGCGATCCGCAAACACCCGAGCTGGAGTTCAACCGGCAATGGGCCGTGACGACGATGGAGACTGCGCTGGCAAGGCTCGAAGCCGAATATGCGGAGAGTGGCAAATCCACGCTCTTCGCCGTGTGTCGTACGCTGCTCAGCCTTGATGCCGGAGTCAATGAAGACTACGCCGCTCTAGCTGCGCAGCTCGATATGAAACAAGGTGCCGTCCGCGTGGCCGTGCATCGGCTCAGGCACCGCTTCCGCGAGATCATCTTCGCCGTCGTCGCCGAGACGTTGGAGAATGCCAGCGAGGGGAACGTGCGTGCGGAGATGGGCCTGCTGATGGAGTCGCTGGGATAATGATCCCTCGCGCGCTCACAACCAGTCGTTGGCGCGGTACACCCACCAGCCCACGACTTCGTGTAGCCAGAAGGAAAAGGCCCACAGCCCACCCAGTTCGGGAACGTGCAGCATTTGCTTTGGGGCATAGCCTTCCGCGATTTTGGTTTGATACGCGCCCGGCACGCTGACCACCTTGACACCTGCCTTGCGGAAGGTCGCCTCGGCGCGTGTCAGATGGCTGGCCGAGGTGACGAGCAGCACACATTGCCAGCCCTTGGTGTCTGCGAGTTGTTTTACCCGCAGCGCCTCGTCGTAAGTATTCGCGCAGATGCCCAGGCTCTCCACAGGCACGCTGACGAGATGCCACTGCGCGATCCATTGCCGCGTTGCCTCGGCTTCGCCCCGCGCCCCGTGCTTTGTCATGGATGCCCCGCCGCTCACCACCAGTGTGCCTGCCTTGCCCTGGCGGATCAGTTCGATGCCTGTCAGCACGCGGTCGCATTCCTCGCGGAAGTCCACGCCCACGGCTTGGCTCGGTGCCGCCGCCATGCCACCCCCGAGCACCACTACGGCATCGCATACAGGCAGGGAATCCCTATCCACCGCGAGCCAGGGCCGCTCCAGCGAGGCCAGCAGCGCTGTGCCCAGATTCGTGCAAGTGCCCAGCGAGAGCACCACCCACGCTCCGCCAGCGAGCCATGCCGCCAGCCTTTGCCGCGTGCGCAGCAGCACGACCATGAGCCCCGTGAGCAGTAGCCAAACGAGGCTAATCGGTTCGAGGAGCGCGAGGAGTGTTTTCAAAAAAGAGGCTGCCATCGTGAACCATGGCCTTGGGGCGCAGCCTTCGCGACAGGCATCTTTCCACCGTCTCACCCCATGGCTGGTCGCTGCTAGCCTCGCGCAAGACAAGCTGCCCATCCTATGTTACCCACTCCATCATGAAACTCGCTCGCAGACCGTTCGCCTCGCTCATCCTCCTCGCGTGCCTCACCGCCAGCCTGCCAGCCCAGGAAAAACTGGAGCCGTCCGCCAGTATTGGCAAAGGCGTGCTCGCCTCGTGGAATGGCACTCGCGACCTCGCCGAGGGCGGGGAGTTGCCCTTGCCCATGCCTGCCTCCGTGGCGCTCAGCGACTTCGCCTTGTCCTTTATATTGGAACTCGATGCTGGCAAAACAGGCGACATCAGCATCCCATTCCTCTCTCTCACCGACCCCGATTCTCGCGAAGTGCTCACAGTCCAGGCCGCTCCCTCAGGCCGCATCATCGCCCGCTTGGGGCAGGCACGGCTCGATGCCCAGCCACCCCAGCTTGGCCCAGTTGGCAAGCCACACCACATCGTCATCAGCATCCGTCGCGACACTTCGCAGGCGCTCTCTAGCCTATGGATCGACGGCGTCGAGCGCTCCTCGGTGGTCATCGCCCCTGGGCAAGTGCAACTCGGCAAAGCCTTCATCGCCGAGGCTGGTGGCAGACTGGGTGGAAAAATCAGCGACGTCCGCCTCTATGATCGCGCCCTCGCACGCCCCGAAATCACCGAGTTAACCCGCAGCACCATCGGCGAAACCGCGCCGCTGCAAAAGCCCTTCGGCGACACCCTCGAACTCATGCCCCATGAAGTGATCGCCGTGCTCGGAGGCAGCGAAGCCGCCAACCTCGCCGAGGATGGCAGCCTGGAGGCCCTGCTCGCCCTTCAGTTCCCAGGCCTGCGCTTCAGCCTGCGCAGTCTCGCCTGGGAGAACGACACCGTGCTGCGCCAAGACCGCCCGCAGAACTTTGGCGACCTCGCCCAGCAACTCCAGCGCGTCGAGGCCACCTGCGTCATGCTCATGTTTGGTCGGCAGGAGTGCCTCGACCTTGGCGAAGCGGGGCTGGATCAATTTCGAGAAGCCCTGGGCAAAATCATCGCCACCTGCCAGGCCCAAACTCCCCGCATCATCATCCTCGGCTTGCCCCCCTTTGAAGCCCCTGAAAAAGCCAAGGAAGGCGAAAAGCCGAAGCCCGATCTGCGGGGTGAAAACCCACGCGTGCAGCAATACAACGCCGCCCTCCGCAGCCTCGCCAGCGACTCGCACCTGCTTTTTGCAGAAGCTCCTAAAGCCGCAAAATCTGTGGATGAGCCCCTCACCTTCGACGGACTGAACATCGGCAAATCAGGTGTCTGGCAGCTCGCCACCCGTTTCATCGGACTCACAGGCAACACCGATCCGCTGCCCAAGCGCGACGACATCAAGCCCCTCATCGCCGCCATCCAGGGCAAAAATCGCCTCTGGCGCGACTTCTGGCGCACCACCAACTGGGGTGCCAGCAAAGGCGAGCAAGCCGCCCCCAGCAACAGCCTGGACGCCAAAACGCGCTGGCATCCCGCCGAGCAGGAAAAGTTCTTGCAACTCATCCGCGAGGCCGATCAAGAGATTCACCAGCTCGCCAACGGAGCGCTCAAAATGCTGCCTTGAAGTAGGGATCGCTCCCCGTGATTGAGCAAGAGCCTGAGTCCGGGGTGAACACCCCATAGCATGGGCTTGGCTTCAGCGGCTATCGCTTGAGCCATGAAAACAAAGCTCACGCACACGCGGAACAGTCTGCCGGAAAAAGTAAGGATCGAAATCGCAGCCTTGCTACAAGAACGGCTCGCCGATTCCATCGACCTGATGATGCAGGCCAAGCAGGCGCATTGGAATGTGAAGGGGCATAATTTCATCGCGCTGCATGAGCTGTTCGACAAAGTCTTCACCGACACAGGCGTCTATGTGGATGTCATCGCTGAACGCATCGTCCAACTCGGTGGCATTGCGCAGGGCACCATCCGCGTGGCGGCGAAGAAATCCAGCCTGCCAGAATACCCTCTGGACATCACCAGCAGCAGCAAACACATCGCCGAACTGGCCCACGCCATCGCCTTCTACGGTGAGCTGATGCGCAAGGCCATTGACCTCGCCACTAAGCTCAAGGACGCGGACACGGCAGACATTTTCACCCAGGTATCCCGTGGGGCCGACATCAATCTCTGGTTCGTCGAGGCGCACGAGCAGGCGGAGCATTAACCCCAGGCTGCGACACACCTATGAAAGCCCTCGTTTATCAAGGCCCAGGCAAGAAGGAACTGAAGGACATTCCCAAGCCCTCCTTGCGAGAGGCCAGCGATGCCCTGGTGAGAATCACCAAGACCACCATTTGCGGCACCGATTTGCACATCCTCAAAGGGGATGTGCCGACGGTGGGCTATGGCCGCACGCTTGGGCATGAGGGCATCGGTGTGATTGAGGAAGTCGGCACTGGCGTCACCCGCTTTCACAAGGGCGATCGCGTGGTCATCTCCTGCATCACCTCGTGCGGGAAGTGTGAGTACTGCCGGCGCGGCATGTGCTCGCATTGCGCCCAGGGCGGCTGGATTCTGGGCAACACCATTGATGGCACGCAGGCCGAGTTCGTCCGTATTCCCTGGGCGGACACGAGCTTGCATTTCATTCCTGAGGCAGCGGACGAAGAGGCGATGGTCATGCTCAGCGACATCCTCCCCACTGGCTATGAATGCGGCGTGCTCAATGGCTGCGTCAAACCTGGTGACATCGTCGCCATCATCGGTGCAGGGCCCATCGGTCTGGCGTGCCTATTGACGGCGAAGTTCTATGCCCCTGCGGACATCATCATGATTGATATTGATGACCATCGCCTGGATGTGGCGAAGAAGTTGGGAGCCACGCAACTGATCAACAGCAAGGACGGCGAAGCCGTCGCCCGCGTCATGTCCATGACCTTGGGCCGGGGTGCGGATGTGGCCATCGAAGCCGTCGGACTGCCAGACACCTTCGAGATTTGCCAGGGCATCATCGCCCCCGGCGGACACATCGCCAATGTGGGCGTGCATGGGCAGAGTGCGCCCTTGCACCTGGAGACGCTGTGGTCGCAGAACATCACCCTCACCACGCGCTTGGTGGATGCCGTGACCACGCCGCTGCTGCTCAAGACCATCATCTCTGGCAAGCTGCTGCCCAAGCAGCTCATCACCCATCGCTTCCCGCTCAGTGAGGCGATCAGTGCCTATGACACCTTCAGCAATGCCGCGCGGGAGCGTGCTTTGAAAGTGATCCTGACCCACGAGTAAGTGGGCACATCGTTGGTCCCCATCAGGCCATGCGAGCAAACGCCATTGTCTTCGCCCGTTCTTGCCGCGTTCAGGGTTTAAGCCCCAGCAAACGCCAGCATGTGCTTCTGGCCATGCTCCGGGTGGGCGGGATCCAGGCTGTGCAGTTCCAAGTCCAGGCTCGTCGCTGTGACACGCGCGGTCACCCAGCCGCTGGGGCGGGTCTTGTCGAAGCAGTAGGCGATGGGCGGCAGATTGACCAAATGCAGGCCACTCGCTTCGGTCTTCACGCTCCAGTTATGCGTGTGGCCGTAGATGAAGGCCTTCACCTTGGCGTGGCTGCGGATGACGGTGAGCAACGCTTCGGTATCGGTGATGCCCGTGTGTTTTTTACCATCGGCGACCACGCCTTGCAGGTTGTGGTGGCAGAGCAGCAGCGTGGGCTTGTCGGGCAGTTCGCGCAGCGTCCGATCCAGCCAGCCGAGCTGGGCTTCCCCGATAAGGCCGGGCGTGGCGTTGACCTTGTCGAGCGAGTCGAGCAGCACCCAGTTGACCAGGGGGCCGGGCATCACGGCGAGGTGTTTGTGGTCGATGAGCTTGTCGTTTTCATCGAGTGGGCGGCAGGTTTCCCAGAAATTGAGGCGGTCATCGTGATTGCCCATCGTGATGTGCAGCGGCACCCGCGCGTCTTGCAGCGGCTGCATCAGTTCCACCAGCGTGGCGTAGTCGCCCGGCTGCCCATCGCCCAGAGCGCAGTCGCCATTCAGCATCAGGCCGCAGGGCTTGGCCTTCATCGCCAGCACCTCGCGAATCGCCTGCTGCAAATGTTCGGTCACGTTGACACCCCGCGCGAGGGTCGCCTTGTCCGCCGCGATGTGGGAGTCGGAGAAGAGCGCCCAGACTTGCTCGCTGGGGGTGCTGTCCTCCGCTCGGCAAAAGCTGCTGGCACCAGCCGCGACAGCGCTGGTGAGGAAATGACGGCGAGAGAGAGTGAAGGGCATGGGAAGTGGTGGAGTGGGAAGTGGTGGAGTGGGAAGTGGGAAGTGGGAAGTGGGAAGTGGGAAGTCGGAAGTCGGAAGTCGGAAGTCGGAAGTGGTGGAGTGGGAAGTGGTGGAGTGGGAAGTGGGAAGTGGGAAGTCGGAAGTCGGAAGTGGGAAGTGGGAAGTGGGAGGTGGGAGGTGGGAAGTGGGGGGTGGGAAGGAAGTCAGCCTCTAGATTCAGACATCACTCCACTTCCCACTTCCCACTTCCCACCTCCCACTTCGTTCACGTCCCAAAGTACCGATCCCCTGCATCGCCTAGGCCGGGGACGATGTAGGCGTTTTCGTTCAGGCCTTGGTCGATGGCGGCGACCCACAGCGGCACGTCGGGGTGGGCGCTGTGAAAGGCGGCGATGCCTTCGGGGCAGGCGACGACGCAGACGAGGCGAATGCTCGTGGCACCGACTTCTTTGAGCTGGTTCACCGCCTCGATGGCGCTGCCACCCGTGGCCAGCATGGGATCGAGCAGGAAAACATCCGCATCGGCCACCACGGCGGGCAGCTTCGAGTAGTACCGCTGCGGCTTGGCGGTGGCCTCGTCGCGGCAGATGCCGAGGTGGGCGACGATGGCCCCAGGCGCGAGGTCGAGCACCCCGTCGATGATGCCCAGGCCTGCCCGCAGGATGGGCACCAGCACCACCGGCTTGGCCAGCGCTAGCGCCGGGGCCATGGCCAGCGGCGTCTGCACCTCGGTGCGTTTGGTGCCCAGCCCCGCACTGGCTTCGATAAAGAGGATGCCCCCCAGCCGCTGCATCGCGCGGCGAAAGCCCTCCGCATCCGTGCCGACGTGGCGTAGCTGCGCCAGGCAAACCTGGGCGATGGGATGCTTGACGAGGTGGAGCTTACCGAAACGAGTGGCGGACATGCCCCTGCTTTAGCCAAGTGCGGGCGGCTTGTCGAGAGAATCAACCCGAAGGCCGCCCGCCCCCGGTTCACACCACCACGAGCTGCGCCTCGGGGCCAGAGTCGGCTTCCAGGCTGCCGTTCAGCGCGACGATCTTCACCTTCAGCGTCGCGCCTGGGGTTTGCGCCTTGATGACTTCCTGGGAGTCGCCGCCGCTCTTGGCATACTCGTGGTAGTCCGTGTCCACCCCCACCACTTGGATGAGCACGCGGTCGTTGGTGCTGCGGGTGCCCCGGTCCCACTCCGCCAGCACGCGGCCTGGGCCGGCGGGGGTCAGTGTCAGGTTCGTCGCGGCGTCGGGTGCGCGGGGGTTGGCGGGCACATTGAGGCCAAAGGTTTCCCAGCGCGGGTCATCGTCAGCCAGCAGCAGTTGCAGCTCATCCACCAGCGCGATCAAGCGGCGGCGCAGGGTCTGGAAGGCCGCTTCTTTGGTCATCAACGCCGTCTGCTGCACCGTGCCCGCGTCGTTCGCGGCCTGGCGGGCGGCGCTGAGTTGCGTGTGCAGGGCTTGGGTGAGGGCTGCCGTCAAGGCCGCGCGTGGGCCACCCGCCGGGATTTCATACGTGGGGTGCTGCGCCAGGTACACGGCCAGCGCGGCCAGGCAGGCCAAGCGCCCGTCCTGGGTGCCGGGCACAGCGTTGGAGCTGGCCGGGGGGCTGCTGAACCCCGCCTGCTCCCATTCGGTGGAGGGGTCGCGGCCCAGGATGGGCACCAGGGCATTGCGCGCCGCCGTGAGGTAGTCTTTCGCTTCCTCGTCCTTCACCCGGCGGGCGGAGACCGCAGTTTCCTGTTCCATGGCCCGCTGCTTGTAGGTGTAGAGGAAGCCGGGGGTGGGCGGCGTCGCCGTGGTGTTGCCTTTCAGCGCCGCGATGAGTGCGCGCAGGTCGGCCTCGCGGGTTTGTTTTAGGCCCACGGTGTCTTGGAGGGTGGCCGCGCCGTCGGCGCAGTCTTCGGCGAGGGCGAGTATGGAGCGCTCGGCGGCAGGGATCGGGTTGTTGGTCATGGTGCGTTTCTTGGGGGTTGCGGGGGAAGGGGGCACGGCGGGCGGCACATAGCCAGGATCGCCGGGTTCGAGAACGTAGGAGGGGTCGCCCCAGTACAGGTTCGGGTCGCCAAAATGATAGCCAGAGTCCCAGGTAAGCGGTTTCATGGGGCTGAAGGTCCAAAAAAAACGGGGCTGCGAGGCAAGGACGAGCACGTCGGAGCACCCAAACGACGGTCGCGAGGCAAGGACGAGCACGTCGGAGCACTCAAACGACGGTCGCGAGGCAAGGATGAGCACGTCGGAGCACCCAAACGACGGTCGCGAGGCAAGGACGAGCACGTCGGAGCACTCAAACGACGGTCGCGAGGCAAGGATGAGCACGTCGGAGCACTCAAACGACGGTCGCGAGGCAAGGATGAGCACGTCGGAGCACTCAAACGACGGTCGCGAGGCAAGGATGAGCACGTCGGGCTGGGCCAGAGAGGGTTGTGCGCCATGGCCCTTGCAGGGCGGATGGCTTGGCGATGCAGGCGTAGAGTCGAGAAGTGGGGAGTCATCACTTAGGAGTTCACGCAGAGTTAGAGGCGTGGATTATCACGTTTAAACCCATTTCACGCTCGGCTGTCGAGAAAAAATCGGCCTGAGACTGCGATTAAAAAAAGACGGGCAGGGGTTTTTCCCCGTTCGCGCGCAGTAGCAAATCGGCCAACCCCTGTCTCTTGGGTGTTTTTGAGCGCGTCGCCTATACCCAGCGCCCCCAGGTGGCCACGCCCGTACTCTTTTGTGACTCTATTGAGCTGAGGCAACAGTTGCCGAACGGGTTTTTCGTGAGACACTCCGTGCCCTTTCTATAAATGCCATAGGAGGGTTTGCCGCTCCCCCAAACTCGCCTCCACTTTAAAAATGGCCTGAAACCTGCGTGTTTCGATGGCCCGTATATAGCCGCCTCATCCCTGCCCCCTTTAATATGAGTATGATTTATGAACTGACATTTTTGCTGACACTAGCCCTCGTCTTGCTGACCTGTGCCCGCGCTCAGGCCGCCTGCTGGCTGGCCGGTGTGATGAGGCGTTGGCTTGACTCTGTAGAGACGCAAAATCTTGCGACTCTACGCACCGACAGCCGTGGTTTGGAGCGGCAGAGGGCACCCCTGCTCACCTCAATGCATCGCTTGCGCTCGACCTGGGTGGGCATGTTCGCGGTGGCAGCCATTGCTTTCCCCACGGCGGCCAACGCCCAACTCGCCACGCTCACAGCGGGAGGAGCCACCTATACGATTCCGGCGGCGTCTCACTATGACGCCACGCAAACCTCGAATTTCACCGGAGTCGGCACCGGGGACTATCTATTCGAGGATGGCTGGTGGTTCCGGGTATCGGGAGACACCGCAGAGTCCTTCTTTCCTGTTCCCACGACGTCGTCCGCCGCAGGTGGCTCCGGAACCATCCGTTGGACGGACGTCAATGCCCGTGGCCTGTTCAGCGCGACCAATACGCTGACTCTGACGAGCACCACCGCAGGCACGGGCGAGCTCGTCTTGACGATGTCGATCACGAACTTGAGCGAGGTCAGCCCGCTTACGATCAGCCTGTTCCATGGCGCGGACTTCGACGTGAATGGGACGGCCGGCTCTGACAGCGCAACCCTGCTGGCCGCGAACAGCCACATCCGCATTCAAGACGCGACCGCTGGTTTCTCGGAGTACAAGGCATTCAATCCAGCCGCCAATGCGTTCCTGGTGAGGCCGTTCGCCTCGACCACGGATGTGTTCGGCTTGCTGGGAAATACAGTCGTCAACAACTTTGACAATTCGGGACTACCGGCCAGCAGCTTTGATTTTACCGGTGCGTTCCAGTGGGATCTCGTCATTCCGGCCAACGGGACTCGTTCGGTCAGTGTCGAACTCACTGGAAACATCGCCCTCCCAGTATCCTCCGAGAACGCACCCACCGTGACGATCAACCAGGCGGCGGGCCAGGCTGACCCGACCAACGCCAGCCCGATCAACTTTACCGTGGTCTTCAGCGAGCCAGTGACGGACTTCGACGATGTCGGCGATGTGACCCTGAGCGGCACCGCCGGTGCGACGACGGCCCTCATCACCGGCGGGCCGACGACCTACAACGTCGCCGTGAGCGGCATGACCGGCAACGGCACCGTCATCGCCAGCATTCCGGCAAACGCGGCGCAAAATGCGGTACCCAATCTCAGCAGTGCCTCCACCAGCACCGACAACACCGCCACCTACGACACCACCGCCCCAGACACCACCATCACCGGCCAGCCCACCAACCCGAGCAACAGCAGCAGTGCTGCGTTCAGCTTCACCGGCGACGACGGCACGGGCAGCGGCATCGCAAGCTTCGAGGTGAACCTGGACGGCGGAGGCTTCGTCGCAGGCAGCAGCCCGACCAATGACTCAGGCCTCAGCGAAGGTGCGCACACCTTCCAAGTTCGCGCCATTGACAACGCTGGTAACACCGACCCCACACCCGCCAGCTACACCTGGACGGTCGATGCCATGAACGATGCGCCAAGCTTCACCAAGGGCGGCAACCAGAGCCATTCCGATGGCACCACGACGCAGTCCATCAGCAACTGGGCAACACTCATCGACGACGGCAATAGCAGCCAGACCCAGGCCCTCACCTTCAACGTCAGCAATAACAACAATGCCCTCTTCACCCTCCAGCCTGCCATCGACAGCAGCACGGGCACATTGACTTACACACCAGCGGGCATCGTTGGCACGGCGATCGTCAGCGTGTCGCTCACCGATGACGATAGCCTGGGCGGGCCAGGCACCGCCCTGACCAGCGCCGTTCAGACCTTCACCATCTCCATTGTGCTTGGATCAGAGATCGCCGTCAGCGGCAACAGCCTCGAAATCGCCAATGGGGATGGCACGCCCAGCCTCACCGACCACACCCAATTCGGCGGCGCGAGAGTCGCTGGCGGCACCGTGGTGCGCACCTTTACCATCCGGAACCCCGGCACGGCCGTGCTGAACCTCACCGGCACGCCCAAGGTCGTGCTCAGCGGCACCCACGCAGGCGACTTCAGCGTGACCACTGTGCCAACTTCGCCAGTCGCCATTGGCGGCAGCACGACGTTCCAGGTCACGTTTAATCCCAGGGCCATAGGCACGCGGAGCGCGACGCTGAGCATCGCCAACAACGACAGCAACGAGGCCCCCTATACCTTCAGTATCCAGGGTGCCGGCTTTAACTATGACGTGCCTGAACTGATGTATTACCAGTTCGATGGCACTGGCACCACCGTGCCCAACCACGCCTCTGCACCCGTGGGCACGAACCCGGCCACCATTCAGGGTGGGCTCACACAGGGGGGCACCGGAGAGTTTGGAGGCGGCTTGATAGGGTCTGGCAGTTCCTCTACCTCCGATTATCTCAACACCGGCTGGGCGACGAATCTCAGCGGCAGTTGGACTATCTCCCTCTACCTCAACAACATCCAGCCCAGCTCCACCTTGTTTTATTTCTTTGGTGACCTCAATAGCAACAGCTTCCGCTGCTTTACCAACGGGGTGGCTGGGCCGAACAACCTGATCCTGCGCGGCACTGGCATTACAGATGTGCTTGTGAACGGTGCCGCCACGGCCAGCCCGAACGTCACCACCTTTGTCTATGATGCGGAGGCTAATCAGATTCGTGCCTATTTGAACGGAGTCCTGGTAAACACCGTCGCGCAATCTAGTCCGGTTATCACGGGGCGCGGCCCGTTCAAGGTGAATGGTTATTCCTCCAACGTCGGCAACCCAGCGGGCGGGGTCATTGATGAATTCCGCCTGTATAACCGTGCGCTCTCCGACAACGAGATCAGCGATACTTGGAATGTCGATTTGTATAAAGTCCCTGAAATTGCCGTCAGCGGCAACAGCACCGACATCACCAATGGCGACAGCGCGCCCGGCCTGGATGACCACACCGACTTCGGCAGCAAAGCCACCGCCGCAGGTACCGTCACCCGAACCTTCACCATCGCCAACTCCGGAACGGCGGAACTCACCCTCTCCGGCACACCCAAGGTTGTCATCGACGGCCCCCATGCCGCCGACTTCACCGTCACCCTAGAGCCGGACTCGCCCGTCGCTGCCGAAGGCACGACCACCTTTACCCTCACCTTCAACCCCAGCGCCGATGGCCTGCGCACGGCCACGGTGAGCATCGACAACGATGACGCCACCGAGAACCCCTTCAACTTCAGCATCCAGGGTGCCGGCACTTCGCCAGCCATCTTGCCCGGCGTCGTGCTCGGCGGGCCGCCCAAGCTCAATCCTACCACCGGGCTCATGGAACACATCGTGCGCGTCACCAACAACACCGAAAAGGCCACCGACGGCGTGCGCCTCGCGATCACCAACTTGATCCGCCCCTACAAGCTGTACAACAGCACGCACCCCACACTACCCATCATCGAAGTCTGTCAGACGATCCCCGCAGGAGCCAGCATCGACATCAAGGTGGCGATCTACAGCCCCACCCGCAAGCTCGGCAGTTGGGTGCCCACCTACACCATCACCTCCATGGGCGTCACGACCATCAGCCCCGAGACACTCACCCTGCCATCCGCAGGCGCGAGCTACGACATCACTGTTACCTCCACAGGCGTGTGGAGCGTCAGTGAATCCATCCCCTGGGCCACGGTTTCCACGACCGATGGTGCCATGGAGGGCATCGTCACCGTCACCCTGCTGCCGAATGCCACCAAGCTCGCCCGCAGCGGCATCATCAAGATCGGTTGCGAGGAGCACAGCATCACCCAGAGCGGCGTCATCAAGCCCGTCCTCGGCCCTCTGGTCGGGCCGTTCCCCGCCATCATCAGCGGCCCGTTCAGCCTCGTCATTCCCACCGCGAACCTGCCCGTCAGCCGATACATCGCCACCGGCCTGCCGGATGGGCTTACCCTCAACGCCGCAGGCATCATCACCGGTGTGCCGACCCAGGTTGGTGTGCGCAACGTCACCGTCACCGCCAGCAACGCCGCAGGCACCAGCTTGCCGCTTAGCTTCGTCATCAACGTTGCCGCCCTGCCCGCAGGCGTCGTCGGCACCTTCCACGGCTTTGTTGAACGCAGCACGAGTGTATTCACCAGCCCGAATCCCAACATCGGCGCTCGCTTCGAGATGCTCACCAGCAGCAACGGCACCGTGACTGGCAAGATCATCGAAGGGGCCACCTCCAAGCCCTTCGCCGGCAAGCTCGTTGCCGATGTGTCGGATCCCGACCACCCTGTGCTCAACACCGTCGTCACCGGCACCGCCTTGACCCTGGAGCTGGACTTCGATGCCACGACAAACGCCGCCACAGGCTTCCTGCATGACACTGGCACGGCCAAGGAGACCAAGATCGACTCATGGCGCAATGTTTGGCACGTCGCCAGCCCCGGCAATCCTGCCAACCTCGCCACCGTGTTCAAAGCCCAGCACAACTTTGCATTGGCGAACCTCATCTCCGCAGGGCCGCAGGGCTACAGCTACGGCAGCTTCACCGTCAACGAGAACACCGGAGCCCTCACCCTCGCTGGCAAGCTCGCCGACGGCAGCATCCTCACAGGCACCACCTTCATCGGCCAGAATGGCGATGTGCTCATCTACAAGTCGCTGTATGCCAACCGCGGCTCCCTCCTCGGCTTCCTGATCGTGCAGGCCAACACCGCCCCCGTGGCCGACAACAACATCATCGGCTTCATCGACTGGTTCAAGCCAGCCGCCCTCTCCAGCGCCGACACTGTCTATAACGCTGGCTTCGGCCCCCTCCTGCTGGATACCGCAGGCGGCACCTACACCCCGCCTTCCGCTGGCCAGCGCATCATGGGCCTGCCGCTCGCCACATCCCCCGCGCTCAATGCGAGCCTCGACTTCACCGACGGTGGCCTGAGCCCCAACTTCAGCCAACTCCTCCGCATCAGCAGCCCCGCCGTCGTCGCCTTTGGCAGCCCCTACAACAACAGCGTCAAGCTCGTCATCACCGCCCCCACTGGCCAGTTCAGCGGCAGCTTCACCCTCCCCGGCAGCCCAGCGCGCCTCGCACCCTTCTACGGCCAAGTGGTGAAGACCAGCATAGGCACCTTTGGTTTCGGCCACTTCCTGCTGCCGCAAATCCCCAGCGGTATGCAAACCCTCAACACCTCGCCGAAGCTCAGCGGAGCCGTGGAGCTGCTGCCTTACCCAACGATAATGCCATAATAACTCGGCCAAGTCCCTTGACCTTCGACCTCCCCTCCTAGCCTCCTCCCGATCATGAAACCAAGTCTCCTCCCGCTCCTCGCTTTCGCCGCCTCAGCGCTCCACGCAGGCACTCCCGCCATCGTCACTGCCAGTGCCAAGAACGCCAAGGCACCGATGGATTGCGTGCTCATGCCGCCGTCTAGCTCGTGGCGCATCAGCGCCGGGCCGCAGTGGCGCACACTGGGTGATGCCAGCTTCAACAACAGCACCCAGGCACCCGCTTACATCCTTCCCAGGTTTGGTAGCTCCTCCTCGACCATCGGCGGTGGCGGTGCCTACACCGACGGCTATGTGCTGCCCGACATCAGCGGCAGCAGCACCAGTACCTGGAACTTCGGCTTCAACAGCGCCTCACAAATCCAAGGCACCAGCCTCGTCTTTACAGGCAGCAGCGTCAGCCTCATCACCGAGACATTCAGCCACACCTTCAACAGCGACTGGGACGATGCCATGAGCGGCTGGGGCGGCTTCGTCAAAGTGGAGAGCCCCGAACTCTACGACTGGCGTGGCATCAGCCTCAGCGCCGCCATCGGTTACAGCTTCACCCGTGCCGACATCGACCACAGCACCCGCGCCTTTACCGCCACCCAGCGCACCACCAACGGCGGCGGCACCTTCACCGATACCTACGCCGCCATCGGAGCCCTGCCACCCGCCCCGCACGCTGGCACCTTCGCCGGCCCCGGCCCCGTCATCTCGCTCGTGCCCGTACGCCACTTTTCCAGCGGCGGCAGTGGCGGAGAAACCGTCAGTGAGACCAGCGTCGAGAGCATCATTCGCAATGAGTTAAACGTTGATTTGCACACCTTATCCTTCGGCCCCCAGTTCACTTTCAACACTATCGTGCCCAAGCTCACGCTCGGTGGTAGCCTCGGCCTCGCCCTCAACCTCGCCGACTGGGACGCCAGCACCGACGAAACCCTCAGCACCACCGAAGGCGACACCCTCGCCCGCTGGCACGCTGAAAACAGCGGCACCGAAGTCCTCCCCGGCCTCTACATCGAAGCCAATGCCGCCTACGCCCTCAACGCCAAATGGTCCGTCAATGCCTTCAGTCGCTACGACTGGAGCGAGGCCTTGAAAGGCCACACTGGCACCAGCAGCTTCGAGCTAGACCTCACGGGCTGGACTGTCGGGGCGGGCGCGACGTATCGGTTTTAGAGTCTCGGCCAAATAACAATATCCAATTACATGACTGATCCAATTGTCATCACGACCTCCTAAGCTGAGTGAGCGGAAATCGTGATGAACCCTTTGCCAAGGTCTTTGAGTCGTTGGATGCAGCGCTTCATAAGGTTTCATCGCCTTTGCAGTGAAGCGCATACCTTTGGGTTAAGTGCCTTCATTGAGTTCCACCAGCGGATGCACGCCCTTGTAGGCCATGCCTTGAGCCATGCCCACTGCGTGCGCTCCGCGTTGTTTTCCGGGCCGTTGTCTGAGTGGATGACAAGGGTATGTGGAGGATGACCGTTGTTAACCCGAACACCGCGATTGATCGGCGACTATCTTCAACAATACTTGGCCTGATGCGGTTCGGCGACGGCGGGCTCGGTATTTTCCAATACAGTCCCGCCATCGCCAAACCGCCTGAGACTCAAGCCTTGGCAAAGCTAGCCACCGCTGAATCGCGGCGTTCGGGGTTAATCCAGGCCAGAGTTCATTGAGGCGGTAGGCCATGAAGTTCGCAGTCACGCTGCCAGTGCTGAAGTAGAGCCACGTCTCCGCCGTCTCGGAGCGATGCACGCCAAAAGCGGTGGGCTTGCTGTCGGGTCCAAAATCATGATCCATCGCGCTGTGTGCGTGGCGGCTTTTGCTGCCCCGGCTCAGATTGTCGATGGGTAATGGTTTTTGCATCAATGGAAGGACGCACCTTGCGCCCGCTAAACGGATAGGTCGGATTCAAGAAATGCAGTATTTTGGCGAACAACGAAGCTTCGCGGTGTGTTCATAAGACAAGCTCGCCGGCAGGTATGGCATGGCGGCAAAGACTCTCTCACCATGAAAAAAGCACATTGGTTATTCCTGATTTTTGCGGGTCTCACGGGCCAAGCCGCTGAATCCACGATCATTCGCTCCGCACAAAGTGGGCCGTGGTCGGCGAGCAAGACTTGGGCGGGCGGCAAGCTGCCACCAGCGGGCGCGAGCGTGCAGGTTCGTGCGGGGCACGCGGTCACTTACGACCTCAATGCCGAACAGTTGATTCGTGCTGTGTTCATCGCGGGCACGTTGAGTTTTGCGTGGGATCGCGATACGCAACTCAATGTGGGCCTCATCAAAATCCAGCCTGGCGATGACACGAACGAGGAGGGTTTCGACTGCAACGCCCACTTGCCCGAAGCTGACCCTTCGCAGCCCAAGCCCGCACTGGAAGTCGGCACGGCAGCGCTGCCGGTGGACGCGAAACATACCGCGCTGATCCGCCTTGTTTACTTCGAGGGCATGGATCCGCAGTCGTGCCCTGCCATCGTCTGCTGTGGCGGGCGCATGGAGTTTCATGGCGCGGAGTTGAACCACACTTGGGTGAAGCTAGGCGCGTCGGCAAAGAAAGGTGACACGGCCATTTCACTCAACGAGCCCGTCACCGGCTGGCGCGTGGGCGACCGCATTTTCCTCACCGCGACGACGCGCCAGATCAAGCGGGAGAAGACCTTCCGCACCAGCGTGCGCGACAACACGCAAACTGAGGAGCGCCTCATCCGCTCAGTCAACGGCACCTCGCTCACGCTCGATCAGCCGCTTGCTTTTGAGCATCTCGGGGATGGTGCATATCGTGGTGAAGTCGCGAATCTCAGCCGCAACGTCATCGTCGAATCCGCTGATCCGGCGAAGGCGCGCGGGCACACGATGTATCATCGCGGCTCGTCCGGCGCTATCAGCTACGCGGAGTTCCGGCATCTCGGCAAAGAGGGCGTGCTTGGTCGTTACAGCATTCACTTTCACCTCGCCCGCGACACGATGCGCGGTGCTTCCGTCATCGGCGCGAGCATCTGGGACAGTGGCAATCGTTGGATTACGATTCATGGCACGGACTACCTCGTGGTGCGAGATTGCGTGGGCTACCACAGCATCGGCCACGGCTTCTTTTTGGAGGACGGCACGGAAGTCTTCAATGTGCTCGATCACAACCTCGCCGTGCAAGCCTGCGTCGGGAAGCCATTACCCAAGCAAGTGCTGCCCTTCGATCACAACGACGGCGCGGGCTTCTGGTGGGCGAACTCGCAGAACACCTTCACCCACAACGTCGCCGCTGAATGCGATGAATATGGCTTCCGCTACGATGCAGCTGCGAACAGCGGCTTCGACCTCACGCTCAGCGTTCCGCATGCCGATGGCTCGCGCCGTGCGACGGACATTCGCACGCTGCCCTTCGTGCGTTTCGACGACAACGAGATCCACTGCATGAGACGGCACTCGCTGAACCTCGGCGGCCTCAGCGCGGAATTGAAGGGCGACGTGGGCGGCATCGGGCCAGACGCGCAGCACCCATTCATCATTCGCGATCTGAAAATCTGGAATGTCCACTGGGCGCTGCACCCGCGCTCGCCATCGGTGATGGTGGACGGCCTCGACATTCATCACGCCGAGTATGCTTTGTGGAAAGCCAACTACGACCAGCACGCCTACCGCCATGTGATGCTCGATGACATTTCGGTGAACCCAAACTTTGATCCCAAAGGCACGCAGCCAATGGAGAAGGATTACCCCGGCGCGCTGAAGCCCGTGGACGATCTGCCGCCCGCGACCGTCATCACACGCGTCGTGCAGCAAGCCGATGGCACATGGCTCGTGCGCGGAACCACGAGCGACAACGGCGCGATCAAGCGCGTCATGGTCAATGGCCACGAAGCCAAAGCGCTGCGCGAGAATTTCGCTGAATGGGAGGCGAGCGTATCCGCAGCGGAATCGTTGCAAGCCTTTGGCGAAGACGCAGCGGGTAACCTCGAACCCAAGCCCCATGTCCTCGCGCTCAGGAAACCCGCATCAACAGCACCCTCTCCATGAAGCTACTCCCCCTCTCGTTCCTACTCACCTGCAAGCTGGCGCTCGGCGCGGACATCACGCCGCTTGGTCCCGCGCTTGTGCATCCTGATGCGGTGCATGGCGTCGCGCTCAGTACCGATGGCAAATGGGCGGCCACGGGCTGCACGGATCACATGCTGCGGCTGTGGGACACGGCCACGGGTGCTCTGCATGGTCAGCCTTTGGAGCATGAGGGCGGCGTCTATCCCATCGCGTTCAGTCCTGACAGCACGCTGGTCGTGGGTGGCAGTGAGAAGGGTGCAAAGCTTTGGGAAGTCGCCACTGGTAAACTGCTCGCCACCTTCCCACATCCGGGCTTCGTCTATGCGCTCGCCTTCCGGCCCGATGGGCTGGCCGTGCTCACCAGCAGTCACGACGGCGCGGCGGATGGCACCGCACGGTTGTGGGATGTGCGAACTGGCAAACCCATGTGCGAGCCCATCGAGAACCGGCAGCGATTTTATGCTGTGGCTTTCAGTCCCGATTCCAAACTCGCCGCCGTCAGCGGCAACGGCACCGTCGCGCATTTGCTCGATGCGACCACGGGCAAGTCGCATGGTATTGATTTGAAGCACGAGGGCTCGGTGCGCTCCTTGTCATTCAGCCCCGACAGCAAGAAGCTGCTCACCGGTAGCCTCGATAAAACGGCGCGCGTGTGGGATGTCGTGACTGGCAAGCCGCTCACGCCACCGCTCGTTCACGCGGATCAAGTGCGCGCTGCAGTCTTCAATCCCCTCGGCACCAGCGTGCTCACCGGCAGCAGAGACAAGACCGCGCGCGTGTGGGATGCAGCGACCGGCCAGCCGCTGACCGCACCACTCGTTTGCCCCAGCGAGGTGCGCTGCGTCGCCTTCAGTCCTGATGGCGCTCTCGTCGCGAACGGCTGCTACGGAAACACCGCGCACGTCTGGGATGCCACGACAGGCAAGGCCATCGGTGCCCCCATCCAACACGGTGGTCTGGTGCGCGCCATCGCCTTCGGCCCGAACAGTCGTGTGCTGCTCACCGGCAGCTTCGACAAGACCGCGCAGCTCTGGCGGATCGAGCGGTAGAGCTTTCAACGCGCAGCTTTGTTTCAACCATCGCCGCATCCATTACAGCAGCGAACCACTCCGCCCGACGTTCAAAATCCCCAGAGAACACCGACTTGATGAAGCCACGGTTCACACAGGTTTTAAGTCCAAAGATTCCGGTCCAGCGTCCGATACTGGATCGCCTCGGCCACGTTGTCGGCGCTGATCTTCTCCAGCCCGCCTAGGTCGGCCAGTGTGCGAGCCACTTTCAAAATGCGGTCGTGGGCGCGGGCGCTGAAGTTCATCTGGCCCATCGAGTGCTCCATGATCTGTGCGCCTTCGGCATCGAGTTCGCAGTGCTTCTTGATGTGGCGGGGCGACATGGCGCTGTTGGTATGCACGCCTTTGTCTTTGGCGAAGCGCTCGGCTTGGATCGCTCGCACGCGTTCCACTCGCACGCGGATGTCGGCAGAGGCTTCGCTGGGGGTGTCGTCGCGCAGGGCTTTGATATCGACGGTTGGCACATCGACGTGCAGGTCGATGCGGTCGAGCAACGGGCCGCTGATGCGCTGGCGGTAGCGCTGCACGACGATGGGGCCGCAGCGGCACTCGCGCTTGGCATCGCCGTAGTAGCCGCACGGGCAGGGGTTCATGGCGGCGACGAGCATGAACTGCGCGGGGAAGGTGGCCGTGGCGGCGGCTCGGGCGATGGTCACTTTCCCATCTTCCAGAGGCTGGCGCATGACTTCCAGAGTCGAGCGGCGGAACTCGGGCAGCTCGTCGAGGAAGAGCACGCCGTTGTGGCCGAGGCTGACTTCGCCGGGGCCGGGATTGCTGCCACCGCCGAGCAGTCCGGCATCGCTGATGGTGTGGTGCGGCGAGCGAAAGGGGCGAGTGGCAATGAAGGCTTGAGACTCACTCAGCAAGCCGCCCGCGCTGTGGATTTTGGTCGTCTCGATGGCCTCGTCCTCACTCATGCTGGGCATGATGGTGGCGATGCGTTTGGCGAGCATCGACTTGCCTGTGCCGGGTGGGCCGACCATGAGCAGATTGTGCCCGCCGCACACGGCGACTTCGATGGCTCGCTTGGCGTGGGTTTGCCCCTTCACGTCGGCGAAGTCGATGCTGTAACTGCACGCCTGGGCGAAATACTCGGCGGCGCGGCAGGGCTCGGGCGGCACATCGAGATAGCCGAGCAGGTAGTCCACGGCCTCGCGGAAGTTGTTGATGCCGATGATGTCGATGCCCGCGACGACGCTGGCTTCCGCTGCGGCACGCTTCGGGATGAGCAGGCGCTTGCGTCCGCGTGCTCGAGCTTCGAGAGCGATGGCAAGCAGGCCGCGCACAGGCCGCAGTTCGCCATTTAAAGCCAGCTCACCGGCCATGCAGGTCTCTTGCAGCACTTCGACCTTGAGCCCCTGCTTCACCGCGACAAGCGACACGGCGATGGGCAGGTCAAAGGCGGGGCCTTCCTTTTTAATATTAGCCGGGGCGAGATTCACCGTGGTGATGCCGTCGTGCAGCTTGAAACCACTGCTATCGAGCGCGGCCATCACGCGGTCGCGGCTCTCCTTTACCGCCGTGTCGGGCAGCCCGACGACGATCATCCTCGGCCCATTGCCGAGGCCTTCGTGCGATTCGATTTCAATCTCGACGGCGTTGACGCCGACGAGCGTAGCAGAATAGGTGCGAGCAACCATGAGCGGCGATGTTAGGAGCGCTGCCACCTAGGAGCAAGCGATTGAGCGGGCGCGGCGGGGCTGAAATAAGTGCTTCTCTTCCTGCATGAACGCGGCTAGCCAGTTTTACTGGGTTGCCTTCGCCGCTCGATTCCGTTGCGGCAGTGCGCCCCAGATGTCTTGCATCAGAGCGAAGATCTCGGGCTCCACTTCCTTCAGTTCGCCAGCGACGAAGGGGTAGAAGTCATTCGAGCCGAAGTAGCTCTCGGTCATCTCGGCGAAGAACTCCTTGGCATTGGTCAGTCCATAGTGCTCGCGCAGACTACCGGGGCTCGTACGCACCGACTTGTAGCGGCCACTGGCGCTAAATTTTTGCCATGCGGCGACGACGCGCGGCTCGTCGAAGCCCAGCACTTGATCATGATAAGCGTGGGCCAGTTCATGCAGCACGGCCCAGGGCATACGGTGGTTGTCAAAGGGCGATAGAAAGTGCTCCACATCGGGGATGTGGACACACTTCACGAGGGCTTCATCGTAGCCGTTGTCTTTGAGCCAAGCCGCACCGGGATGGTACTGCATCGAGTGCAAGTCGCCGTAGTCGAGATCCAACTGAATCGTGACGGCACGCAGCTTCGCCAGCGCTGGCTCGGGCACGACGATGGTGATGGCGACGAGCCGCGCGTTGAGCAGTTTCACCGCACGCTCACCGAGCGCCGCGCCATTGCCCGTGAGCAGGCGATGATCCAGGCGCACGTTCCAGCCTTCGATGACGCGAGCGGTGTGGGCGGTGGGCAAGGCAGGAGCTGGGGCAGCAGAAATGCCAGTGGCCAGCAAGGTGAGGAGCGCGATGTATTTATGCATAACAGGTTGCGGGCTTCGGCTTACTCCACCTCCGACCTTGGGTCGCGAGCCAGCAGTTCGCGCAGCGCGAGCAGCGGGGGCTTCGCCTCATAGAGGATGGCGTGGACGGCGTCGAGAATGGGCGTGCGCACGCCCTTCGCTCGGGCGCACTGGTGCAGGCTCAGGGTGTTCGGCACACCCTCGGCGACCATGCGCGTGCTTGCCGTGAGCTCGGCTAAACTCTGGCCCTGGGCGAGCGCGAGGCCGAGGCGGTGATTCCGACTGTGCTCGGAGAAGCAGGTGGCGATGAGGTCGCCGATGCCACTGAGGCCGTAGAAGGTCTCGGCGCGTCCGCCCTCGGCCATGCCGAAGCGCAGCATCTCGGCTAGCGCACGGGTGACGAGCGCCGCATTGGCATTGTCGCCGAGTTTCAAACCCTGGGCGATGCCCGCAGCGATGGCATACGGGTTCTTCATCGCGCCAGCCCACTCGACGCCGACGATGTCATCCGTCGTGTAGCAGCGAAACCACGGCAGGGTGAAACAGCGCTGCAAGTCCAGCACCACCTCGCGATCTGCCGAGGCCACCACCGCTGCTGTGGCCATGTGCTGGGCCACTTCTTCCGCGTGATTCGGCCCTGATAAAACAGCCAGGCCAGCCGTTGGAAACTCCTCGGCCAGCACCTCGCTCATGCGCCGCCCCGTGCCGACTTCGATGCCCTTGGTGCAGGATAAAACGACGCGTGTGTGTTTGCCCAGGCCCGCAGCGGCGACTTCGCGAGCGACTTCGGCCATGCCCTTCGAGGGCACGACAAATAGCAGCAGATCGGCGGGCTCCAGGGCACCGAGATCGCTCGTGATGCCGATGCTCTGTGGCAGCACCAGATGGGGCAGGTAGCGCTCGTTGCATCGCGTAGCCGCTGTGCTGGCCATCAGCGCAGCATCGCGACCCCAGAACTGCACCTGCAATCCACGCTCGGCGAGCGTCGCCGCGAGCGCCGTGCCCCAACTGCCTGCCCCAATGACAATAGCGGACTCAATCATAGTTCAGGACTAGCAGTAGAAGTTGTAGCGACAGGCGGCTTCGCGCCCACGCGGTTCTCGGTACCCGCGAGCAGACGCTGGATGTTGGCCTTGTGCCGCACGATAGCGAGCGTGGCGAGCACAACACCAAAGCCCAGCAGCAGGCCATTCCACTCGCCGCTGCGTGCCATCAGCACCGCCATCGCCACAGGCACCGCGACGCCCGCGCCCATGCTGGCGACGGACACATAACGAGTCGTTTTCAGCAGCACCAGCCACACCACCAGCGCCACAGCTACCGCCGCTGGAGCCGTGCCGAGCAGAGCCCCCGACGAGGTCGCGATGCCTTTGCCACCCTGCCCCTTTAGCCAAAAAGTAAAGTTGTGCCCCAGCACCGCCGCGACCCCCGCTAGGATGCCCACCAGCGTGATCGTCGTCGCCCCAGCCCCCTGCTCGCCCAGCCAATGCTGCGCATACCACGCGGGCAGCCAGCCTTTGAAGACATCCAGGATAAACACCGGAACACCGATCGCCTTGCCACACACACGGATCACATTCGTCGCACCGATGTTGCGGCTGCCATGCTCGCGGATGTCGATACCGCGCAGTGTCTTCGCCGCGATGTAGCCAAACGGAGTCGCCCCGCAGACGTAACCCGCGAGCGTGAGGAGGGTGGAAGGCAGGAGCCAAGTCATAAGGCGCTACCTATGGCGACTCGCACGCCATGCGCCATAAATTCCCACGCATTCTTCTTCACCTCTCGTGTTTCCCCTTGATTAAAAGGCCAGCACACCACCCTTCCATCCCACGTCACCTCACTAGCTCTATGACCATCGACACCACCACACGCATCGTCCTCACCGGAGCCCCAGGTGGACTCGGCACCTATCTCGTCGCCGCGCTCGCGCCTTTTCGACCCCGTATGTTGCTTGTTGCCTCGCCGGGTTTCAGCCTAGCCGAGGCCTGTGAATCCGCACGCGTCCTGGGAGCCGAGGCGCACGATCTCATCGCCGACCTACGCACCGATGCAGGCATCATCGCGACGGTGGACACTGCCATGAGCGTCCTGGGCGGCATCGACATCCTCATCAACAACGCAGGCATCGAATACACCTCCCTGCTGCATGAACTCAGCGAGCAGCAGATGCTCGACGTCATGCAGGTCAACCTGATCGCCGCCATGCGCCTCACCCAGCGCTTTTTACCCGCCATGCTCGCGCAAAAGCGAGGCCGCATCATCAACATGGCCTCACTCGCAGGCCGCACCCCGCCCGCCTGCCAGGAGCCCTACGCCGCCAGCAAGGCCGGGCTCATCGCCTTCACCTCCTCCCTGCGTGCCAGTTACAAGGGCACCGGCGTCAGCGCCAACGTGCTGTGCCCCGGCTTCGTCGAGGCCGGCATCTACAAGCGCCTGCGCGAGCAGACAGGCTGCGTGGCCCCTGCCACCTTCGGCACCTCCACCCCGCAAGCCGTGGCCAAAGCCCTGCTCAACGTCATCGCCAGCGACGCCCCGGAAGTCATCGTCAACTCCCTGCCCATGCGCCCTCTGCTCATGATCCAGCAAGCCTTCCCACGCCTGTATGAAGCCCTCATCCACGCCACCGGAGGCCACGCCTTTTTCCAAACCATCGCGCAGAAGTTGAAGGCGCAGCTGTGATGAATACTTCGTCGCAAAAATGGCTGGCGGAACAGAGAGATTACAGACGAAGAGCTTAGCGAATATGGAGCAAGAGTTGCGCAAGCCGTATAAAAATGCTGCTTGAAGTGGTGGCCTACCTGCAGACCTAAAACGTAGTCATGAAACGAAAACCAATGATAACCCATTTTCCTTAGGAGGCCTCTTATCGCAATGAAAGCCAAGATCATAGAAGACCGTCGAGCAGTGATTTCGTTTATTGGTGGTGTCATCTTGAGCGCCGTCTGCCTGACCCGAAGCAGCCTCGCGCTGATTAGCACGATAAGCGCCTTGTCTTTACTTTTTTACATCTCTGCGATACCGAGATATAGACTTGGATATCAAAGCTATCTCGAACATATGCTATTGACCGTAGGGTTTGCAATTTTTGGTTCAAGCATTGTCGCGGCATTAGCTAATATTGCCTATTATTTCATCGGGCCGTCAGCTTACTTTCCTTGTCCCCCAGGTAGCTGGCCATGAGAGAAAGAAAGGGGAATGGTTCGAATCGGCATAGGCTCGCGTGAATCGAGGGTGAATGTTTCTTTTTGAGGTAACTCACTCCTTTATTTTCTGAGGTTTACTCTCACCCGCGTTTTGCCTTATACCTGTGCTTCCTACTCAGCCTCATTCTCCCTTATGAAGACAACACCTCCCGATCCTTGGTCTGATTCTAGTCTCGATGCCGCACGCCAACAGGGCGACCCTGAAGGCGATGCCTTGGCGGCCAAAGTCATTATGCAACGGCCCGCCTCAGAGGGTGGGCGACTCGGCTACAACCACCTCGTGGATCTCGCCGACGTACTGGAGGCCAACCCTGAACTGCTGCTCATCCACGATAGCCACTTGGCCACCGAACTCGCCGTTTATCCTGCGGAGGAGCGTAACTGGTATGACCCCCTGCCCGCGCCGAGCTGGGTCGATCCTGCCCAGCTCAAGCTCGCTGGAACCCTGTGGGAAAAGAACTCCCTCGCCATGCTCGGGGCGCTCTATGCCGCCAGCTTGCCCGCCTGTTACCTCATCAAAAACGGCATCCCCGCCCTTTACCAAACAGGCAAACTCAAGGGCCGCTACATCTACCAGCGCATCTTCGAGACAGGCATCATGCTAGAGGCCGTCATGCAACCCGGCGGGCTCGAAGTCGTCAACGACGTGACCCATGATGAGGATGAAATCATGGTCGCTGCGTTGCAGGAACTCGACAAAGACGGCCAGTGGAAAATCCAAAGGGTGCCCGAGGGCGACCAAGGCAAAACCCGCAAATCCCTCGTCCGCAGCAACAAAGGAGAAGCCCCCGTGCTGCCCGTGGAGCAAGTGCTCGAAGCCGTGCGCAACCAGCGCGAGTTATCCGCCATCAAACCCCGTGGCTACCTCTGGGGTGTCGGCTACATCCAGGCAAAAAAAGTGCGCCTGCTGCACTCCTCGATGCGCTTCATGCTTCAGAACCCCGACAAAATCGCCCAGGTGCGCCCCCCCAGCGAGGAGTCCAAACAGGCTGCCGCCGCTGGCTGCCCCTTCCACCAGTCGGCCAACGAAACCAAGCCCTGGGACAGCCCTCGCCTCGGCGTCCCCATCAACCAAGAAGACCTCGCCTACACCCTGCTTACCTTTGGTTACAGCATCCCCAAAGGCCTCAGCGACTGGGGCTGCAAACTGAACCTCGAACACAAAGAAGCCTTCCTCCACCTCTGGCGCGTCGTCGGCCACATCATGGGCCTGCGCGATGACTTGATGACGGATAAATGGGATGAAGCCGAGCGACTCTTCGACACCATCCTCAAGCGCCAAAGCGGCAAATCACCCGACGGCGTCGCCCTCACCGAAGCCGTCATGGGATTCCTCGCCGACTACCTGCCGAAGATTTGCAGCCTGAATAAATACGTCCCCATCGTCCTCATCGCCGACCTGCTCCCCAACAACGTGGCCGACTTGCTCAGCGATGAAAACAACGCCCGCTTAAAGAGCCCGTTCGGGCGAAGCCTGCGCTTCGTTTTTCATCACATCATCCGCCTCTACTACCGCTACTACTCCGACGTGCTCGGAGCGTCGCCGCTCTCGAGCCGCATCTTTGGCGATCTCTTCAGCCGTGCCTCTGATGAACTCATCTCAAGCTGGCGCGACGAGTACCGACGCGAACCCTTCTACATCCCCAAGGACGACACCACCTGGGAACTGCGGCACGGTGCCAGCGATGAATTCAGCGACCAACTCCAGGCCTGGCGGCGACAAGTCCTCGCGGGCATCGCCTGGCCCATGACGCTGATGATGCTCTCCGCCGTCGCAGGCGTCGTGGCCTGTTGCACGGCCCTCAGGCACTACGACGACATCATGCACGCCCTCGCCTCGCCCGATGCCCACGCCTGGTGGTGGCTCGTCGCTAGCATCGTGCTCATCCTCGCCTCCATCTGGCGCATGGATCTCACCCTCCCCGCCATCTGCGCCCGACGCCCCAAAGTCGAAGGCGTCTCAGCCAAGCCTGAGCGCTAGGCGGGGGGGAGGAATAAGGAATAAGGGACAAGGAATAAGGGGAGTGCCTTCGGGTGTGCTCTTCGTGGTTGGGCTGTGGTTTTGAATTCAAGTGCGAAGCCACTCCCCTTATTCCTTGTCCCTTATTCCTTATTCCTCCTCCCACGCTCAATGCGCCTCCAGCCAATTCATCCCCACACCCGCATCCACCAGCACAGGCACACGCAGCGGTAGCGCGTTTTTCATCGCGTCGATGATCAGCGAGCGCACGGTTGCCACCTCATCCTCAGGGACTTCAAAGAGCAGTTCGTCATGCACTTGCAGGATCATCTTGGTGCGGAAGCTACCTTGGCGCAGCGCAGCATCCACACGCACCATCGCTAGCTTGATCATGTCGGCAGCGGTGCCTTGGATGGGCATGTTCATGGCGATGCGCTCGGCGGCACCACGCACCGTGGCATTGCTGCTGTTGATGTCGCGCAAGTAGAGCCGACGGCCCGTCAGCGTCTGCACATAGCCGCTGGTTTTCGCCTGAGCGATGACGTTGTCGAGGTAGCTCTTGATCCCTGGAAACTGTGCGAAGTAACTCTCGATCAACTTCGCGCTTTCACCACGCGGGATGCCGAGGCGCTGGCTCAAGCCAAAAGCGCTGATGCCATAGATGATGCCGAAATTCACCATCTTCGCGGTGCGGCGCATCTCGGGCAGCACATCGTCTAACGCCACGCCATAGACCTTCGCGGCGGTGGCAAGATGGATGTCGTGGCCTTGATGGAAGGCTTCAATCATCGCCGCATCGCCAGAGATGGAAGCCATCACACGTAGCTCGATTTGCGAGTAATCAGCGCTGATCAAAACATGCCCAGGCAAGCCAGGGATGAAGGCTTTGCGAATCTCTTTCCCATAGTCGCTGCGCACCGGGATGTTCTGCAAATTGGGGGCACTGCTGGCGATGCGACCCGTGCTCGTCATGAGCTGATGCAGCGTCGTATGGACGCGGCCCGAGACGCTGGAGACAGCCTCTGGCAAGGCATCCACGTATGTGCTCTTCAGCTTGGTGACTTCGCGGTAGTCGAGGATATCGGCGATAATCGGGTGCGTGCCGTGCAGTGTTTGCAGCACTTGTTCATTGGTCTGGTACTGGCCCGTGGCGGTCTTCTTTGGTTTGTCGGCGAGCTTCAATTTCTCGAACAGAATCTCGCCCAGTTGTTTGGGGCTGTTGAGGTTAAACGGCACATCGACATAGCCATGAATCTGCGTGTGCAATTGGGCCGCACGCTTCTCAAGCTGCACGCCAAACTCGCGCAATGCCTGCACGTCGATGGCGACACCATGCGCTTCCATTTGCACGAGCACGGGCAGCAGCGGTGCCTCAATGTCGTAGAAGACGCTGTCCTGGCCTTTGGCATCGAGCTGCGGCAGCAGCAGGTCGGCGAGTTGCCAGGTGATGTCGGCATCCTCAGCGGCGTATTCCTTGACGCTGTCGATGTCCGTCGCCGCGACCATGTCCATACTGAGCTGGCCGCTGTTGTTGTCCTTCGCGTTCGTTTTATCGCCGATGAGCGCGGTGATGGGCACGGGCGTGTAGCCGAGGTAGGTCTCGGCGAGGTAGTCCATGCCGTGGCGTTGCTCGGGCTCCAGCAGCGCGTGAGCGAGCATGGTATCGAGGAAGGGGCCGCTGACTTCCACGCCGTGGGCGAGCAGCACCGCGAGGTCGAATTTTAAATTGTGCCCCACCTTCTCAATACCCGGCTGGGTAAGCAACGGGCGCAGCTCATCGAGCACCGCACGCGCGGCGTGCGGTTCATTCGGAAAGGCAACGAAGCAGCCTTCATGCGCCGCCTTCGAGAAAGCGATGCCGACGATGCGAGCCGTGCGTGGATCAAGCGCCGTGGTCTCTAGGTCTAAGCAAAAGCGCTTGGTGAGGGTGAGTTGTGCGATGAGTTCAGCGCGTTGCTCAGATGTGCTGATAAGTGCATAATCGTGCTCGGTAGTGGCAATGGTTTTGAGGCTCGAAGCCGTGGGCTCCACGACAGCAATGGGTGGCGGATCAGCGGGGCCGAAGAGATCATCCTCACTCGCGGACTTGGCCTTTTTTGCCGCGCTGGGCTTGGCTTGGGCGGCAGCAGCATTATCGCGAGCGCGGCTGCGACCCGCGACGAAGTCACTGCCATACAAACGTTTGCCGAGGCCATTAAACTCGAACTCCACGAGTAAGGCTTTCAGCGCATCATCGTCGAAGGATTGGAGAATGAGATCGTCAATCACCGTGTCGATGGGCACGTCGGTGATGATCGTCACGAGATGCTTCGAGAGCAGCGCCTGCTCGGCGAATTGCTGCATCTTCTCCGCGAGCTTGCCCTTCAGCGAGGCCGCGTTGGCGATGACGTTTTCCACACTGCCGTGAGCTTGGATGAGCGCCGTGGCCGTCTTCTCACCGACACCGGGAACACCCGGCACATTGTCAGCGGTATCGCCCATGAGCCCCTGCACGTCGATGACTTGATCGACGCGCTCGATGCCCCATTTGGCTAGGATTTCGGGCACACCGAGTATCTCTACCTCGCTGCCTGCGCGCCCCGGTTTATACATCCAGATATGGTCGCTGACGAGTTGTCCGAAGTCCTTATCTGGCGTGACCATCCAGGTATCGAAGCCATCGCTCTCGGCTCTTTTTGCCAGCGTGCCGATGATGTCATCGGCCTCGAAACCATCTTTGATCAGCAAGGGAATGCGCATCGCCGCGCACAGCCGTTTCATCGCCGGGATGGCGGCAGCAAGGTCTTCGGGCATAGCCTCGCGCTGGGCCTTGTAGGCGGGAAAAATCGTATGCCTCGGCGTCGGTGCCGAGGTGTCGAGCGCGACGGCGAGGTGCGTCGGCTGCTGGTTATTGCGCAGGTCGAGCAGGGTATTGGCAAAGCCGAACAACGCGGAAGTATTGACGCCATCGCTGGTGAGGATGGGGTTGCGCATGAAGGCGAAGTGAGCGCGATAAAGCAGCGCCATGCCGTCGAGAAGGAAGAGTCGTTTGGCCATGAGAGAGGACGGCGAGTGTAGTAGCGAGCGGGGGCGAGTCCAGCGCGACGACGACGGTGCCGCCCCCGCCACGGGATCGGCCTGGGAGAGCGACTCTGCGTGAGCAGGGGGCCTCTACTTCATCGCGGCATGGACGCGATGCACATCGGGGTGCCCGTCGAGCCCTTGCAAGAACGTCGTGACTTCCTCGCGCTGGGCTTCATCCAGCTCGGGGAAGTCTTTGGGGCGGTAGGTCATCTCGGAGGTGGTGATGGTCCAACCCGCAGCCTTCAGCGCCTTCGTCACTAGGTCGAGATTCGCCATCGCGCAGTAGAAGCGCGCCCCCACATGGCCTGCGGCATCGTCGTCATCCAGCTCTAGCGGTTCTACATCATCGGCCTCGGCTTCGAGGGCGGCTTCGTCGATGTCTTTAGTCTTGTCAGCGTGCTGGCCTTCGATGAGGCCACAGTGGCTGAACATCCACATCACCGAGCCCATGCTGCCGTTGCGGAAGAGCATCTTCACCTCGCTGGCGGTGCGGTTGTTGTTGTCCGTCATGCACTCCACGATGACGGGCACGCGGTGCGGGGTGAAGCCTTCGTAAACGACGTTGTCGAAGACCATCGCATCCGGCCCGGTGCCTGAGCCTTTGGCGATGGCTCGTTCGATCGTATCGCGGGTGACGCTCTGCTTTTTCGCCACCGAGATGGCGGCAGCGAGCCGTGAGTTGAACTCGGGATGTGCGCCGCCTAGCTTGGCCGCGACCTGAATTTCGCGCACGAGCTTGCCGACGATTTTGCCTTTCTGATCGGCGGCGAGTTCACGCCATTTTTGTTTCCACTGAGCGCCCATGTTTGAAAGGAATGAAGATTGAAAGATGAATGATGAAGGCGGCACGGCTACGAGCCGCCTGCCCTGCCTTTTTGCCGCTTCCCGCAGTGCTGTGCAATGCGAAATGCCAGTCGTGTGAAGCGTTGGAAACTATGTCTTGCCAAGCCTCACTGCATTCCGTTTCATCACATCCTCACTCTTCTACCCAACCGCATCATGCCACGCAAACTCAGCCACATCGCCCCCGACTGGTGGGACTACACCACGCTCGATCACTCGCTTATCAATGAAGCTGCTAGGCTGACGGATCGGGATATTTTCAAGCTCTCGCGCCCTGGATTTAAAGTGGTGTTTTATGACACGCTGGAAGATTTTTATCTCGCCGAAGCGCTGGAATACATCACCGCGTGGAAGTCGGCCACGGCGGACAATCCTGTGGGCATCTGTGGCCCTATCGGGCCGACGGAGCAACTGCCGCTCGTCGCTCGGCTGGTGAATGAACTGGGTCTGAACCTGAAGCACTCGCACTTCTGGGGCATGGATGAATGGTATGACGAGGACACGCGCAAAGAGGTGCCCGTGACGCATCCGTTGTCGTTCGAGCGAGCAGACCGGGAGCTGTGCTTCGACAAAATAAAGAAGTATCTCGCCATGCCGGAGCCGCATCTGCATTTCCCCAAAGGTAACGTTTCCGACTATGTGAAGAGCTGGAAGGCGGGCGTGAAATGTGCCGTGATGCAGGGTGGCCAGGGCGACATCAAGCACTGGGCCTTCAATGATCCCGTGAAGCGCGCAGGCAAGTACAAGAACGAGCCGCCAACACCCGCCGAGTATCGCAAACTCGGCACCCGCGTCGTCGAACTGCACCCCGTGACGCTGTCGCAAAACGCCCGCACCTCGGGCGGCGGCAACATCACCATGGTGCCCAAGACCGCGATCACAGTCGGCCCAGTGGAGACGTGGATGGCCGAGAAGGTGTCCATCTGGCACGCTGGCTGCCACGATAATCCCCTCGGCCAGCGCCTCACCGCGCTTATGATTTCCAAAGGAATCGCCGACTCTGCCGTGCCGATGAGTCTGCTCGCCGAGCATCCGCATGTGCAGTTCAATTACTACCGTGGCGGGCTGGGATCATGCGCGGTGGAGATGCATTGAGGAGTTCATTGCAATACCTCCGGTCACAGCCCAAACATGCCCACGCCATGAGCTTCATCCACGACGACTTCCTCCTCTCCAGCAACGCCGCCCGCCGCCTGTACCACGACTTCGCCAAGGACGAGCCCATCCTCGACTACCACAACCACCTGCCGCCCAAGGACATCGCGCAGGACAGGCAATTCAAAAACCTGCACGAGATCTGGCTCGAAGGTGATCACTACAAATGGCGGGCGATGCGCTGCAACGGCGTGGCCGAGCGGCTGATCACTGGCAATGCACCGCCGAAGGAGAAATTCCTCGCCTGGGCGCGCACTGTGCCGCACACCCTGCGCAACCCTTTGTACCACTGGACGCACATCGAGCTGAAGCGCTACTACGGCATCGACGCCCTACTCAGCGAGCACACCGCCGAGGCCATCTGGGAGCAGACCAGCGAACAACTCGCGCGGCCCGACTTCAGCACGCGCAACCTTTTGCGCAGCAATAAAGTCCGAGCCCTCTGCACTACCGATGACCCCATCGACGATCTCGCTTGGCATAAACAATGTGCCGCCGATGGCTTCGAGGTGCGCGTGCTGCCGACCTTCCGCCCGGACAAGGCACTGGCTGTTCACATGCCAGAATCCTGGGGCGCATGGTGCGATAAGCTCAGTGCCGCCAGTGGCATCGAGGTGCGCAGCTACGCCACGCTGCTCGATGCGCTGAAGGCGCGGCACGATGCCTTCCACGAGATCGGTGGACGCCTCAGCGACCACGGACTCAGCTACGCGCATGGCAGCTTCGTCAGCGATGCCGAGGCCGAGCGCATCTTTGCCAAAGCCCGTGCTGGCCAAGCCGCGACGGCACAGGAGCAGGATCAGTTTGCCAGCAACGTGATGCTGCATCTGGGGCGCCTGAATGCCGAGCGCGGATGGACGATGCAGCTCCACCTGGGCGCGGTGCGCAACAACAACAGCCGCCTCGCAGCGCAAGTCGGTGCCGACGTAGGCTGCGATAGCATCGGCGACTGGGCGCAGGCCGAGCCGCTGAGCCGCTTCCTCGACCGCCTCGACACCGAGAATGCGCTGCCCCGCACCATCCTCTACAACGTCAATCCCACGGCCAACTACGTCTTCGGCACCATGTCTGGGAATTTCATGGACGGCAGCATCCCAGGCAAAGTGCAGTTCGGCAGTGCCTGGTGGTTTGTGGATCAAAAAGAAGGCATGGAGTGGCAGATCAACGCGCTCTCCAACCTCGGCCTGCTCAGCCGCTTCATCGGCATGTTGACCGATAGCCGCAGCTTCATGAGCTTCCCCCGCCACGAGTACTTCCGCCGCACCCTGTGCAACCTCATCGGCAAGGACATCGAAAACGGCGAGGTGCCCGCCGACTACGAGCTGGTGGGCGGCATGGTGCGCAATATCTGCTTCGCCAATGTGCGCGAGTACTTGGGGATACTTTGATGCCTTGGGCTACTCCAGGCGCACACCCTGCCAGTAGCCAAACTCCCAAGCCCAGCCCGTGGCGTGGCCTTCGAGGCGCACGGTGACTTCTTTGCCCGTGTGCTCGCCGACGTCGATGCTGAAGTCATGCCAGCGGGGGGATTCGTGGTTGATCGGCTGCTGCTTCACCTGCTTGCCATTGACGAGCACCCGCAGTTCCCAGTCGCCCCGGTCATCGGCAGCGACGCTGAATTTCAGCGTGTGCTTCGCGGCATCGACCGTCCATTTTCGCTCCAGCGACGCGGGCGTTTTTTTGTCTTCAAAGGGGTGCAACAGCAGCACGTTGGCGCGGCCATGATACTCGGCGAGTTTGATCGGAGTGCGGTCAAACTCAGGCGCGGCGACCTTCCATTGCGGGTTCCACAGGCTCACGCTTTCCCAGTCGATGGCGTGGTTTTTGTCCACCTTCTTCACCGGCGCGTCAATGCTGGTGCTGAGTTGCTTCTTTTTATCAGCAGTCAGCGGGCCTTCCTCGGGCGGGGCGAGGACATACCAGATGAGGCTGCGGAAAGCATCGTCGGGCAGTCCGCCGAAGCCCATCGGCATGAGCGATTGATGCGTGTTCTTCGACTTCGCGATCTGGTCGCGAGGCACCACCGTCTCGGCTCCGCCGATGGCCAGCAGCTTCACATGCGAGGGTGTATCCTCGGTGATGCGGCCCGCAAGCGTGCGGTTGTCCTTGGTGCTGACGATGAAATTCTCGTAGCCGTTGCCAATGATTTGGTTGGGATCAATCACGTTGGCCAGCAGCGCATCCAAGTTGCTGCGACCGCTGCCGATCAGTTCCGGCCCCACCTTCTGCCCGCCACCGTGGAAGGCATGGCAGACCATGCAGGTGGTTTGGAACAAAAGCTTGCCCATCGCGAGATCTGGCTCGCCTTCGAGGCAGGCTTTCTTCTTCGCCGCGATGAGGGCTTTCACATCGTCGCTGGAGTCCTTCCAGGCTCCGAGCACTTTGAAGGCATGATCGCGGGTGGCCTTGTTGGAGCTGGTCGCGAGCGAACGACGCACAGACGCCGGGAAACCCACATCGCTGATCGTCTTCGCCGCGATGGCATCGAGCATGGCGTGAGTCCATGCCTCACGATTCGACAACGCGCCAAAAGCCGCGAGCTGCAAGGCTGGGTCTTTCGACGCCGCGAGCTTCGTCAACGGCGCGATGAAGGCATCGCCGCCCGCATCGGCTGCCGCCCGAATGACTTCGATGATGAGTGCGCTGGGCTGGCTCTCGGGTGCGCCGAGCAGTTTCGCGAGGGCGGTGCTCGCGGCGTCACTCTTTACTTTGCGCAAGGTTTGCACGGTGGCAATGCGCTCGGCTGCGCTGGCCTTGGCATCGAGCGCGAAGGCTGCCAGCCGCTTGATTGCGGTGGGATCGCCCCAGAAGACAAGAAGGTTCTGCGCGTGCTTACGCACAACAACGTTGTCGCTCTTTGTGAACTCTTCGAACAACGCCGAGAAATCTTTGGGCGGCTTGATGATGCCACTCTCCTGGCCTTTCACCAAACCGTCGAGGGCGGCGGCAAGAAGTTCGGCGTCTGTCTGAGCCAATTGTGACAATACAGTTAGCAATCTCTCGCTAGAAGATTCCGAGCTAAGTAACCCAGCGTCTGCAATCCTCCGAAACGCTCTTTGTATGATTACGACAGAAAGTGGCTTCGATTGTGCCGCTTTTGATTGAAGCGAGTTAAGCACACCAAATGCTAACTGGAGTCGATCTTGGTCTTTTATTTTTTCTGGAATATTAAAAAGAGGTTCGATAGCCTGCCAAATATGAAAACTAAGCATCGCGTCATTTTCTGGAGCCGAGCTTTCAATTAAGCCAATAATAGCCATGCAGATGTCTGGCTGTCTGCCTCCGTAAGCGTTAATTCTTCGCGCATCTGTTGTGAGAGATACGCCATCAATTCTGCGCAAAGCGATTGCGACAGCATCGCGCACACTGGGGTCGTGATCACTTGCGAGAGCTTTAAAGTCCTCATTTAGAATAACCCCGCCGCCGCCTAGTCCCGCCATTTGTTGAGGGAATTCACCGTAAAACCTAGCACTCCATGCCCTGAGATCTGGTACGACATCCTTGAACAAAGCTGATTCGTATATCGGAAGTGTTGTGCCCACTCCGTTACCGTCAGTTTTATTGTAAACAGTAGGATTCAAAATAAGTTCGGTTTCAGATGTAATGCTCAGGCCAGAGCTACATTGGGATCGAGAAAACATAGTCCAAAGCACTTCCAATCTTTCCGATGGTGCTCTCTGTTGATCGACGACGAGGGGAGCTAGCAAAGCTCGGGCTGATCCATCATTTTTCTCCACCAACTCCCGCCGCGCCCAGCGCCGCATCCAGTTGTTAGAATCCCCGAGTAGCTTCACCAACGCCGCAGTGTCCAGCTTCGATAAGTCCATGTCTTTCGTCGGGCGCGAGGCGTCCTGGAGTGCGTGCGCTTCAGCGCCGCTTTTGCGCGGCTCCTGGCTTGGCTTTGTAACGGTGCCCTTCGCTGGTTCGGAGGTCTGGGGCTTCGACGAAAGCGGCGCTGAAGCCGCCGCACTCCAAGACGCTCCGCGCCCATCATTGCCTTTCGTTGTCACCACGCGCCAAATACGCCCACGCTCGCGGTCCACGCCTTCGGGGTTTGCCTTCGCGTTTTGGTAGCAGGGATACTTGTCGCACCAGTCCATGATCCACAGATTGCCATCGGGGCCAGTGCGCGTGGACACAGGGCGGAACCAGCCATCGTTGGCGCGGAGGAAGTCGCGGCGCGGCTCACATTTGAAGGTGGCACCGACGGGTGTGAGCACTTCTTCGTGGATGGCGTTGTCGTGGATGTTGCCGATGAAGGCGTGGCCCCAGGTGTCCTTCGGATACACGCCGCCCTGGTAAATCTGGATGCCTGCATAGGCGGCGCGGAAGTGCTTGTGCTTCACGATGCTGGGCAGTTGCTCATAGGCATACGGGTTCTCGGGTGCGCCGCCCTGGCGCACGTAGATGCCGCCGGGGGCCATGTGGAAAAAGTGGTCGATGACGCAAGCGCTGACAAAGAAATTGCCCCGCTCGTCATAGTCGCAGCCCCAGGGATTGCTGGTGCCATCGGCGAAGACTTCGAACTCCCAGTGTGGGACAGGTGTTCCACCTGTCTCTAGTGTGGCGGGCATTTTGCCCGCTGAATCAGCAGGCAGAATGCCTGCTGCACTGGATGACAGGTTGGAAACCTGTCCTACCATTGGCCTGCAACGCCCAATGCCCGCATCAAATTTGAAGCCTTCCTTTTCCGGCACACCAGGGCGACGCACTTTGCTGTTGGTGAAGACGCCGTGGGTCATGTAAAGCCAGCCGTCGGGGCCCCAGCAGAAGCTATTCACCAGCTCATGCGTGTCCTCACGACCGAAGCCCGTCAGCACCACACGCCATTCGTCGGGCTTGTCATCATGGTTGCTGTCTTTGAAATGAAGCAGGTGAGGCTGCTGCCCGACGTAGATGCCGTCGTCGCCGCAGATGATGGCGCTAGCGAGATCGAGGCCTTCGACGAAGACGGTGCGCTTGTCGGCCTCGCCATCGTTGTCGGTGTCTTCGAGGATGATGACGCGATCCTTGGGATGCAAGGCCTCCAGCTTCGGCACCGGCTGGTAGCGATCATCCTTCGCCTCCTTGCCAAACGGTCGCCTCTCCACGGGCAACGGCGTGCCCTCGGGATACTCATAGGCTTCCACCACCCACAGGCGACCACGCGCATCCCAGGCCATCGCCACGGGGTTCTGCACCATCGGCTCGTGCGCCCAAAAGCGGACGGCATAACCCTCGGGCACGGTCATCTTTTTTTGCGCCTCCTCGGGCGAGGGACAGACGGTGTTGGCCGGGGCGCGGACGCCTTCGAGTTCTTTGGACGCGGCCTGGGCGGAAACGGACAAGGCTAAAGTGATGGAGAGGGCGGCGAGAGCTTTCATGGTTGGCGGTGGGATTCGTATTAGCGCCACAAATTACGCCTGACGTCGATCTTCATCTTCGGACGGTTTTTGTGAACAATCAGACTTGGCAGTGACTGCAATTCCTAAACCGCGACCAGCGCGACCTTCAAGGTCTGGCACAGCGCGATGACTTCTTCCTTGGCAAGGATGAGCGTCTTCCCAGCCTCGATGCCAATGACATCCACGCCTGCTTCAGCGGCGTTGAGGATGGTGTCGGGGCCGAGCACGGGCACGTCGAAGCGCATGTCTTGATTGGGCTTGCTGACCTTGCACAGGGTCGCGCCGCCCTTGCCCATCGCACCGCCGCGTTTCACGCAGTCGTTGGTGCCCTCGAAGGCTTCGACGGCGAGCACCGTGCCGTTCTTTACCACGACGGTCTGGCCGATGTCGAGGCGGCTGGTTTCCTTGGCGATGCTGAAGCCATACAGCACATCGTCCTGGCGACGCTTTTTCAACTGCGGCCCAGCGACATGCCCCACGCCAGGCAGCAGATCATCGAGAAAAGTGGTGGCTGGCAGCAGCTCGATGCCGTCCTTTTTCAACTCATCGGCGATGGCTCCGAAGAGCGTCTCGGCATTGCGTTTTTTTACGCGAGCGAGCATCATCAGAATGCGAAAATCGGGTCGCAGGTCGAAGAGGTTCTTCGGCGCGATCTGCCCGACCATGACGCATTGCTGCACGCCGTGCTGCTTGAAGAACGCGATCATTTTGCTGAGCTGGCCGACGCGTACGAACTCAATGGCATCGACCTTCGCCGCGAGGTCAGGCCGCGTCTCGTTGGTGAAGCCACAAGCGATGAGCCGCTTCACACCAGCCCGCCGTGCGCCCGCGACGAAGGTCTCGGGGTAGATGCCGTTGCCAGCGATGATGCCGATGGGTGAAGTAGAGTCAGGCTTCGCCATACATTTCGTTGATGAGTTTGCGCAGTGCGAGGGAGTCGGCGGGCTTGAGCGCCCCTATTTTGGTGGTCAGTCGGGTCTTGTTCACCGTGCGGATTTGCTCGACGCAAATATCAGATTTCTTTCCAGCCACGGTGGCTTGGATACGGCTGCGCCACTCTGGACGAAGCCTCGACGAGAGAGGGCAAACGACGACGATTGGCAATGCGGCATTGAGCGTATCGAGACTCACGATCACGGCTGGCCGGGTCTTGGCCATCTCGCTGCCCTCGGTAGGATCGAGGCGGACGTAGAATACATCGTAGCGCTTCATGCGTCCTCCAGGCCATCGGTCATGGATTCCCAGTCACTCCAGTCTTCCTTGGCCTCTAGCATCTGTTTGGCTGTCTCTTCCCAGCTTAGCTTTTGGCGCTTCATTTTCATCGGCCTTAGCACCAAGCAACCGTTCGCCTCTTCGAGAAAAAGACCATCCGCAAAGTGGTACTTCGCGATGAGTCCGGCTGGCAATCGTATGCCTTTGGAATTGCCAATTTGGGCGAGTTTAAGAGCGATGGCTTGCATGTGCTTACTGTAATTACACAATGAGCGGCGTCAATGCGCGTGAGCTTTATCGGTCAGCCAGCTTAAATTTCGGGCTCTGCCCCATGAAGGCGCAGGGGTTGTCGAAAACGACGCGCTCGATCTGCGCTTCGCTCCAGCCACGGCGCTTCATTTCCAGCATGGTGCGTGGCACAGCGAGCGGGTCGCTGATGCCCCAGTCGCAGGCGCTGTTCATCCAGATGCGCTCGGCGCGGCGGTGCTCCAACATGTCGATGGCGCGGGCGGGGCTGCATTTGCTCTCGGGATAGAGCGTCATGCCCGCCCAGAAACCGGCATCGAGCACGAGGTCGATGGTGTGCTCCTCCACATGGTCGATGATGACGCGCTCGGGCTTGATGCGCGGGTGATTTTTTAGCGCATCGACGATGAGACGTGTGCCCTTGAGCTTGTCTTCCAAATGCGGCGTGTGGATGAGGATGAGTTGGTCGTGATCATCGGCGATCTGCACATGTTTTTCAAAGATGGCCAGCTCGTTGCGGCTGTTCTTATTCAGCCCGATCTCGCCGATACCGAGCACGCCGGGCTTGTCGAGGAACTCGGGGATGAGTGCCATCACATCGTCGGCGAGGCCCATATCCTCAGCCTCCTTGGGGTTGATGCACAACCAGCAGTAATGCTGGATGCCCCAGCGCGCGGCGCGCTTGGGCTCGTACTCGGTGATCTGGCGGAAGTAGTCGAAGAATCCATCCGCCGAGGAGCGGTCGAAGCCTGCCCAAAACGCGGGCTCGCACAGAGCGACGCAGCCCGCTAGGGCAAGCTTTTCATAGTCGTCGGTGGTCCTGGAGACCATGTGGCCGTGGGGTTCGATGTAGCGCATGGTGGTTGGTGAGGGGCTGTGGGAATCCTGCAAAAGGTACATCCGTAGAATAACGCTGAATATCGCAGATGGGAGGATGGGTTTTCCCTGATCTCTCTCTTGAACTCTGTGCGCGAACTACACCCCCGAGATATTCCCGTCCGCATCGACTTCCACGCGCTCTGCCGCAGGCACCTTGGGCAGAGCGGGCATACGCATCATGGTGCCGGTGAGGGCGACTAAAAAACCTGCGCCAGCGGCGATCTCGAAGTCGCGCACGGTGATGGTGAATCCGCTCGGACGGCCTTGTTTGCTGGCGTCGTCGGAGAGGCTGTTTTGGGTCTTGGCCATGCACAGCGGGAGGTCGGCGTAGCCTGCGGTTGTTAGCATGGCGAGCTTGGCTTTGGCTTCGTCGGTGAGCAGCACGGCATCGGCTCCATAGATCTGCGTGGCGACGGCATTGAGCTTGGCCTCCACGGGATCGGTGGTGGCGTAGAGCATGGGCAATGCGGGGCTGGGCGTGGCGGCGGCTTTGACGACGAGAGCCGCGAGTTCCGTGGTGCCAGGGCCACCTGCGCCAAAGACATTGGCGACAGCGCATGGCACGTTGCGCGCATCGCAGTAGGCTTGCACAGCGGCCATTTCATCGGCGTTGTCGGCGGTGAATTGATTGATCGCGACGATGACAGGGCGCTGGAATTTCGCAGCGGCATCAAGATGTGCGCCGAGATTTTCCAGGCCGCGCTCGACGGCGGCGACGTTGGGTTGCGTGAGGGCATCGAGAGCGATGCCGCCGTGCATTTTCAGGGCGCGCACGGTGGCGACGATGACGATGGCGGCAGGCTCCAGGCCGCTCTGTCGGCACTTGATGTGCATGAATTTTTCGCCGCCGAGATCGAAGGCAAAGCCTGCCTCGGTACAGACATAATCGGCGTGGGCGAGGGCCATGCGGGTGGCGAGCACGCTGTTGCAACCGTGAGCGATGTTGGCAAACGGGCCACCGTGGACGAAGGCAGGGACGCCCTCCAACGACTGCACGAGGTTGGGCATGAGGGCATCGCGCAGCAGGGCAACGAGCGCTCCAGTGACACGGAATTCCTTGGCGAGAACGGGGCTGCCGTCGCTGGCGAAACCGATCAACATGCGGTCGAGCCGAGCGCGCAGGTCGGCCAAGTTTTCGGCAAGGCAGAGCACGGCCATGACTTCGCTGGCGGCGGTGATGTCGAAGCCGCTGATGCGGGTGCCTGCGTCTTTTTCTTTGCCGAGGCGGATGCTGCGTAGCGCGCGGTCGTTGACATCGAGCACACGCTTCCACAGCACGCGCTGCGGGTCGAGGCGCGTGGTGGCGTGCTGCAAGGCATTGTCCACGACGCTGCTCAGCAAGTTGTGCGCGGAGGTGATGGCGTGGAAGTCGCCGGTGAAGTGCAGGTTGATGGATTCGCCGGGGACGATGCGGCTTTTGCCACCGCCCGTGGCTCCACCTTTGCGCCCGAAGACTGGCCCCATACTCGGCTGCCGCAGCGCGAGGGCGACGGATTGGCCGATGTGTTTTAAACCCTGGGCTAGGCCGATGGAGACGGTGGTTTTGCCTTCGCCCGCAGGTGTCGGTGTGATGGCCGAGACGAGGATCAATTTGCCGCGCTGAGGTTTGTCTTTGAGGGCTTTGAGACTGACTTTAACCTTGTCGGTGCCGTAGGCGATGAGGTGCTCGGGGGCAATGCCGAGGGCGGCTGCGACGGGTGCGATGGGTGGGTGGATCATAGAAACTAAAAGCTACGCAATGCGATTCAATCCCGTCGCCTCCACGCTCATCATCAGTGCGTCGTGAATGCGGTTGGCATCGAGATCGCTGATGCTCTGCTGGCGGATGGCGGCGAGGCTGACGACGCCGTAGCGCGTGCGTGCTGGGATGACGGTGAGCCGCCGACCACAGGCGAGTTCTTTGTCGATGCGGCGCTGCTGCGGGGCCACGGCACTGGCGGGCGCGGAACGCTGGGCACTGTGCCACGCCATCATGGCGGAAAGCACAAGCGCGGTCTGCCCCTGGCCGCCCCAGAGCACATCGCCGTAGTCATCGACGAGCAGCACCTCCTCGGTGGCGAGCCCCTTGCAGGCCCACTCGGCAAGTGAGGCGAGGCGCTCGCTGAGGCCCAGCGCCGGGACGGCGAAGGGCAGGAGCGGCGGGAGAATAGGAACCGATGGCGTAGTGGCGGGTGGCTGATGGGGGGGCGTAGTTTCAAGACTTACTTCTGGCTCTACAACGGGGGTGAGAATGGTGTCGGCGAGCGGCTGAGTGGGCTCGTCTGCGACTATACTTTCGACGGTCGTAGGGGTCGCCTCGCCAGTCGCGGCACTGGCAGTGGGTGGATCGCTAGCGGTGCTCTCGTTTTCACTGGCGAGGGGACTCTGCACAGGGCCGTCGCTGCTATGGCTGGGGGTATCGACAAATACGTTGGGCGGCGAAGCGTCTGGTGCCACTTGCTCCATGGTTTCGCTGGAGGGGCTGAGTTCGGCAGATGGCACAACTTGCGAAGCACTCTGCTGTGATAATGGCCGTCCGATGGGGCCGAAGAGCGGCTCAACCTCGGATGATACTGAAGGGGGAAGGCTGGTGACTGAGGCCGAGCCCTGGGGCGCTGCGACAGGTGGCGTGGGCCTAGCCGCATAGACTTCGTTGGGAGCTTCCTGTTTTTCTCGGCCTACGAGGTGGGGAGGGATGCGCAGGCTCAGGCGTGCGGGGGCTGGAGGACTCAGTGGCGAGTGGTCTGCCGCGCCTGCGGTGGGATAGCTCCACGGTGTCGAGGGGGCAGCTTCGATGGGGAATTCACTGCGGCTTTCGCGTGCGTCACTGAGGTGAGTTGCGGAGCGCAGGGTGAGGGGTGTGGGTTGATCACTCGTCTCCTGGTCGATGCAGGCGAGATCCACTTTGGGGGGAGATTCTGCTGGTGCCAACGGAGAGGACGCTGGCTCGGAGCTGATGCGTTGGGCCTTGGATTGAGCATGGGCAGCGAGCGCCGCAGCGGCTTGCGCGAGTAGGGGCGCGAGTGTGCCTAAGCGCTCGGTGCTGGGCAGGTCGGGGTGGGGGATTTCACTGTCGATTTCAGAGGGGAAATCCGCTGCGACGGGGGAGTCCTCGCGTGTGGCCCAGACGACGCTGTCTGTTGGCTGCGGCATGGCAGATGGTGTTTCGTGGCCTTCGGGTGAGAGGGGCGTTGCCGTGGACTCTTCTTGGTGCGGTTGAAGCTGCGGCTCGGGCGCGGCGACTGGGACAAAACTGGAGGGCTGTGGGGAGTCCGCAATGGGAGCCATTACAGGGGCCATTACAGGCGATGCGTCAGGGCTCGGTGCTTCGGCACTGGGCGTGATGATGCCTGCTTGCTGGGCCTTTTCGCGCAGGCGGCGGAGACGTTCGCGGATGCGCCACAGCTCGGCATTTTGTGGCCCAGGAGCGCTGCGCCCTTCACTGTTTCCTGTGGGTTTAGGGCTAACGGTTGGTGGGCTAGCTACGGCCGTGTCGGTGGTGTCGAGCAGGCGATTATGAGCCTGGGTGGTGGGCGTGGCGATGGGTAGGGTGTGCAGTTCCCACGCGGTTTTATCGAGTGAAGGCTCAGGGCCAGCGAGCTGGGCGACGAGGCGTCGGATTTCGTCGGGATCAATCCAGGAGACTTGCATGGCGATGGGGGGCTGTTTTTAGGCGATACAAGCCCGTGCGCTGCTCTAGCTCGGCGGCGATCTGGTCGAGCAGCAGGGCCTCGGGTGGCGGGTTCTGTTTCAGCAGGGCGATGGGGACGCCGAGGGCACTGGCTTCGAGAAAGGAGGGCAGGCGGGGGATGCTTTGTTTGAACATCAACTCGCCCGGTAGGACTTGGCGCAGCTCGCGAGCGACTTGCACACTCATGTCGTTGTCGTTCATCACCATCGTCAGCAAGATGCCAGCGACCTTGACCCCGGAGCCCTCGGCGCGGAAGCGAGCCAGGGTCTCTAGCAAATGCGGCACGCTGCGCACGGCGAGGGGCTCGGCCTGCTGCGGCAGCAAGACGAAGTCGGAGGCTTTCACGACTTGCTCGGTGAGGCCAGTGAGGCCTGCGGCAGTGTCGAGTATGATGCAGTCGAAGCCATCCAACTCGGCCCCGCGCAGCAAGTCGCCGAGGCGCTGTGGCACATCTTCGCTGCGCCATCCGGCACGCGCTGCCGTGTCGTATTGCCCCGCTGGCATGAGGCTCAGCTCGGGCAGACGAGTGGTCAAAACGAACTCGCGCATGGAACTGCCGCTGACCAAAAAATCATAAAATCCGCGCCGCTGGCGAGTGCTGCGCGCGAGCGAGAGGCCGACGGCTCCCTGGGGATCGGTGTCGATGAGTAGAGTGCGCCATCCTCTGCGAGCGAGCGAGTAGGCCAGGTTCACACAAACCGTGGTCTTTCCGACGCCTCCTTTTTGACTGGCCGTAGCTAGGGTAATCACGGCGGCGATGTTAGCGGGAGGCAGCGGGAGGGAAAGCGGAAGATGGAGGATGGGGAAGATGAAATGCTAATTTCCAGCCTCCATCTTCTTTCTTCCTCGCCTTGCAAGGCTCCGCGCTCGTTTCATGGTGCTGGCCCTTTTTACATGACCGACATCGCTTTTTTTCGACTCCCCAATGGACAGGCTTGGCTCGGGCTAGGGCCGTTCCGGGAGTGCGCGGAGCAGCCGGGGGAAGATGCGTTTTATATCAATGACTTCGACCTCGCTGATCCGCTGCCATGGAAGGTGCCTAGCCGCCTGCTGGTAGTCGGGGCGAGGGAGCTGGAGACGGCCATCGGGGCGGCGGCGAGTGTGCAGGTGCAGTGGGAAAAGCCGCTGACCGAAGGCTTCAAGATGACCTTCCGCCGCATCCGCCGCGAAGTACTGAGTGGACGCCTAGCCAAGATGGTGCCCGTGCTGACTGAGCGTGGGCATCTACGACGAGGCAACGCGGTGAGCCTGCTGCACGCCGTGATGAATGCGCCGGATAACCTGTGGGGCTATGGCCGGGTGCAGGGCGACACAGGCTTCCTGGGGGCCACGCCAGAGTTGCTCTTCGAGACGGCTGGCACCGAAGTCAAAACGATGGCGCTGGCGGGCACGGCAAAGCCCGGTGCGAGCGATGCTTTTTTGTCCGATGTGAAGGAGATCGAGGAACACGAGTATGTGGCGAGCTTCCTCGCTGAGTGCCTCGCAGAACTGGGCAAGGTGGAAAGATCACCGCGCGGCCTGTGCGACACAGCGGGCCTGCGACACTTCCAAACGACGCTGCGTGTGCGCTGCGCTGACCCTTTGCCAGCCGATGCCCTGGTGCGCCTGCTGCACCCCACACCTGCGGTAGGCTGCCTGCCGCGCACCGAGCCCTGGCTGGCAAAGCTGCGCGAGTATCGCTCGCTGTTGAATGTGCCGGGCTTCTTTGGTGCTCCTTTCGGCCTGTCAGTGGGCGGCGTGCAACATTTTGTCGTGGCCATTCGCGGGCTAAGCTGGCAGGGCGGCGAAGTGACTCTACCCTCCGGCTGCGGCATCGTCGTCGGCAGCGCCTTCGACCACGAGTGGCGCGAACTGCGACTAAAGCGGGAAGCAGTGGGGCGGTTGTTGGGCGTGTAGCCTTGTCCGTGAGGACGGTGTTGGCGGCGCTTGCTCAAAACGCTTCATCATAAGGGTACACCCGAAAACGATTTTGCTCCGTTGGACTTTCGTTCTGGAAAGTCATTTTGAAGACACGCCAGTGACCTCAATGAGCCAATTTGGGGTGTCGCGTGTCGTTTCCCATCGTTGCGGGTGTGATCTCGCTGCGGCGTTGAGTTTGAGGCGCTTGATCTGCTCGAAGCGCAGCCTGTTATAGACAAGGTTGGTGAGCATCAGGCA
>JANOAR010000191.1:0-8821 GCA_031411235.1 Verrucomicrobiota bacterium | reverse complement strand
CGCGCTGGTCGATGCCTTCCCCAAGCCGGGAAACACGGTCGCCGCGAGGGACTTGATGTTTCGCCTCGGTGGCAAAGGAGCAAACCAAGCCGTGGCCGCAGCGAAGCAGGATGCCAAGGTGATGATGATCGGCTGCGTGGGTGACGACAGCGCTGGCGTGGCCTACATCGACTACTTGCAGCGGCGCGACATCTCTACCGCTGGCATCATCATTCGCGAAGGCGTCCCCACGGGCACTGCGCTGATCTGTGTGAATCCTCAGGCCGAAAATACCATCGTCGTGGGCCTCGGTGCGAATGCCACGCTGACGCCGGCTGAAGTCGAGGCGCAGGGTCAATTCATCGCGATGGGTTCGATCATTCTCACCCAATTCGAGATACCGCTAGAGACCGCAGCGGCGGGCCTGCGATTGGCGAAACCGATGGGCACCACGACCTGCCTGAATCCCTCGCCCTGGCGCGAAGGTTTCCCCTGGGGCGAGGTGGAGCTAGACTTCGTCATCGTCAATGAACACGAGGCCGAGCAACTGCTGGGCAAGCCGATCAGAAGCTTGGGCGACCTGGGCTGGATACGCGAGGCGCTGACGGCGAAGACCATCCACACGCTCATCGTCACGCGCGGAGCCGACTCCACGCTGGCCTTTTCGATGCGTGGCCCTTCGCTGGAGATTCCCATTCTGGAAGTAGAAGCCGTGGATACCGTGGGCGCGGGCGACTGCTTCACGGGAGCCTTTGCCGCCCGCTGGGCCGACTCGCGTCAGCTAGAGCCCGCCCTACGCGCGGCAAGTGTGGCAGGTGCGCTAGCAACGCTGAAACCCGGTGCCCAAGAAGCGACTCCCAGCACCGCCGAAGTCGATGCCGCTCTGCTGCGGCTAGATTAAAGACGAACACCACTACGCCGCCAGCACTTCGTCATTCGGCGAAGTGGCTCCAACGGCCCGCATCACAACGTGGGCGAGGGATTCCATAGAGTAGGGCTTCTGGATGACTTGCACGACACCGCCGCGACGATTGCTGCTCAGCGCTGTGAATTCATCGGGCTCGACGGTGAAGCCGCTGCATACGATGACGGGGACATTGAGCCCGCGTTCGCGCAGGGCTTTGTAGGTATCGCGGCCCGAGAGCTTGGGCATATAGACATCGAGCAAGACGGCGTCGAAGGGAACGTCGCTCGATTCCAGCTTGGAGATGGCCTCGATGCCATCGGCAGCTTCGACGACTTTGTAGCCGAGGTAGCGCAGCATTTGCGCAGCGATGGAGCGGACAGGAGCCTCGTCATCGACGACGAGCAGCGTGCCCGTGCGCGAGTCGCGCACTGGCTTGGTCGCAGTGGCTTCAACGCTAAGCTCTGGGTCTGCGACGCTGATGTTTGCGGGGAAATAAAGGCGGAACTCGGTGCCCTTGCCCAGCTCGCTATCGAACTCGATACGCCCACCCGCTTCCTCGATGATGGTGCGTGCCATGGCGAGACCGAGGCCCGTGCCTTTGTCGGCAGCCTTGGTGGTGAAGTAAGGCTCAAAGATGTGCTCGCGAGCCTCCAGAGGGATGCCCGTGCCGTTGTCGCGAATGCGCAGCGTTACTTGGTTTTTAGCGCTGGGATGGTCGGCATCGGCACCAGGTTTGGCCGCAAGGTTGAAGGCACTGATGTCGATAACGCCGCCCTTTTCGGGCAAGGCATCGCGAGCATTGAGGCAGAGATTCAGCAGCACCTGCTCTAGTTGCACGGGATCCGCGCAGGCCTGCCAGATAGCGGGTTCAACGTTGGTGCGAATGGCGACCCTGGGGTCGATGCTGGAGCGCAGGATACTGCGGGTCTCGGAGACAAGATGCGTAATGTCGGTGCTGGCCTTGGTGCTGTCGCTGCGGCGCGAGTAGCCGAGCAGTTGCCTTACCAGTTCAGCCGCGCGGACGGTGGCTCGCGTGGCACCTTGCAAGCGGTCGCGGTACTCTTTTTGGTCTTCGACCAGTTCGGCCATGGTGAGGTTTCCCCGGATGGCGGTGAGCAGGTTGTTGAAGTCATGGGCGATACCGCCAGCGAGTTGGCCGATGGACTCCATCTTTTGCGAAACCCGAAGTCGCTGAGTAGCACGGCGTTGATCCGAATTCTCGCGGAATAGCCACAGGCGACCCAACAGCGTGGTGCCATCGCGGCGCACATCGACCGAGCGTAGGGTGACGAGACGAGGCTCATCACCCGCGAGTTCGGCTTCGAGTTCATAGAGGCCACTGGCGGTGCGCTGCCACGAGGTGAGCGTTTGCAAGAGGTCGCTGGAGTTTTGGAACTGTGTCACCACGTTTTCCAACCAAGTGGCGATGCCGATGCCAGGCGCGGCATAGTCATCGGTGAGGCTGAGCAACTCACTCGCACGGGTGTTGATCATCGCCACATGGCCATCGGCATGGACGAAGACGATGCCCTCGCTGGCGGAATCCACCACGGCGTGCAGGACTTCCAGCCCACGGATGGCGGCGCTCTCGGCCTCAGCGAGAGCAGCGGCTTGGGCACTGAGACTGCGCTCGATGTCGGCACAGCGGCTACCGTGGTCGGCAACCAGCCGAGTCAGCGACTCCTGCATGGCACTGTACTCGGTGGGCACCCAGGTGCGGGGCTTATGCTTGCCGCCCGTGCGGAAGAGGGTGACGAAGGCCGCGATAGCATCGCTGAGTGGGCGGGAGACAGCCCCGCTAGCGCCAATCGCCAGGGCGATGGTGACGCAGGCCAACAGCCCGTACCAGATCCAGGGTAAAAGACCGCCCGGCAAGAAGCGTAGCCCAACGATGAGCAGTGTCAGTGGTCCCAGCCCAAGGCCGAGCATGATGAAGAGCGTGCGGATTCTGAAGGCGTTCATAAATCGGCTAGATGGAGGTGGGGATGAGGGTGACTTGAAGGGCAAGACAATCAGAAGGCATCAGCGTGGCAGTGACCTGCGTCGGCAAGGCCTGGGCGAAGCACTCGGGTGATACGCCCAACCGCATGAGTGCGAGCTGGAGCGCCGCCTGTCGGCCCGCTTCGATAGGGCTATCGGCCTCGCTAGGGTCTTTGCCGCAGAAGCCCAGCCGCACCTTTTGGCTCTTCAATGCCGACTGGATGACCAGCGCTTGAATGTCATTGACGAGGCTCGTGAGGCTGGCCTCAGAGCCTGGGGCAAGCGCATCGGAGTCCGGCTGAAAGGTGATGTGGACGGCAGCTATCGCTCTCTGGTGGCCGTGGATTTCTGCGTTGGTGATGTCCTGCACGTCCGCCATTTCTACCGCCGCGATCCAGGCAAATTTTTGCGGTGCAGCGGCGAGGCGCGAGTAATCAGGCTCGGCCAGCGCACCCTGGGCGATGAGTCGGTTTCCCTGGAGGCTTAGTTTGAGCGACTCCGGCAGACGCATCAGCACACGGACAGTCTCGACAGAGCGGGCTGAACTGGCCCCTGAAGCCAGGTTCGTCGTGGTGGTGATTTCCTTTAAACCCACGGCCTGTGGCTCCATTACCGTGGTCACGAGCGGCTTGAATTGCGGTGTGATGATTGTTGTGCTCAGCTGCTTAGTTGCCCCAGTGCGATGGGCGATAATGGGGCGAGGCCCAGCCGACTCGGCGAGAGCCACAGTGATGCTGGGAAAGCGCAGAGAAACATGGTTCAAGCCGATGCCCATACTCAGGGCTAGCAGCTTGGGATCGCGGGCTTCGGGATCACGAATGCCCTCCACCAGCGTCTGGCCCCAGGCAGTGGTTTGGCTGATGACTTGCACCCCAGGCTCTCCATCCAAGAGACCGAGAAAGGTCTGCCAGCGGTACTCGCGCACGCCGACCCAGCTCAGCCCGGCGACGGCCAATACGAGCAACAGGCTGAGCATCGCCATGCCATGCCGCAGCGTCCACACTCGGGTCGCGGGGCCTTCGCCTTGCAGGGCTCGCAGGGCGACGCCTTCCAAGAGCTGCCGCGTCCATGATGGGTTGTTAGCAGTCCGCTCAAGGATGCTATCCGCCTCGTGGCATAGGTTCTGCAAACTGGCACGCAACGACAAGGGAGGCTGCCCCGTGACACGCACCGCCATGCGGCAGCGCTGGCCTACGAGAATGATGAGCTGACTCTCGGCACTGGTGCTGGCCTCGTGCTCGCCTTCCTGCGCGTCAAGCTGCGCACTGGCCGAGCCAAGCAAAGGGATACACTCCAGCGGCGCAGCATGACGCAGCACGGCTCGGCTCGGTGACTCCGACTTGGCCAGCAGAGCCCCCGTGCGAGGGTCGAATACCGCGACCTCGACGACCTCGAACCACAGCGCACGCTCCTCGACATAACGCCAAGGATTCTCTCCCTCCCACAAGGCACGGAGCGTCCAGCCCCAGACTTTGGGCGTCGTCAGACTGGTGACCCAACGCCATAAGTTATCGAAAAACTTTGCCCGAGCGCTGTGCCGCTGTTGCGTCATAGCTGCGTCCAAGATCGGCGCAAAAAGTCGCGCCATACGGTTGGGCTCCCGGATGACAGCTTCCTCAAAAATCGTCTCCACAGGACGACGCAAGGCACTCGCCCACTCACGCACCGCACGAGGCTCCTGGGCTTGGCGCATGAGCCACTCGGCGCTGGTTTGTGGATCGCTCATCGCAGCCACGGCCCCACCTTCAAGCGGGTTGTCTAAACCCACCTGGTGCTTGGTCTTCGCGCCTGGTTTGAGGATAATCATGACACCGACGAATGAGGTGAATACTAGGAACGCATGGGTGCCTGCGGCCGCGTCAGTGCAGCGGTGACTTCGCGCACCACCTTGTCTGCGATGGTGGCATCCACGCGCTCCTGGAAGGCCCTGATCCCTGCCTGAAAACTACCCGCCTGCTGGTCGATACGATCCGTGAGCGCCTTGGCCAAAGCCGTCCACGTCTCGCGGAAACGCGAATCCGCCATGCCCAGCTTGTCATTCAGAGCGCTCAAGCTCATCACCGCCGTGAAGACATCACGCTTCAGATCTTCGAGTTCTTTATTCGTTTCCTGGCGTAGCGCGACCATATCGCGATGCAGCGCCGAGCCGAGTTCATCGACGCGCTCCACCAGCGCCCGGCGATTCCTCGCCACGCTGCCATCGACCACGGCACGCAGCTCTTTCATCCGCCCTTCGAGTTCGTCATAGTAGCGACCAAACATCTGCATCCGTAGCGTGTCGAGCCCACTGCCCCCCTCGGGAGCTTGGGCGTGCAGCATTGAGATAATCGAATCAATCGAAGGCATCTGCACCGAGGCATCGCCCTGGGCCATCAGCCTTGGATTGTGCGGCTGTCCGACAGGAGGAACAAGCACCCCAACACTTCCGGGCGGCCTGAAAGGCTCACCTTGTGGGAGCTTCGTTGGCACTTCAGGAAAGCCAACGTGAGGTGAAATTGCGCGTGGTGGGGAGGCAGCAATGAACATATTTGTGGGAGGGGTCGGGATTTACAATTCAACGTTTACCATAATTAAACATAAAATCCATAGAATATTTTGATTTGCGAATATTTTGTGGATCTTGGCTCTTTGGCACCCAGGGTACTATTTTCCGCCTCGGCATCGCTTGGCTTGACGTTGCACTTTCTTCTGAGTTCACTCAGGAATGGATCTCACAGACTTTTGCACCCTCTGCCTTTCCCTTCCTTTGGCCGAGGAAACCACCCCCTTCGGCCCCGATGTGCTGGTTTATAAAGTCGCGGGCAAGCTCTTCGCCCTCACCGTCCCGGATGACTACCCCGCCCGAGTGAATCTGAAGTGTGCCCCAGAGCGTGCGGTAGAGCTGCGCGACGAGTACGCCAGCATCATCCCCGGCTACCACATGAACAAACGCCACTGGAACACCATCCTGCTGGATGGCACCGTCCCGTCCAAGCTGGTGCATGACCTCGTCCTGCACTCTTACCAGCTAGTCGTGGCCTCAATGCCCGCCAAAACGCGGAAGTCTCTGGGGCTTTAATCCCGAACGCGGCGTTTCAGCGGTGGTTAATGGCTGGCGTTGGCGATCTCCAAAGCCTCGGCATACACGGCCTCCAGCTTCTCGATCTGCGCCTTGCTCTCGAAATTCGCCTTCATGTCCGCTCCGGCCTCAGCGCTCATGGATTGCCAAAGGAAGGGCGTCTGCGCGAGGCTGAGCATCGCCTCATGCAAAGCATCAACGTCCCGCTCCGACACGAGCAACCCCGTAATGCCGTTGCGCACCGCCTCGGGGATACCGCCATGCTGAGTGGCGATGACGGGCAGGCCCGTGGCCATCGCTTCCAGCATGAATTCGGGATGCCCTCCTGGTTGCCATCCGCCGTGACACGACTGGGATGGATGAAAATATGCGAGCGGTCATAGAGCTTGCACAGCTCATTCCCCTTCAAGAAGCCTGTAAAAGTAATCTGCTGGTGCAAGCCCAGCTTATCGCGCAGAGCTTCGAGTTGCGGCAGCAGCGGCCCCTCCCCAGCGATGGTGAAGGTGGCGCGGGGATATTTCACCACGAAGCGAGCGAAAGCATGGATAGCATCATCGAGCCCCTTCTTTTCGATCAGGCGGCAGGCCTGCACAAAGCGCCACGCGCCATCGCTAGGCATCTCGCGCTCGAAGTACTCGAATTGATCCAGCGGAATGCCCGTGCGGTTCATGCGCAACTTCTCAGGCGGACAGCCCAGCTCCAGCAGCCGATCCTGGAGCGAGTGCGAGCGGGCAAGCACCAAGGTGGTCGTTTGCAACAGTTCGCGCAGCCTAGCCTCATAGCTCGGGTCATGCCCACGCGTCTGAATGTCCATACCGTGAAAGGACACCACCGAAGCCTTGGGCCACTGCTTTAGAAAAGGCAGCAAATGCACACCCGTGTGGCCAAAATAGACGTGCAGCACGTCCGCGTAACGACGCTCCAGCACCTTCGCCAGGGCACCATACTCACCGCGATAAACAATCGGCGGCTGCCCGAGGATGTGCTTCAGCCAGAAGCGACGGACGAAGTTGCTCTTCACCGTCGGCGCGATTTCGATGCGATCTTTGGGAAAAGGAAACAGCTCCTCGCTCTGGCGTTCTTTGGTGATCACGAAGGTCTCCCACTTTTTCAGCCCGCTGATCTGCCGGTAAAGGTGCAGCATTTCAGGCTTCAAAAAGGTAGTGCAGTAGGAGGCGACGGTGGGCATTGAGGTTGGAGGAAAGGGGGCGCGACTAAACCTCGAAATAGCCATTGGAGAAGCCTTTTGTGCGGCGGGTTTTGCGTTGACCACTTCCCCTTATCCCTTTTTCCTTCCTGCCCCCATACCCCGCTTCAGTGCCGTCAGCAGTTCATCGAGCTTGTTCGCGATCTGCTGCACCTCCGCCTGCGTCGGCGGATCACTCACCACCAGCGCGAGCGGCTGCACCGCGCTGGGATTGCGTGCCGTCGCCGAGATCGCCTCGTTCAGTTGCCCCAGCGTCACCTCGCCCGGTGGCCCCTGCACGCCCTGCGGCCCCGTATTGCCATCCGTCCCTTGGTTGCCCTGCTGGCCTTGGATACCTTGCTCCCCCTGCGACCCCGTGTTGCCCGCCGCCCCCTCCGGCCCCGCGTAGCCCTGTGGGATGCCGAAGGAGAAATGCACCGCGTAGCCATCGAAGCTCGTCTGCACCGTCGCCGGGTAACCCGCTGGCAGCGTCGTCACCCCATCCACCACCGCACTGGCAAAGGGCGGCCCCTGGATGCCCTGCGGCCCCTCCGCTCCCGTGTAGCCCTGCGGCAGGCCGAAGGTGAAATGCACATTCGTCCCGTCGAAGCTCGTCTGCACCGTCGCGGGGTAGCTCGGCGGCAGCGTCGCCACCCCATCCACCACGGCGTTGGCAAAGGGCGGCCCTTGCGCCCCCGGCTGACCAGGCTCGCCCTGAAGACCTTGCCCACCCTGCGCCCCCTGCGCCCCCTGAATACCCGGCAAGCCCTGCTCGCCAGGAATCCCCTGCACACCCTGGATTCCCTGTGGCCCAGGAGGCCCCGCCGGTATGGCATTGATCATCGTCGCCAGCCCTTGGAACTGCGAACGCAGCACCCCCGCCACCACCAGCGCCCCATCCTCCGGCAGCGCCGGATCATAAGCCGCCACGACAAGCCTCCCGCTCTGCCGAACCACCCCACCCCGCATGACCCGTGTCTGAAATAGTGTCTTCATAATATTTTCATCTCCCGTTTCCCGTCACTCATCACTCCATCACTCCGTCTCATAGTCTCATGGTCTGATAGTCTTCCAATCCCCCCTCCGAAGCGCCAGTCCCCCAACCCCTCCCAGCGCTCCGAAAGTGCAGCGGCCCCACTACGACGCCATCCGTTCCACGAGAGGGCTCCAGGCGCTGATCCCACTCGACCCACCAATGGCCGCCACGCGGAAGACGTAGCGCTTTCCAGGCACCAGTTGCTTCATCAGCTAGCTCAGCTTGCCACTCACCGAGGCCGACACCCACAGCAGCGGCTCACCGTTCACCAGTTCCGCGCACTCCAGCGCATAACTCTTCGCCCCGCTCACCGTATTCCAGCGCGCATCCAGTTCACCTGGCAGTTGCGTCGTATCCAGGCGCAGGCCCAGCGGCGGCGGCAGCACCCCCATGGGCGTGGGTGCATTGCGGATCATCAGGCCCGCCGTCGCGATCACATCCGCATTCGAGTTGCTCGCCGTCTGCACATAGCTGCCTCGCAGGGTGAAGAGGAATTCAAAGTCCTTGCGGATCTGGTCCTTCTGCGCCGTCAGGTTCTTCGTGATCAGGCGCTCATTCTCCAGCGCCGTCAGTACCGCCTCAAACTCCGTCAGCTTCGCCCCGAACTCCGCTGCCGTAGGCGTCGGCGTGGGGAACCACACATTCCCCGTCATCGCCTCCGCATGGCTTTCGCCA
>JANOAR010000190.1:0-1516 GCA_031411235.1 Verrucomicrobiota bacterium | reverse complement strand
TTCGGGATCGGCCACATCGACATCGAGGTCGCGCACGATGCCATCGTGCAACCCGTAGATCCAGCCGTGTACGGTCACGTCCTGTTCGCGCTCCCAGGCGCTCTCCATGACGGTGGTTTGGCAGACGTTCATAACTTGCTCAATGACGTTTAGCTCGCACAGCCGATCCACTCGCGATTCCTCGGGCGTGGCTTGCAGTTGGGTAGCGTATTTCTGGCTCACGTCCTGCACATGCCGGAGCCAATTGTTGATGAGCCCGAGCTTCACATTGCTAAGCGCCGCCGCGACACCCCCGCAGCCGTAGTGACCACAGACGATGATGTGCTTCACCTTCAAAACATCCACGGCGTATTGGAGAACAGAGAGGCAGTTCAAGTCGGTGTGGACGACGACGTTGGCGACGTTGCGATGGACGAAAAGTTCGCCCGGCGCGAGATCCACAATTTCATTCGCAGGCACGCGGGAGTCTGCACAGCCGATCCATAGATACTCGGGTGACTGGATGCCACGCAAGCGCTCGAAGAATTTTGGATCCGCAGCACGGCGGGCAGTAGACCATTGTTTGTTATTGGCCAGGAGAGAGGCGAGGGGGTGAGATAGCTTCATATTTGGGGGGGAGTAAAGGCTCAGGTGCCCTCGAACGAATCCTGGCCTGGGTCAACTCGAATGCGAGTGACTCACATCGTGGCAGCGAAGCGTGATGTCGTCTAAATTTACACCGAGCTTAATTCAGCTAAACCTTCAATCGCTAGAGCCCTCGTCTTCGCAGCGTATGCCTCTGCATCATGATCGAGTCGCTGCATCGTCGCAAATTCCTCCAAGGAGCCTATGGCATGGGCACCATCGCGCTGGCCACCTTGCTGCGCGACCAGGGGCTGCTGGCCAACCCTGCGCTCGCGGGGCTGAACCAGCACTACGACCTCACGCCCAAGCCTGCGCATGGCTTTGGCCAGGCGAAAGCGATGATCTCCATGTTCATGCAGGGCGGGCCGAGCCACATCGACCTCTTTGAGCCGAAGCCCGAGCTGGTAAAGCTCGATGGCAAAGACTTTCCTGGTGAGGTCAAATACGACGACGCAGCCGGTGCCAGCCGCGAGGTGATGGGGCCACAGTGGAAGTTCAAAAAGCATGGCCAATGCGGCACCGAGATGAGCGAGCTGGTGCCCTACATGGGCAGCATCGCCGACGAGATGACGCTGATCCGATCCATGCACACCGGGGTCAACAATCACGGCCAGTCGATCTATGCGTTGCTCAATGGCCAAGTCACCGCGGGCCGGCCCACGCTGGGCAGTTGGCTAACGTACGGGCTCGGCTCCGAGAACCAAGATCTGCCAGCCTACGTGGCACTCACCGACCCACGCGGGCTGCCCGTTTTGGGCGTGGATAACTTTAGCAATGGCTGGTTGCCCAGCCTCTACCAAGGCACGGTCATTCGCCCCAAAGAGCCGCGCATTCTCAACCTCGATCCACCGATGTCGCTCAAAGGCGATGCGCAGGCGCGCTACCTCAGCTT
>JANOAR010000189.1:0-2112 GCA_031411235.1 Verrucomicrobiota bacterium | reverse complement strand
CCACCAATTACGCCGCCAAACGAAACCGCGCCGCCCGTTCCCGCCGCGATGCTCAGCGTGCGATTGCTCGCCGCCGCATCCGCATTGATTGCACCGCTAAAGGTAACTGCCGCGCCCGTCGCCGTTCCTCCGGCATTCGTCGTATCGATCGCTGCATTTGCCGCAAGCACCACTGCATTCGAGAACGTCAATGGCCCGCCCGCCGTCGTGAAGTTCGCGTTCAGATTGATGTTCTGCCCCGTCCCCGCCGTCAGCGTGATCGCGTTCGTATTCGTGTGCGAAATCGCCGCGCTTACCGTGATCGCGCCGCTGCTGGCGTTACCGATTTGCAGAGTGCCTCCTGTGATACGGTCGAACTCCGCATCTGTCAGTCCGAGCGTAAGCGGGCTACCCGTCAGCACATCCGCTGCACCGAGATTGATCGAAGTCCCCGCCGTGCGCTGGACTATCGTCGTTGCTCCCGTGCCCGAGCTAATCGACGCCGTGCCGACCACCCGCATGCTGTCCGTAATCAGCGTCACCGCTTGATTTCCGCCTGAGAAAATCTGACCGCCGGACTCAAAGTCGATGCCGAAGTTTCCGGACGCTGCAGCACCCGTCACCTGCACCGTCCCGTTTGCCGACGACACATTCGCGATGGAGCGCACCAAAATTCCCGCGCTGTTAGAACCCGTAGAAAGCGCAGTCCCGGAGACCACTACGCTGCCGCTTCCGCCAGCCATGATTTTACCCGTATTGTAAATCCCGAACTGCCCGGCAGCAGTGCCCGCGGAGCCGACTCCGGTCGCCGTGACGTTGCCTCCGCCCGAGGTAATCACCGCGTTGTCGAATACAAAGAGGCCGTTTCCGACCGACGACGCCGTCCCGCCCGTTCCGAAGACCGTCACGTTGCCCGTTCCCCCGGCCGTAATCGTCCCGCCAAAGTAACCGAGCGAAACGCCGTTATTGTCGCCGCTTCCACCACTTCCACCACCGCTTCCGGTCACGACCACATTTCCACCGCTGGATGTAATTAGCGCGCTGGCTGCACTATCAACCAACAAGACCCCCGCATTTCCGCCCCCTGTTGAAATACCTCCCTGCCCGGTGACGATCGTCTTATCGCCCGCGCCACTACCACCCGAGATGGAGCCAGTATTTGAAATGCGGACTCCGTGCTGAAACCCGCTGGCATCTGTGCCCCCCTTACCCGAGACAGACACAACGCCGGTTCCCGTGGCCTGAACAGCGCCGTCCAGGCTGACACCGAAGAAGTTTCCGCTCGTCGGCGTCACCTGTTGGTTCGCGCTCAAAGTAAGCGCGCCATTCACCGTCGTGACACTCGCCCCGCTCGACAGCGAAATATTCCGCGCCGTCGTCAGCGAGATCGTCCCCGTCCCGCTCGCCGCAAGGTCAGCCGAGGAATTTGCAAGGCTGATCGTCCCGTCGCTCGTGCCCGTCGCCGTAGCGGTGAGGTTCTTATTCACAGCCATCGTCACCGTGTTGTTGAAAGTGATCCCTGCCGTGCTGGTCAGCGTCGCATCGCCGCCGAGGCTCCAAACGCCACTCGCGGTGATACCGCCGGCCGTCACGTTCAGCGTGCCCGTGCCGGAGATGTTGTTCGCGATGGTGAGGCTGTTGCTGCGGTTGAAGACCAGCGCGGAATTGTTTGTCACCGCGGCTGCGCCCAGCGCGCCGGTGGTGCCCCCGTTGCCGACTTGCAACGCGCCGCCGGTGATCGTGGTGATGCCGGTGTAGGTGTTCGCATTCGTCAGCGTGACCGTCCCCGCGCCGAGTTTCGTGAGCGCGCCGCCGGAAATCACACCGCTGAGCGTGCCCGTGCCCGTGTTTGTGAGCGTGGTTCCGCCAGTCGCGGCGATGTTGCCTGCACCGCTGATGTTCACGCCGTTGAGTTCTGTAATCGTCGCGGAGGAAAGCGGACCGTTGACGATGATATTCCCAGCAGCCGTGGCGCTGATCTGCCCGCCGATCGATGTCGCCGTGCCGAGAGTGATGTTGCCGCTCGTCACGGTGCTCAGAACGATGCCGAAGCCTCCATCGACGCTGACACCCGATGCATTGAGATTAAAGCCCGTAATCTCCCCATACAGGAACGTCCCACCCAGCGCAGTC
>JANOAR010000188.1:0-3578 GCA_031411235.1 Verrucomicrobiota bacterium | reverse complement strand
TTCCGCACCCGCGAGACCGCCGACCTCTTCCTCGTGCTCCTCATGAAGATCCTCAAGCCCGGCGGCCGCGCCGGACTCGTGCTGCCCGACGGCACCCTCTTCGGCGAAGGCGTCAAGACCCGCATCAAGGAGGCCCTCCTCACCGAGTGCAACCTCCACACCATCGTCCGCCTGCCCAACGGCGTCTTCAATCCCTACACCGGCATCCGCACCAACCTCCTCTTCTTCACCAAGGGCGCGCCCACCACCCACGTCTGGTATTACGAGCACCCCTATCCGCCCGGCGCCAAAAGCTACAACAAAGGCAAACCCATCCGCATCGAAGAGTTCGAGGCCGAGCGCGCCTGGTGGGGCGAGGAAAAAGACGGCTTCAAATCCCGCGTGGAAAACGAGCAAGCCTGGCGCGTCTCCCTCGACACGATCAAGGCCGGCAACTTCAACCTCGACCTCAAGAACCCGCACAACCCCGACACCGGCCCCGGCGACGTGGACCACCTCCTGCCCGAATACGAAAAGCTCCTCGCCCAGATCGCCGCCACCCGCAGCCAGTTGAAAGCCCAGCTCATGGAGGCTCTGTCACGATGAGGAATGGGCATCAGATCATCTGCATTGAAGCCCAAGGGGCTTCTTTCATGCAGCCCAGGGTTCGCAGAACCCTGGGTTTACGGCGTTCCCACCGTGTCATGGTGCCGAACCCCAACGGGGTTCCGTCCATCATCGTTGGTCCCTCCGCCCACGTCATTCCGAGCCACGGACGGAACCCCGTTGGGGTTCGGGGTCAGAGGGTCGTGCGTGTTTGTTTACCCAGGGTAGCGGCTTCGCCGCAACCCTGGGCTGTATTACGGAATCCCTTTGGGATTCGGAAACTCCTCACCGCCGGGACTGCTGAATGACGCTGGAAACGTTTTTCGAAAACTTCGACCAGTTCGCCGACGCGCCCGATGCGGTGGCGAAGATGCGCGAGTTAGTGCGGAATTTTGCGGTAACAGGCAAACTTGTCGTCCAAGACCCCAATGACGAACCGGCGGAGGCGCTAGTTGCACGGATCGCCACCGCTCTGCCAGACAAGAAATCCGAGAATCCCTTTCTCGGAGAGATCGAGACTTCGATCACAGACGAGTCCGAATACGAATTTCCGTCTGGCTGGGCTTGGCTACCCCTCGGTCACGTCGGAATCTGGGCAACTGGCTGCGGCTTTCCGATGCAATACCAAGGAGAGACCGACGGGGAGTTCCTGTTCTGCAAAGTCAGCGACATGAACCTTCCCGGCAACGAAGTCGAAATTCATAGAACCGTTCACTCTATCGATGCGGACGTGATGAAGAAAATCAGAGCGCGTGCGAATCCTGTAGGCACCGTCATCTTCCCCAAGATCGGCGGAGCCATCGCTACGCACAAACGTCGGCTGGTGATTAAACCGACAATCATCGACAACAACTGCTCTGGCATTCAGCCGATTGGGCTTACTGATGACCGATGGCTCCTGTTGTTCATGCGCAGCCTCGACCTGACCAAGTATCAGTCCGGCACGTCCGTGCCCGCAGTCAGCCAAGGCTCCCTTGATCCCATTCGCATCGGCCTCCCGCCCCTCGCCGAGCAGAAGCGGATCGTGGCGAAGGTGGATGAGTTGATGGCGTTGTGTGATCGGCTGGAAGCGCAGCAGCAGGAACGGGAGACGTGGCACGCCGCGCTCGCCCGCGCGTCGCTGGCCCGCTTTGCCGACGCGCCCACCCCGGCCAATTTGGATTATCTCTTCCATTCATCCTTCATCATTCCTCCTTCATCCTTGAGGAAGTCCATCCTCACCCTCGCCGTCCAAGGCAAACTCGTCCCCCAAGACCCCAACGACGAACCAGTGGAGGATTCGCTGGCGCGAAACGACGAACGCCGACGCGAGACGGCGGCCAGCGACCACCGAGCCGATGAAGAAAACCAACCGTTGTTGTCAGGCGACGACCGTTGGGACATTGCCGAAACATGGGCATGGCGCGGATTGGCTGACCTTGTTCTTTTCGTGGACTATCGCGGCAAGACGCCTGCGAAGCTGTCAAGTGGCGTTCGCTTGCTGACGGCGAAGAATGTGCGGAAGGGCCAAATCAACCTCTCGCCCGAAGAGTTTCTGTCCGAGAGCGAATACCACGCTTGGATGACCCGAGGGTTCCCAAAGGCGGGCGACGTCCTGTTCACGACTGAGGCGCCGATGGGCAATGCCGCAGTCATCGAACTGACTGAACGCTTCGCCTTAGCGCAGCGCGTCATTTGCTTTCAGAGTTACGGCGCGCTCGATCCCGCCTTCTTGGTGCTTCAGATTCTAAGCGACCAGTTCCAGTTCATCTTGGACAAGAATGGGACTGGAGTGACGGCGAAGGGCATCAAGGCGTCAAAGTTGAAGCAACTTCCAATCGCCATCCCACCCCTCGCCGAACAACGCCGGATCGTGGCCAAAGTGGAGCAGCTGATGGCCTTGGTGGACGGGTTGGAAACGCAGCTCGCCGCCTCCCGCGCCACCGCCGCGAACCTCCTCTCCGCCCTCGCCGCCGAACTCACTCACCAATGATGCCCATGTCTGCCACCAACGAAATCGCTCCGCCGCTCAACCATGTCTTTGTGGACTTCGAGAACGTGCATCAGATCGATGTCTCCGTCATCGGGGCCAAGTCGGTGAACTTCACGCTGCTGCTGGGAGCGAAGCAGACCAAGCTGGATGCCGGAATGGTCGAGAAACTGATGGAGCATGCTGCCTCCGTGCAGCTCATCCGTCTGGCGTCTTCCGGTAAGAACGCCCTCGATTTTACGCTCGCCTACTATGTGGGCCGGACGGTGAGCGCCGACCCTGCCGCCTACATTCACATCGTCTCCAAGGACACGGGTTTTGACCCGCTGGTCGAGCACCTGCGGAGCCGGCACATTCACGCTCGCCGCCACGACAGCTTCGCCACGCTGACTTTCTCCGGCACGGCCAAGGTGGAAGCCGTGGCAGCAAAAGCAGAACCTGCAAGACAAGAGGAGCCGTTGAATCGGGTGCTGGAGCACCTGCGGAAGAACGTAGCCAATCGCCCGAAAAAGAAGAAGACCCTGCTGAGCCACCTTAAATCCCAGCTAGGCAAGAACGCCACCGACGCCGACGCCGCAGGCCTGCTCGAAAAGCTCCAGAAGGCAGGGCACGTCAGCATCGGCGACAAGGATGCCGTGACTTACCATGTCTAGCCTGATGGAAGCCGAACAACGCCGGATCGTGGCCAAAGTGGAGTAACGGATCGCCTTGGTGGACGCGTTGGAAACGCAGCTCGCCGCCTCCCGCGCCACCGCCGCGGACCTCCTCACCGCCCTCGTCACCGAACTCATCGCCGCGTGAATTGCCGCGTGAATTGCCGCGTGAATTGCCGCGTGAATTGCCGTCCTGACCGCACCACTGATAGCTATGTCCGGGAGTCGATGCCTGAGAGCCGTGGGGCAAGGCTTTGGATGGGCCACGGGTTGGACGAGGGAACTTGGAGACTGTGAGCCGAGCACGGTGGCGACGTGCGAGACAGACTGAGCGAAGCGAAGCCCGAAGGGTGAGCCAACCGACCGCAGGG
>JANOAR010000187.1:0-23381 GCA_031411235.1 Verrucomicrobiota bacterium | reverse complement strand
GTTTTGAAGAGGGCGAGAAATTTTACACCGCCATCTACTTCGACAAAAAATCAGGAGACTACTCCCGCCGCGATGTTTCGGCAGAGGCTTGGGAGCAGGACAGCCAGGATCATCCACCGTTTTCATTTTGGAAGAGCACCTATGAAAAACCGCAGACCGAGGTGCGCCCCGAAGTCACCCCACGCGAGAATGCTAGCGCCCTACTGCAACGTCTCATCCATGAAGAAGACCCCACCACCGAGCAAGCCCGCTACATTCTCGCGCTCATGCTGGAGAGGAAGCGTATCCTCGCCCCCACCGCCGTGAAGCACAGCGAAGCGGGCCGTCTCCTGATGTATGAAAACAAGAAGACGGGCGAAGTCTTCGTCATCCGCGACCCCGAGCTGCGCCTCGACGAGATCGAGACCATGCAAGAGGAAGTCGCCACCTTGCTCGGCTTTGCCAAAAACGAGAGCAAAGCGAAGCCCACCGCCGTGCGCCCAGAGCCAGCTAGCTAAGTCTGAGGGCTCCACTGCTCTTTGCTACTTGCTCATCGCGTGAGCCTGTAAATCCGCGAGATCAACGAACTCGATGACCGAGGAATGAGTGGCCTCCAGATTCACCCGTGGAGCCATCCCCGCCTGAAACGCCTCCACCCAGCGCGTGACGCAAAGGCACCACAAGTCGCCAGCCTTTAGCCCAGGGAAAGCAAACTCAGGCACAGGCGTGCTGAGGTCATTGCCACGCATCGCGGAGAAGGCCAAAAACTCATCTGTGACCTCGACACACACCGTGTGCAGCCCCTTATCCCCAGCCCCCGTGCGGCAATAGCCATCGCGGTAAAAACCCGTCATGGGATTGCGGCAGCAGGAGCGGAGTTCGGAGCCAAGAATGTTGGTAGGCATGGTGGGAAAGATGAGAAGGGGACAGGGCGAAAAGTCTGCCGTGACAAGACAACGACTTCTGCCACCTGCCATCGAAACATCGCGCTATTCATCCGCACAACTCAAGGCAAGCCAGGACGCCCATTGTCAAAAGACTTGCTCCACGTAGCATCCCGTGCAACGCATCACCCGCTCTGAAACAGAGCCAAACGCACCCGTAGTTAAACGGATATAACGGTGGTCTCCGAAGCCGCAGGTTCAGGTTCGATTCCTGACGGGTGCACCAGTCGCAAAAGCGGCTGAATCCCTTATGGGACAAGGAAAGGAACGCAAAACAAGCCGCGCTTTTCGCGCCCTCGAACACTGTTCACTTGAACAGTGTAAATGCACCGAAATGCACCAAATATCATCAAGAAATCGTTACGCAATCGTTACACCTTTTTGGCCACACAATGCCTATTCTCCGCACCGATGGCAGAAGGCTATTGGCCATCATCAAGCGTCCACCCGAGGGCATCCGCAACGTGACTCGAAAACATGGGCACGGTCTTTGCCAAGCGCGAGAGCAGTGCAGGCGGCGAAATGCCCGCGCTGGTGGCCATGTCATTGAGCCTCGATACGACAAGGCCGGAATCCACTGAGTAGAGCGCGACGAGATACTCGGAAGGATGCACGGCTTCGATTCCGCAAGGAGCAAGCGCCTCGGGCTGGAAGTCCTTGAGGTTGAAAGTCACGATGGTTGAAGCCTGCGCTTTGATCGCAGCCGCCAGCACATGGCGGTCTTTGGGATCGTTCTGGAGAGAGGCTTCCAGGTGATCAAAGTCGCTCACCATTGCTTCCGGGAAGTGCAGCTCCAGCACACTTCTGAAGCTCTGCACCCGATCCTCTGGCCAAGGGTTCTTGCGGCGTGTCCGATACGCCATGCACGTCTCATCCAAGATGCGGTTCGACCAATGCGGCGAATGCAACCGTGGCGTCTCCGCCAGCCTCAGCAGCAGGTCACAAACGGAATAACTCACCAGCACGCAAGCATCCAGCACCACATGGAAATTACCTCTCATGCCTCGTCGTCTAAGCCAGCGGCAAACACGCTGCGAGTCATTTCATTGAGCGCCTGCCGACGGTTTTGATCCCTCTGTTGCTGATAGTCCAAAAGGTCTTTCAGATACACCCGGCGATGGCTTCCCACGCGATGATGCGGGATCGTTCCTTGCTCCAGCAGGCCCACGAAAAAGGGGCGCGACATGCCCAGGAACTCCGCAGCCGCTTGGGTGGTGAACGTCTCATCCTCCGGCAGCAGCACCATTGCCTTGTGATCACGAAAGCCAGAAAGAACACGCAACAGCACTTGAAAGACAGGCCCCGGCAATTCCAGTTCCTCACCCGCAGCACTCACAAGCCTAGCCGTTGGCTGTGAAAACACCTCGGCCAGCAGTCGTTCAACCTCACGGTAATCCTCGGGCGTTAGAGAAGAGGGATTGATGCGGTTTTGAGCAAGTTTCATGGCGAGGGGGATGGAAGAGCGCTGGTAATCGGGAACGGCAGTGCCGCAACCGATAAACGCAATATATGTAATTATACGCAATGAGAAAAATATCCGCAATACCCGTTCAATGCTTGCCCTCTGATACTCAGCGGCAGAGTCGGCTGTGCTGCCACGCCCTCGCCCCAGGAAGCCAACGCTCCGCGCCCTTTTCATCAGGTCAGGCAAATGGTCTTTTCCTGTGGCGTGGAAGTCCTCTTCGCTGGCGAAGTTGCCCGACGGTGGCAGCGCAAATAAAGCTCGCCAGCTTGGCGGGGAATTGTCGTTTCGAGAGAGGGGGCCGGGCGGTAGGCTTCAAAAGGTTCCTGGCGAGGTGAGGGGGCGGCCCTGGTCTGTCGAATTCCCTCAGTTGTCTGGGGGTGAGTGGAGCGCGCGGAAGGAGGGCGGCATCTTCGCGTCTCATGCCCTCAGAAAAAATGGGAAAAATTTGGAAAAGTGGCAGGATGCGGCATGGCTGCTGCATTGATGAGACAGGCGAGGATTTCCAAGGTGCTGCCTGTGGCGGTTGCCCAAGGTTGGCCGGTGCGACGGTTTGCGCGTGAAGCACGCATCAGCTACGGGGCGGCGGGTGAAACTTTGCGGGCTGTGCAGCAACGCACGGCAACGGATTTGGACGGTGAAACGGCTTCTCTATGCGCGGCGTCTGCGGCTGCCATTCGCGAGGGCGTGGGGCGTGCCGTGGCGGGCTTGGTGAAGCGTGTGGAGGTGGAAGCTGCCGACTTGGCGAAGGGGCTCGATCCCGCAGGCGTGGAACGCCTTTTGCGGGCCATGGAGGCGACTTTGCGGGTTGCTGACAACTTGGATGGCCTCGGGCACTTGCGAAGGCTGGAAGAGGGGTTTGCGCGCCGTGTGGATGGTGAACAGGTGGCGTCGCTTCTTGATGGCCGGGCTCGTTCGTCGGGGCGCGAGTTTGAAGGCGCGTCGGTTGATGTGCTCCTTGGTGAGCATAAACGGGAATCCGACAGGGCGGTGGTTGACGATGCGCGGGATTCCTGACAGCCTCGAAAGAAGTTCGATTTTGTTCACTGCCTTGGCGATCAACTCCTAGCAACCCTCTTCCATGCACCCACTTGCCAGAATTTGTGACATGAAAATGCTGCCTGTGAACAGGCAAGCTCGGTTGATCGTAACAAGCCAAAAGAAAAGACGCCAAACCCCAATTGGCCAGAATTGCCCCGTGTGGACAATTTGCCCTGTATGCGCTGTTTCAATTTTGGAAAAGAATATCAATCGACATGTTCGGAGGATGCACCCGATGGAGAGCTTAGCCACACAAGAGAAACTGAAGGATGAGTCTGTCACCGCTCCTGTTTACAGAAAAACTGCGACTGTCGAAACGGCTTCTGAGCTGGCATCGTTGTTTGGCAGCAACTTTAAGCGCGCCATGAAAAAAGAGGCACTGCCCAAGAAGTAAATTATTCGCATGAAACAATACTTCCCCGCACTTGCGGCTCTGACTGCCGTGGCGTGCATCGTGGGGGCCTTCCCACTGCCATACAGCTATTACATGCTCCTGCGCTGCATCGTGACGGCAACGGCGCTGGTTCTCTTGGCCATGCGCCGTGAGGAACTCCCAGAGGTCGGCGTGTGGCTGCTGGTGGTGATAGCCTTGCTATTCAACCCCATCGTGAAGGTGCATCTTGCTCGATCCGTTTGGGAGGTGCTTGATCCTGCTACGGGTCTAGTTTTTGGCTGGCTCACGGTTTGCCTTCTTCGTAGCCGGAAATAGATGGCTCGTTTGGCTTCCGTACTCCCATCAACCATCACTTGGATGACGTACCGTGCACTGATGCCTCGATCTCTTGAGCCAACGAAGCATCAGTCGAGGTTAGTAGCCGTAAATCACCGCACAGTATCGGGAAGGCGTCCGATTCGACGCTTATTTCGCTGTCTATTTCCTCATCATATCCGTATTCAGGATCACCAGAGTATGTGCTGGTCATGCTGCTCACCATGCGTAGTTTTGGCCTTAGAATATCCGTTAGAGTGAAGACGACCAAATAGTCTTTGCGCTCTTTCTTGGGAGCTTTGCTTGCAACCAGCCGCTGCGTAAGGTTCGCCTCGTCCTTTAAAGAAATACGCGAGCCATCGGAGAGGTTAGCCTCAAAATAGATATGTCCATTGCGCTCAATCACGTTGGCATCCACCGTGCAGCAAATCCTGTTACATCGTGAAACTCCCTCTCCCGGCGGTCAGCAATGGCATTGTGGTAGTCGATCAGCAAGGCTTGAGCGTCATGCTCGGCTTCAATGGTTTGCACATCGGGGTTGAGCCTGAAATCATTGAACAGGCGCGAAATAACCTCATCCCACATTCCCTTTGTGGCTGCGCTGATTCCCTTCTCGCTGGCAGACACCCGCAAGGGAGGGCAATCGACTTCCATCAGCAGCAGGCGTGGCAACAGCCCACCCTCGGTAAGAGCACGCGATGCCAACAGACGTTGGAGCTTGTCCGGCTGTGTGAGCCACAGACCCGCAATGCAGGCGTCGCCGACTTCATGGTTGCCGTCGCCTACTCGGTGGCGGTCGATAGTCTCCAGCGAGAAGCCTTTCAGATAAACCTCTTCATCCGTGCCGCTCTCGGCGTATTTGCCTAGCACTTGATCGACGAAGTTCTTGGCATCGGGCGAGGCTGCGAAGATTTGCCCATCCATGCGGCAAAGCATTTTTGTCATCGCCTCGGTAGCGCACCCGCTAGCAAGTCGGCCACTAAGCCTTGGGTTCTTTGCCAGTGGGCACCGCCTGGAGTGCGGTTGAGGATATGATCTCGAAAGAGTTGCTCATAGATTTCGTGAAGCGCATCAAGCTCGGCTTCCGTGTATCGAGGAACGGATTTCTTCACGCTGCTACCTCCCTTTGAATTCCATCCGAGGGCGTGATGGCGAAATAGGCGGCGGCATCCTCGGGCGTCACTAACTCGCGGTAGTGCTGGAACAACACGTCTGTCTTGGTGTGTCCGATTTGCAGGGCGGTCTTGTCGGCAGATTCGTGCAGCGCGAGATGGTAGCTGGCGAAGGAATGGCGGGCGGCATTGTTGGGCCATTCCGTGATGCCAGCGGCGAGGCGTGCCGCATTGAAACGAATCTTCATTCGCTCCTCAGTGAGTCGCACGGGGCCGGAAGTTTTGGCGTGAGGAAGCAACCATGCCCGAAGGTTATCCGTGATGGTGACAAGGCGGCGGGCGGCGGTCTTGGATTTCTTGGCCGTAACTTCGATGAAGCCACGGGCAAGATTGACCTCGCTCCAATCCAGCCGTGCTATCTCGGCAGTGCGCAGGCCAGCGAATAGCCCGATAGCCACAGCGGGCACGATCTCGGCAGGGCAGGCGGCGAGCAGGGCGGCAGCTTGGGCGGGTGTGAGGATGCCCGGCGCTTCAACCTCGGGCTTCAACTTGCTGGCATCGGTGACGGGATTCTTTTCGCACCATCCACGGCGGCGGCAGTATTCAAAAAGGTTGTGCAAAAGGCGGCGATGGTTGCCACGGCTGGCAGGCGCACACTTGAGCGCTTCCAGCCAGCGGTTCAGGTCTTTGGTGTCAAAGTCGCACGCAAGCCGAGTGGCGAACTTCCTCGCGAAGGGTTCCAGCCGATATTTGAAATCCCGAAGGTGGACGGCTGAAACCTTATCCCGCTCCTTTGCGGCATAGAATTCATCGAAGGCGGCGAGCATACGCGCAGAAGTCCCTCGGGCGTCCAGGTGCTTGGCATAGAATTTGAGTGCGGCCTCAAGGGTGAAGCCTCGCACTCCCTTGGAGCCGTAGTCATCCGCCAGCTTCCGCCCCAGGATCACAGCTTGCCGTTCATCGTTGGTAATCTCGCCATGCTCGCGGCCTTTGTTCAGCAGTTCGATTTTCTTGTCGTCGGTGAATGCCTTGGCATCAGCCTTGGTTTTGAAATACTTCTGCTCGTAGTCCTCGCCTTGGCGAAAGGTGACGCGAAACGAGTAACGAGGATGGGAGCAGGGTTTGAGGCTGACGAGTTCGCGCTTCATGGTGGCAGGATGATGCACCAAAATGCACTGTGGAACATCATTTGTCCATTACAGAATCATTACACACCGATTTTACCCAGGTTTATGCAACAATGCTTGTGGCCTCCGAAGCCGCAGGTTCAGGTTCGATTCCTGACGGGTGCACCAGTCGCAAAAGCGGTGCTGGCTACCAGCGGTGAACACCCCTGACATCGGGGAACCTCATCAATAAAATACATCGGAGAGAGGCGTTAGGGTAGGAATCGTTGCCTCACAACGGATGACACCGGGGGTAAAAGGTTATGCTCGATCACTGCGACGACTTCTTTGGCATACACGGCCACGCTGCCCATCGCGCCAGCGGATCTTCGCCAATACTCTTTTCGACTCCGTTGACTTATATCCTGTGGGGGCTCTATCCGGTGGTAGTCATTCTGGGACAAGCTTCCGCCAACTCCTCACTCCTTTACGCTACCCCAGTGTCATCCATTTTGAGGGACCTCGCGCTTTTTTCACGAAAAGCTACTCTTCCCATTGCTCAACGTCTCCGCTATAAACCGAGCACCATGAAAGCTCCCGCCTTCTCAGTCCTCGCACTTATTGTCGCCACCGCTTCGCTCCAGGCCACGGGTTTCTTCGGGCCAGATCGCTGGCTCGACAATGGTGGCGAGGCTGTCATCCACGCGCCGGAGTTTTATTGGGCGGATGAAGTTCAGCGCCTAGCTCGCGATTTTTTGCCAACTGAAAAGCGTGTCATCAAAAAAGCCAAGACTCCCGACGACGACACCACCAGCGCTCAGGCCCGCACGGACTTCAGGCGAAGCCGACAACGCAGACTTCAAAGAAGCCCTGGCCAAGGGTTATGTGAAAGCCGCCGACCAAGCCGCCGCGATGCAGCAACACGAGGCTGCTCGTGAAGCCTCGGTGTCTGTGGCGACGGCGAAGGCTCCGCTGCCAGCCGAGGCTGCGAGTGAATTCGCCGACTACCATCGCGGAGCCTATGCCTTCTGGCAGGGCACCGTGCATTGGGCCGAGGCGCGTGCAGCCTTTGAAGCCCTGCTGCAACGCCCCAAAACCGAGCGCCATTACCGCAGCACCTGGGCCGCCTACATGCTCGGCAAACTCGCGGTGTATGAACACAAAGCCGATGCCGCGAAGTGGTTCCAACTCACCCGCACGCTCGCAAAAGAAGGCTTCGCCGACAGCCTTGGTCTTGCCGCAGAAAGCTATGGCTGGGAGGCCAGGAGCGAGCTGGACGCTGGCCATTATGAGGCCGCTGCCAAGCTCTACCTCACTCAACTCGCGCTCGGCGACACCAGCGCCATCGTCTCGCTGAAGGCCATTATTCCCGATCGTCCTAACGTCTTTGGCATGTTGAACTTCGGCGCTGATGGTGTTGCGCTCCCCCCTGACATTGAAGCTGATCCCGCCGAAACCGGCAAGCCTGTCGCCGTCAAGATTTCACCGTTGCCCGCACCACCCGCCGCGAACACGCTGGCTCGCTGCGTCGCCGATAATGGGCTGCGAGCCCTCGTCACCGCCCATGTACTGGCCACAGAGACTGTGCCCGATAGCTGGAAATATCCCGACAACCAACTCCCCGTTGACCCCGCTGCTGAAAAGGTCGCCAGCCGCAGTGAGCAATGGCTTGCCGAGATCGAAAAAGCCAAGCTGAAGGACGTGGCGAATGCTGAGCAACTGGGCTGGATCGCCTACGCCGCAGGCCGCTATGACGAAGCAGAACGTTGGCTTGCTCTTGCCACCAGCGACACCGCCACAGCGCAATGGCTGAGCGCTAAAATGCTGCGCCGCGCAGGCAAACTCGCCGAGGCTACCGAGGCGATGCAGAAGGCTTGGGCAAGTCTCAGCAAGGCCAAGTCGCTCTCCACCGACGAAGGCCAGAACGATGAATTTATCTATCGCCCGGACAGCTACGCCATCGTTTCGCTCAGTTCCAATGCTGCTGGCGACCTCGGCGCACTGCATCTCCAGCGCGATGAGTTCACCCCCGCGTTGGATATTTTCTACCGAGGCCGACTTGATGACGAGGCCTCCTATGTGGCCGAGCGTGTGCTCACTCTCGACGAGCTGAAAAAATACGTGACGAGCACCGCCGAACAAGCCCGCCCGACGCCGCGATGGGAGGGCGATGGGCTTGATCTACGCTGGCTGCTCGCACGTCGCTTCGTGCGCGAAGATCGCTACGCCGAGGCGGCTCTCTTCATGCCAGCTGCCTACCAGCCCGCGCTGAAAATCTATGTCGATGCCCTCGGCGATGCCGCCGATGGCACTCTGTCCAAGCCCGCCCGGGCCAAGGCCTGGAGCACCGCCGCATGGATCTGCCGCGCCTATGGTATGGAACTCATGGGCACGCAGGTGGAGCCCGATAACTTTGCCAGCGAAGGCTCGTTCGAGACCACCAACATCTCCGAGATGCGGGCCAAAGACATCAGCCGCACTGCCTATGACGACAACGGCAAACTGATGCTGGTGAAGGGCAAGCCCCCGGCTCTGCTCGCGACTGCTGAGGAGAAAAAACGCCTCGCTAAAAACAAGCCCTCGCCCGACCTCCGCTACCACTACCGCTACATCGCGGCATCCCTTGCGGCGAAGGCTGCCGCCCTCATGCCCGACCAGAGCGAGGAGCTGGCCGATGCTCTGAATACCGCTGGCAGTTGGATCAAAGACGGCGATGAAAAAGCCGCTGACCGCTTGTTCCAAATCATCGAGCGCCGCGCTGCGAAAACCAAGATCGGCAAGGCCGCCAGCCTCAAGCATTGGTTTGTCGAAGACACAGGCCCCTGGAGCGATGCGATGGAGGCAATGAAAGCCAAGCTGGAGGTTGATATTGAAGCTGCAAAGGCGGCGAAGCCACAGTGACACTATGAAGATTTACCTCGCCCTTCTTTGCGCTTTTTTGTTCATCACGGCCTCGCTTTACGCGGCTGAGTTGCGAGCTGGCGTGGCGAGGATCGACATCACGGATCGCACGGTTGCGCTCGTGAATGATCCTTGTTTTGCGAAGGCTCTAGTTTTGAAAAACGACCACATGATGGTGGTGCTCATCACGGTGGATGCAGTGGCGATTGAGGGGATCGGGCGCATTGGCAATGGGTTCATGGCGACGTTGCGCAGTGCTTTGCAAAAGGAGTTGGGTATTGCGCCTTCCAGCGTGGTGATCAATGCGAGCCACTGCCACGGCGTCGTACGTGGTGACACCGCAGCGCTGGTGGTGCAGGTCGTGAAGGAGGCGGCCAAGAATCTGGTGCCCGTCAAAGTGGGCGCGGGTGTCGGGCATGAGGACAGGATTAGCGAGAACCGACGGCTCACCTTAAAGGATGGCAGCGAGGTGGATATGCGTCGGGCCTACTCAATGCCGTGTGATGAGGATGTGGCGAGCGTGGGGCCGATAGACCCGCAGATTGGCCCGCTGCGTCTGGATCGCGAGGATGGCCAGCCATTGGCGGTGCTCTACCACTTCGCCTGTCATCCGATCATGAACCCGCCGAGCAAGGGCAACTCGGCGGACTATCCTGGCTTTGCTTCAAAGGTCATTGAGTCGTCGCTCGGTGGCGGTGCGCTGGCGTTTTTTGTGCAGGGCTGTGGCGGCGACATCAATCCAGTGCGCTACAAAGAGGTGAATCGGCCAGCCGATGCGGAGCCGCTGGGGACGATGCTCGGGGCCAGTGTGTTGGACGCGGCGCGGAAGCTCGAAACGAAGGCGGGCGGTGCCTTGAAGGTAAGCAACGAAGTCATCTCAATCCCACGCGCCGTGGACTACGAACGCCGCATTGCGAGGATAGAGACAGAGCAGACGAAACTGCTCGCTGCGCTGAAACCCACGAACATCAACTTCAAGACATTCCTACCGCTGTTGATCGAGCAGAAGCTCTCGCCGGACTTTCCCTCACACTATGCGCAGAGTTACCTGCACGATCAGGCGCTTGAAAAAAAGGCGCTATCGCAGCTCGATGCGGATAACCGCGCGAGCGTGGAGGCTTATCTGCAAAACATCGCGATGATGGAGCAACTGACTCGCTTGAATACCAACCTCGCACTGTTGAAGAAACATCTCGCTGAAACCAAAGCCGCAGGCAAATCCACGCTCGATGTCGAGGTGTGTGGTCTGCGCATCGGCAACTTCAAGCTGGTGACATTCCCCGGCGAGCTGACGGTGCAGATCGGCCTCAACATCAAGAAGGCAGCGAGCGACGCCCATGCCTTTGTCTCGGGCTACACCAACGGTTACATCTACTACCTGCCCAGCGTGACCCAGCGCAACAACAGCGGCTACGCGCAGGAGGACTGTGACTCGCTCGTGGCACCGGAGTGGCAGGCTATTTTTGAAGCCAAAGCGCTGGAGGTTTTAAAGGGGCTGTGAGCCTCCCCCATCCGCTGTTCGGCTAAAGAGGCTCGCGTCCTGTGGCCTCGATAAATTGCTGGCGCAGGCTGCTCAACCGCTCGTGGGAGAGGCCGAGATCGCGCTGCAATTCCATCACCTGACGCTCCATGCGATGGATGCGCTGACGGAGGTGGAATGAGACATCACCTGTCTCAGAGGACTCGGGCAACGACGTGCCATGATGCATGGTATCCGCGCTGCGAGCTTGGTGCGGGCTGGAGCTAAAGAAGGGCATCTCGCTGAGGCGAGTGCTGGTGCCTTCGAGGCAGTTGATCACCGTGACGTTACCGTCGATCTCGCCCGTGGCGAGGAACTCCTGGATGGTGCCTACCGAAGTGGGGCCGTAGAGGTAGTTGTCGGGCATCTCGATGAGCCAGTCCATCTGCAACTCGGCCACCATGGGCGCTCGCGACCACGTCTGCTTGCTGTCATTCGAGACCTTGTCGAGTGGCGCGATCTTAGCCTCAGCGGCCCAGGCTTGTAGCTGGTCGAGCTTGATGGGGCCATAGACTTCGCGATCCTGCGCCTTGAGTAGATACCAATCCTGAGTTGCCATGTTGGACAGTTTAAGCGGATTGGGGTGATGGCGACAAGAGCGAAAATCGCGGTATCGAAAACAAGATCGCGCCTCTCACCCTCGCTCCTTTGGCTGGGCTATGGCTTCCACGCTGCCAGTTCATCCCAGCTCTTCAAGCCCGTGATGGTTAGGGCAAAACTGGCGGCCTCTCGCCATTCCTTGGTGCCTGCTTTTTGAAACAAGGTATAGATCAACTTCTTGCTGTGCGGGGTAGAGACGCTGTTGGGAGCATTGCGCCAGAGGCCCAGCCGCAGGCCGCCCTCGTGAGCATGATCCACATGACGATGATAAATGAAGGCATCGACGAGTGGCACGCGCAGACATTTCTCCCAGGCGTAGGCATATGCCGCTGCCTGCAAACGCTCGCCCTCGGGCGTGAGCAAGGTGTGAAATCCCTGCTCGCTGAGGATCACTCGCCGTGGCTTGCCCTGCCACAGCAGCTCAGGTCGCGAGAGATGCTGGGCGAGGACTTCGAGGTTTTTAAACGTCACATGCGGCGCGGTGTCATCAGGCGGTGCGGCCTTGTCTAGCCACGTTCGCGGGTTGCCGAGATCATCTGGATAAGGGTGGTGCGCGACGTGCCAGTCGAAGTCGCCGCGCTCGCGCACCACTCGCGCAAAGGCATCGAGATAGTCGCGGCCCGGCGTCGCCTCGGCGGCGCTGATGCCTGGCATGGAGGCCGTCCAATGATGATCGAGAGAAAGGTACAGGCGGGCGTTCAGCGAGGCTTTGCGGACGCTCTGGTGCAGGATGCGGAAGGCGCGTTCGTGCTCGCTCGCGGCCTCGGCCAAGGGCATTTTTCCCAGGTTATACCACAGCCAGTGCGAGTTCACTTCATTGCCCACGATCCACCCCCACACGCGCCCATGCTCAGGTTGCGCACCACTCCAGCGAGCCGCGAGGAATTCGCTCACGGCTCGCAGCCAGCGAGAACCCGCAGGTGTGGCGGTGTTGAAGGCCGCCACACTGTATTTGCCATCCGCGCGAGCGTTGGCATGGACGAGTAGGGCGTCCTTCGCTGGGTTCTTCGTCGGGTAAGCGAGCACGATCAGATACACCAGCGCCCCCGAGTCGCTGAGCGGCTTGACCTGGGCATCCATCGCACGCAGGTATTTTTCATCGAAGGCAAACTCCTCGCCCTCGCAGAGCCAGCGTGGGTTGCCGGGCTTCTTCTCCAGATCCATCAGCGCCCCCAGGCTCAGGTTCACTCCCGCGTGCTGGACACCCAGCGCGATGGCATCATCGACCATCTGCACTTGCAGGCCTTTGATGGTGGTCGGCGTGGGAAAGGGCGTCGCATCGGGCGACTGGGCGCTGAGTTGGAGCGAAACAAAACAGAGGCTAGCGAACAGAGCGAGAGTAAAGGGATTCATGGAGCGCGGAGCAAACTCGCAAATCCGTGCTTCGGGAATTCGGATTTCAGGAATTTGAATCTCTTGCCACACGCCCTCCCACGCCCATGATCCAGCGACATGAATATCGGACTCATTGGTTGTGGAAAAATGGGCAGCGCATTGCTGCAAGGCGTGGCCAAGACCCTCGCCCCAGACTCGCGTCTGTGGCTCAACGATGTGTATGAAGCCTCGGCACAGGGCCTGGCAAAGACCCTCGGCGAGAGCGCTGAAGTCGTGAGCACGGATGCTCTCGCGAAGCAGTCCGACGTCATCATCCTCGCGGTAAAGCCCAATGACATGCGTGCGCTCTGCGAGTCGCTGGCGAAGGTCAAAGGCTCGCGCCTGCACCTCTCCATCGCCGCTGGGCTCACCCTCGCAGACTTGGAATCTTGGTTGGGAGCCGAGCAGCGAGTCATCCGTTCCATGCCGAATACCCCGGCACTCGTGGGCACAGGGGCGGCAGCTTTTTCTCGAGGCAGCACCGCCACCGCTGCCGATGCTGCGACGGCGCTAGCTATCCTGGGAGCCGTAGGCACCGCCGATGAAGTCCCCGAAAAACTCCTCGATGCCGTGACGGGCCTCAGCGGTAGCGGCCCGGCGTATGTTTACACCATCATCGAAGCTTTAGCCGATGGCGGCGTCTTGATGGGCCTGCCGCGTGCGACGGCGATACGCCTCGCGGCGCAGACCCTCGCGGGTGCGGCACAGATGGTGCTCGAAACGGGGAAACACACGGGCACTCTGCGCGATGAAGTCACCAGCCCTGGTGGCACCACCATTGTGGGGCTCGAGCAACTGGAGAAACATGGCCTGCGCCATGCCTTGATCCAGGCCGTGCGCTGCGCCACCGAGAAGGCCCAGGCCATGGGCAAAAAGTAGCAAGGGCAGGAAGTGCCCTGCTTCTCACCCTCGCCCTATCTTGAATCTCGCCAGCGTCCTCGCTCGTTCGGCACCATGCTCCACTATGGGCAGGGGATACCCCGGAGCCAGTGTCCGCCCATCTTTGGGTGGTTCAAAAAAACGCTCTGTCGCCACCCCGGCTAACTCGGGCAACCACTGGCGAATGTAACGACCCTCAGCATCGAATCGCTGCGTCTGCGTCCACGGATTTTGAATCCGAAAATACGGAGCCGCATCCGCTCCCGTGCCAGCGCTCCACTGCCAGCCGCCATTGTTGGAAGCGATCTCCGCATCCAGCAGATGCTGGTGGAAGAACTGCTCGCCACGCAGCCAGTGGCAGTGCAAATCCTTGGTCAGAAACATCGCCACGATCATCCGCACGCGATTGTGCATCAGTCCCGTCGCGAGCAGTTGCCGCATCCCGGCATCGACGATGGGGAAGCCTGTGCGAGCGGTCGCCCAGGCCTCGAAGTGGGCATCGCTGCCCGGCCACTCGACGTTGTCGAAGTCCGCGTTGAAGTTCGTTTCCAGCACTCGGGGGTGAAAGTGTAGCAAGGCCATATAAAACTCTCGCCACGCCAGCTCCTTGGTGAAGGTCAGCACCGAACTCGCTGTGCTCGGCATCGCTTGCGCAACGGCTTGGCAGCAATGGTACAACTCGCGAATCCCAACCAACCCAAAGCGTAAATCCTGGCTCAAGCTGGAGTTATGCCCTCCTGCTGGCAGATCGCGATGCGTCCCATAATTTGATAAGCCGCCACCGCTGATGAACGCCTGCATTCGCTGCTGCGCCGCACGTTCCCCCGCTTGTAGAAGCTGCACCTCGCCGGGCAGCGATAGCGCCCAGTGTTCCAGCGTTGGCAGAGCGAGCGAGGAGATCGAAGCCGCTGCGGCTGGGCCAAGTGAACGCACGCGTGGCAGCGCCGCCGCCTTTGGCAGGGCCAGCCAATTGCGTGCATAGGGGGTGAACACTCGGTAGGGCCGCCCATCGCCCGTGAGCACCTCATTCGCACCGTGCAGCACGACATCTTGGTGGCTAACACAAGCGATGCCAAGCCGCTCGCACATGGCCTGCACGCGCGTCTCCATCGCTTTGCCAAAAGGATCAGGCACCGCGTTGAAATGAATCGCCTCGGCCTGGGTTTCACGCGCCAACTTTTCCAACTCATCCACTGCGAGGCCTGCGCGAAGGATCAAGCGCGAGCCAATGGCCTCCAGGTTCTTCGCCATCGAGGCAATACAACCGCAGAGAAACTGCTGCCGCTTGGCCCCCGTCCAATCATGCTCACCGCGCCATTGGCTCAGCACATGCACGGGGATCACCTGTGCCGCCTGGCTAGCTGCCGCGTGCAGCGCGGAGTTGTCGGTGAGTCGGAAGTCCCTGCGAACCCAGTAAATGACGGTGCTTGGCATGGCGAGGGCTACGCGCGTGGCGTCGCTGTGGGTGCGTGGCTACGGCGCATTTTCAGGTGCGCGGGCTACGCCTCCCAGCGGCCATAGATACCGCAAGGCAGCACCTTGCCATCGGCTTGGATGGGTAGCCCCACTTCGCCAGTCGTCACCTGGCCTGCTTTATCCGCCAGTAGGATCGCCAAGAGATTCGCCAGTACCGTCGGCGACAGGCCTGTGGTGTAGGCATTCACCAGCATAAACAGCGGCTCCTCCACGAGCACGGCGCGGCACTCTTGCAGCAGCGGCCAGAGGTGCGTCTCCAGCTTCCACATCTCGCCATTGGCTCCGCGCCCATAGCTCGGTGGATCCATGATGAGTGCCTCGTAGCGACGGCCTCGCTTCACCTCGCGGCGTACAAATTTCAGGCAATCATCGACGATGTAGCGCACCGCGCTGCGCTCCATGCCACTGGCGATCACGTTATCCGCGCACCACTCCACCATGCCCTTCGCCGAGTCCACATGGCAGACCTGCGCACCCGCCGCCGCAGCCGCCACACTGGCTCCGCCCGTGTAGCCAAAGAGGTTCAGCACATTCACCTCGCGCCCGGTGGCACGCGCCGCTTTGATCTTCGTCGCGCACCAGTCCCAGTTCACCGCTTGTTCGGGGAACAGGCCCGTGTGTTTGAAGCTCGTGGGGCTGATGATGAACTTCATATCGCGGTAACGCACCGTCCACTGCTCCGGCAGTTCGCGCCGATACTCCCAGCGTCCGCCGCCCTTTTCACTGCGATGGTAGCAGGCATCCCAACCGCTCCACGGCTTGCCATTGGCCCTTGGCCAGATGATCTGCGGGTCAGGCCGCACCAGGGTGAAGTCGCCCCAGCGCTCGCATTTCATGCCATCGCCAGCATCGAGGAGTTGGTAGTCCTGCCATTCGTTGGCGAGAAGAAGCTGTGGCGAGGTGACGATCTGAGGCATGGGGGAGGCAGCCTTTAGAAGCCACACGCCTGGGCTGCAAGCAGAGCTTCCAAGCGAACCAAGCCAGTGGATCAGTGTGAGGGGCTTTTAGCTGGCTTTTTTAACCAGCTTTTTCTCAGCCTTGGCAGTGAGCCGCGTGACCTCGAGATCAGCCACACCAAGGAATTTCGCGGTGCGAGGCAGGTCATCGGCAAACTGTCGCAGCGCGAGCTTGCTCAGTTCCTTTTGCACCCAGGGCAGCAGCTCGATGTCGGGGGCATCCTGGGCGGCGTGGAGCAGCATGGTCAGCGCGTCGCGCATCCGATTGACATTCGTCACCGGTCCGCTGAAGCGGCTGCCGCTGCTCCCCAGCGGAATGTCGGAAGGCAGCAGCACATCCGTATTCGAGAGGGCGCAGGCGCGTTGCAGGGTATTCTCCAGTTCACGCACATTGCCGGGCCAGTCATAGGCCTCCAGCATCGAGAGCGCGTCCTCGGAGAAACGCATCTGCGGCCCGCGCTTGCGAGTGCTGGTGCGAGCCAGGAAAAACTCCGCCAACTGCCGCACATCGTCGCGCCGCTCGCGCAGCGGCGGGATGTGGATGCGCACCACATTGAGCCGGTAAAACAAATCCTCGCGGAAGGTGCCAGCCTCGACTTCGGCTTCGAGGTTCTTATTCGTCGCGGCGAGGACGCGAGTGTCCACCTTCACCGTGGTATTCCCACCCACGCGGCTGAATTCACCCTCCTGGAGCACGCGCAGCAGCTTGCTCTGCACATTCAGCGGCATGTCGCCGATCTCGTCGAGGAACAGGGTGCCACCATCACACTGCTCGAAGCGGCCCATGCGCTGCGTCATCGCCCCGGTGAAGCTGCCTTTCTCGTGACCAAAAATCTCGCTCTCCAGCAAGTTGTCGGGGATCGCCGTGACATTGATCGCCACAAACTCCTTCGGGGCTCTCGGGCTAAATTTATGCACTGCGCGGGCGACTAGTTCCTTCCCACAGCCACTCTCGCCAGTGATCATCACCGGCGCGTCTGAGCGGGACACGCGACCGATGAGCTTGAAGACCTCCTGCATCGCGCCGCTGCGACCGATGATGGTCTCTTGAATACTATCCGTCGGCGTCTCGATCGTCGTCGCCAGCGTCACTCGCCGAGCTTCCACGGCGCGCAGCGCACTCTCCACCACGACACGCAGCTCATACGTGAGCTTTTCCTTCGGCATGAAATCATACGCCCCCAGTCGCATCGCTTCGATGACGTGGCTGGTGCCCGCCGTAGCGCTGGTCAGGATGACCATGGCGTTGGGATTGATCTGGCGCAGCTTCTTCAGCAGCTCTATGCCATTTGTGCCACCTAGACGCACCTCGACGAGTACGAGGTCGGCTTTATTTTTTTGGTAAGCCGTGACGGCGTCGTCAGCCTTTTGGAAAGTATCGATCACGACACCAGGCGCTTTAAGGTGGGACGTAGCCCAAGCGAGAAAGTCACTGTCGGCATCGACAAGCATCAATCGGGTGGTGACTTCGGGAACGGCTGCGGGCATAGGCGGCGAAGTATGGAACGGAAATCCAAAACCTGAAACCTGAAATCCTAATTCAAGAAAGTCGTAGGGCAGGTAGGGCAACCTGTCCTCCATGAGCCTTCGTGCAAAGTAGGGCGCTGTGTCCCCACAGGGCTATTATCCCGAACGCCGCGATTCAGCGGTGGCTAGCTTTGCCAAGGCTTGAGTCTCAGGCGGTTTGGCGATGGCGGGACTGTATGGGAAAATACCGAGCCCGCCGTCGCCGAACAGCATCAGGCCAAGGATGGGTGAAGATAGTCGCCGATCAATCGCGGTGTTCGGGTTTATTGGCAGACCAAGGGTAAAGGCCACCCCCGGTCGAAATGGCCACGGCCACCGGGCTTCCGAAGGCTCCATACGTGGCAACGATTGACTTACCGCCCGGCATCGTAGCCAGCGTCGTAACCTTGGCCAAAGACGGCGAGCAGGGCTTTATCCGTGCCGCCTTCGTCCTCGCGGAAGGGATCGCGGCCTCGGCCTGCGCGGCGGTCGCGCACACCAGCGGTATAGCCTTTGTCATAGTAGCCCTGGGTCGCAGGGGTGAGGTGCGGCTGGGCTTCACCCAGAGGTTCGCGGGCCTCTTCACGAGCCGCCCAGCGAGCATCAGCGTCAGCACTCTGCCGGGCGATCACTTTCGGGTTGTTGGAGAGGTTCCCCTTCACCACGGCAGTCGAGCGGGTGCAGTGGCTGAGGAGTAGGGCGGCTGGAGCAGCGAGAAGAAGAGAAAATTTCATGCAGGCGGCATGTGAAGCCGCGAGTGGGCTAGTGAGCAAGCAATCTCGCAGCCTCCTGCCGGGGAGACGATGTCAAAACTCCCCGACTCCACTACTCCCAATCTCCCAGTCTCCCAGCCCCCCACCCCTCCGAAGCGCCAGTCCCCAAACCCCTCCCAGCGCTCCGAAAGTGCGACTCCCCCCTACGCCGCCATGCGTTGCACCACCGGGCTCCACTGGCTCACCCCGTTGGAGCCGCCGATCGTCGCCACGCGGAAGGCATAGTGCTTTCCGGGGGTCAGTTGTTTGGCTAGGTGGCTCAGCTTGCCGCCCATCGTCACCTGCACCCACAGCAGCGCCTCGCCCGTGATCACCTCCGCGCATTCCAGCACGTAGCTCTTCGCCCCGGCCACCGTGTTCCAGCGCACGTCCAGCTCTCCATTGAAGGTGGTCAGCTCCACACGCAGGCCCACCGGCGGCAGCAGTGCCCCCATGGGGGTTGCGGCATTGCGTATGGACAGGCCAGCGCTCGCGATCACCTCCGCATTCGAATTGCTCGCCGTCTGGATATAAGCCCGACGCCGGGTGAACTGGAATTCAAACTCCTTGCGCGCCTGATCCTTCTCGAAGGTCAGATTCTTCACCTCCAGCCGCAGATTCTCCAGGGCCGAAAACTTGGCCTCAAACGCCGCCAGACTCCCTGCAAACACCTCTGCCGTAGGCTCCGGCGTAGGGAAAAAGGCATTGCCCGTCATCGCCATGATATGGCTCTCGCCAAAGGCCGCCAGCGCCGTGTCCGACCGCGAGCCCAGTTCCAGCTTCGCCGTGGCCGTGCCCGCAGGCGGCAGCACCGGGTCTGTCGCCACATAGTGGAACGTTCCATAGCGCAGCCTCGTGTCATAACGCGGCTGCTCCATCGCCTCCGCTACGGCTTGGGCCACCTCCGACTGCCGCCGGTCAAAGCGTGTCTGCGGCTTGGGCACCGCTGCCTTCGCCGTCACCGCTGTTGACTTTGGCTTCGCCCCCACGCTGTGGCCATTGCCATGCCCGTTGCCTTTCCCCGTCCGCAGGCCAGCCCCAGGGCGACCGCCAGGGTTGCCCGTTGCCTTTGCCTTCGCCCCCGGCTTCTCCTTCGTCCCCGCAATGTCCTGCGGAGCCGAGCGCCCCGCCGTTGGTAAGGCACTGCCCTCGTTGCAATTAGCGACATCCTTGATCTGGTCTGGTGATTTCATAGCATGTTATTTGTCGTGGTTATTACCCTTTCAGTGTTGATTTCCCCAAGAACCGCCCAGGGAATAATCAAATAAATCATAAATACCATAATAATAGCAAGACAAATCGTCTAAATATTCAATCCCGCTATTCCGATGTGCCAATCCCTAATGACACAATTGTTTCACTACGTTCAGGCAGTAAGCCCACAGAATACACCCCCGAGACGCCCTCAGAATCACGCCAGATTCCGTGCGGAATCAGCCCCCGCATCAGCTATTGCATAAGCCTATGAATCGCCGCACGACTACGCCTCGCATCCCGTTTCTAGGTGCCCTGGCGGGCGGCAATGCTGGAGCCAGAAATGAGGTACATTTCCGCGACTCGCCCGATGATCGCGTTTCGCAACCTTGGGCTACCCTGGGTACGCTGCATGAAGCAGGCGGGCGAAACCCCACGCATGGCCAGCCTCCGCGGTAGCCAGATGCCCTCCTTTCCCCGCCCTCGACAGGCGGCAGGCATAGACCAGCTTCAGTTCTGCAGCCGGATCATCCGTGATGCCCCCACGGGCCGGGCTCCAGATCAATGCTCCGTCATCTTCCGGCACCACTTTCGTCGCCAGCTCTCGGGCACTCGCTGGCAGCGAGTCCAGCGGCAAGCCATTGACAACATCTTCCACCATCTGGTCAAAGCGGCGCTCCACATGTGCCACCAGCAGGCGGTAACCGTCTCGATCCAAATCACCGAAGAAATGCGTCAGCCGGGCAAAACGGTGGCTGCCACGGAAACCCAGGAAGCAGTCCTGCGGGCACCAGAAGAGCACGCCGATGTTGGCAAATTCCCCCGCCTCGCGGTCCTGGCAGTAACGCAGGAAGCAGTAGCTGTAGTCGCGGGCATTCATCGAGACTACAAAGGCCCCGTCATGCTGAACTGTCCAGCATAGACAGGCCGAGTAAATCTGTGATTGTCACCCCATTCACTTCCAGATAAACTCCGTTGACTGACGAGAAGGAGTTCTGAGTTCCACTCCAGCTGCTGATTTCATTCGTCTTCTCACCACCATGCAAACCGTCTTCGATATTGATAAGGCCGCCCAAGTTGCCCACTTCTTCGTCTCCCGTGAGGGGGGCGAAATGGACATCTTGAAGCTGGTGAAGCTCATCTACCTCTCAGACCGCGCCTCGCTTCAATCACGCCGCATTCCGATTGTCGGCGGAGCCTTTTATTCGCTCAAACATGGTCCAGTCACTGAAGAGGTGCTGGATCTGATCAATGACGGCACGCCAGGGACGGACAGCCCGTGGGAGCGCCTCATTTCAGATCGCGCCAATCATCGCGTGGCAGTCCGGGAACCCCTCCAGGACTACGACGCTCTCTCCGCTTCTGAAATGGGTGTCTTGGGGGAAGTCTGGAAGCGCTTTGGGCAGCACGGGAAATGGGACTTGGTTACCTGGACTCATCAGCATTGCGAAGAATGGTCAGACCCCAGGGGCGGGCGTATCGAGATCAGCGCACGCAGGCTCGCCGAGTCCTTTGGCTGGCAGCCGCATGAGATTGACGACTTCATCACGGGGACTGAGTCTCGCCAGCGTCTCCACCAGCTCCTTAACTGAGCACTTCCCTGTCCACCATGACCGCGCTGACACTTGGCATGGCTTTCCGGTGCATGGATCCGCCCCGGCACATCTTCATCCCTCTCTTTGATCCTCAAAAGTCGGGCGATGAGATGCTCCTCGTCAATCTAACGACGCTTCGTGATTCCTGCGTTGATGACGCCTGCGTGCTCCATCCGCCCGACTACGCGGAGCTCACTCACGCCACCACCGTGGCCTACTCCATGGCCATAACAGGGAAAAAATCTTCATTGATCAGCGCTGTGGCATCAGGTCACTTTGTTCAGCTCAGCAGCATTCCCACGCCCACCTTGGCAAAGGTCATCGCTGGAGCGCACGCGTCCCCGGAACTCTCCAAGATGAAGAAGAGTCTGCTACCGCCTTGAAAAACGCGCGGTAGGACTCTAGCAGGCGGTGAGTTCGGCGACGAGGGCGGAGAGGAGGTTCGCAGCGGTGGCGCGGGAGGCGGCCAGCTGCGTTTCCAACGCGTGCACCAAGGCCATCAGCTGCTCCACTTTGGCCACGATCCGGCGTTGTTCGGTGGAGTGCATCAGGGAATTCAGGCCAGCCCGAGCATCCAGCCTTCCAATTGCGCCAGAGTGCGTTCGGCGGGGCTTAGCTGTGGGTGAAAATGCACGGGCAGCGTGTCGGTGGCGTCGCTCTGCTGCATCCAGCGGGCGACGCTGTAGGCGTCGTGCTGGTGGGGGTTGCGGTCTTCGGTGGGAAACGTCCTGCTCCACAAAGCCGGATAGACCTCGACGATGACGGAGCGTCCCGGTGGCGGCGTCCAGCCGTCGAAAGGCCAGAAATGCACGCGCTCACCGAGCTGCTGGCGCAGGTAGCGCAACCACGGCAGGCCGCTGTGAGTGGACTTCGCCACGCTGCCTTGCACATCGAAGTGAAAGACCGACTTCGCCCTTGCCCGTTCCTCAGCCATCCGCCGCCAGCGGGCACTGCCCGTGCGGGATGCACCTTGCCCGTAAGTGCCGTCTCGGATGAAATCGACATACAAGTTGTCTTCATCGGTCGGCCAGTGCTGCTGGAAGTCTTCAAGGAAAAGCGGCCAGTCAGGCGGGAGGCGGTGGACTTCGAAGTAGCGCAGTGGAAACGAAAAGGCGTGATCGATGCCGACGAGCGTCGGCGGGCCGTCACGGAGTTCGCTGGCGACCCACTCGGCCAAGCCCCGGCGCGTCCAATATTTGCGCGGGCTGGGCGGCGGGGGAATCTCGGCGGGCGGCTGCGTGGCCGTGGCCGCGTAGAGGCGCAAGCCGGTCAGGCTGCTCGTGGGCGTTTGCGCGCCGGAATAGTCGATGCCGAGGTAGCGGGCAAATTGTGGCATGGTCGATCAGGTGGTGGTGAGTTCGGCGACGAGGGCGGAGAGGAGGTTGGCGGCGGTGGCGCGGGAGGCGGCGAGCTGCGTTTCCACCGCGTCCACCAAGGCCATCAGTTGCTCCACTTTGGCCACGATCCGGCGTTGTTCGGCGAGGGGTGGGACGCTGACAACCATGCGCCCGAGTGTTTGTCCGTTTACGTTCGGCTGCGCTGCGCCACGCGCTCCTTCTTCCAGTTGGACCCAATAGGTTGGCGACTCCAGAAAGAGTTTTAGGTAACGATCAAGAAGCGCAGTGCCGCCCTGAATGCGGATCAAATACGAAGCGAAGACCGCGACTACTGGGACCTCTTGCACGAGGTAGGTTTTGCCAACGGTGCCGCCGGTGCGCGCTACCAAGATGTCGCTTCGCTCAAGCTGGTATTGAGCGACATCGTGCTTCGCGATTTCGCAGCCAGGAACCGACGGCCAATCCACAAAATTGTTCTGGATGTCGGTAATGCGAAGCAAACGAACGTCCTTGAGTTCTGATTTCGCTGAAGCCGTGTAACCGTAGTGAATCCGGCGCGTGATGCTCGACAATCGCGTCCACTCCCAGCCATACGGCACCTCGAACGGAAGCTCATCATCGGTAATCGGCGCCGCCTCGTCTTTGTCTCGGATAATCCTCGCGGCCACGAGACGGCGTTTCTCTTCTGCAATCTGTGAGATGAGGCTAGCCGCCGGTTCGTCGTTGGGGTCTTGGGGGACGAGTTTGCCTTGGACGGCGAGGGTGAGGATGGATTTGCGGAGGTCGGCGGGGGGGATAGCGTAGGACGGGTGGAAGAGGAACGGGAGGTTGGCCGGGGTGGGCGCGTCGGCAAAGCGGGCCAGCGACGCGCGGGCGAGCGCGGCGTGCCGCGTCTCCCGTTCCTGCTGCTGCGCCTCCAGCCGATCACACAACGCCATC
>JANOAR010000186.1:0-12375 GCA_031411235.1 Verrucomicrobiota bacterium | reverse complement strand
AAAATGGATGCGCAAATCCGTGCGCTGAAGGATGTCACGGGGGCCACGGCGCGTGAGTATTTCAAGACGCGAGTGCTGGCGCTGGAGCAACATTTCGCCTTCACGGTGGACGAGTTCACATCGCTGCAACTGAGCACGACGGAAGAGCAATTCCGGGCGCGACAGAAGGGCTTCGACTACACGGTGCGGACGCTAGAGGATGCGCTTTTCCAAGCGCGGGATGAAGCGGGGCTGTGAGGCATTGAAGCCGTGTTTCATTGACGCTTATGCCCTCGTTTTTTGACCATCCTTTGTGGCGGCGTTTTGTCACGGCGGCTATGCCTTGGCGGAAGGAAATAGCGGTGGCTACGAGCCTTTGCTTGATCCTTGTCGGGCCATTTATTCTGCGGCCTGCGCAGAGCACGGCACCGCGGCACTATGACCGTCGGCTGGTGATCATGACGCCGCACCATGAGTTGATTCGCGAGGAGTTTGGCAAGGCTTTTGCCCGCCATTGGAAGTTAACCAAAAATGAAACGCTGTTCATCGACTGGCGGGTCGCTGGCACGTCAGAGCTGGGCATGATGATGAAGTCCGACTTCGCGGCGGCCTTCGAGTATCACTGGACGCATGGGCTGGGAAAAACCTGGAGCAAGGAGGTGGCGGAGAGCTGCTTGAACCCCAAGGTCACGGCGGCAACCAGCGAGGCACGAGCGGCATTTTTGCAGTCGAATGTGTCGATAGGCGTGGACTTATTTTTCGGCGGTGGGCCGTATGATTTCCAGGCGCAGGCGGATAATGGGGTGCTGGTCGCTGCGGATGAGCAGACGAAGGCGGGGCTGGTGGCGATCCAGGCGAGGCACCCGGAGTGGTTCAGCGATGCGGGCATCGCGGAGAGTGTGAGTGGCGAGATGTTTCGCGATAAAGACCTGCGCTGGTGCGGCACATGCCTGTCGAGTTTTGGCATCGTCTTTAACCGCGATGTGCTGCGTCGGCTGGGCATCGCGAAGGATCCGACGCAGTGGAGCGATCTCATGGATGCTCGTCTGGCCGGGCAGCTCGCGCTCGCCGATCCGTCCAAGAGTGGCTCGGTGACGAAGGCGTTTGAGATGATCATCCAGCAGCAAATGCATCGCGCCATCGCGGAACTGACGGCGAAGCCTGGAAAGCTGAAGACGCCGCAGGCGATCGAAGCGGCAGGCGTGCGGCTAGGCTGGGAGCGGGGCTTGCAGCTTATCCAACACATCAGCGCGAACTCGCGCTACTTCACCGACGCGGCTCCGAAAATACCGCTGGAGGTGGCCAAGGGCGATGCGGCGGCGGGCATGTGTATCGACTTCTATGGACGCAGTGCCGAGGAAGATTTGCGCCGGGCCGATGGCTCGTCGCGTGTGGGTTTCGTCGCGCCTGCTGGCGGCACGTCGATGGCGGTGGATCCCATCGCGCTGATGCGTGGGGCTCCCGAGCCGGAATTGGCGGAGGCGTTCATGGAGTGGGTGCTCAGTGATGCAGGGCAGAGTCTATGGGCCTTCCGCGCCGGGATGCCGGGTGGCCCTGTGAAGAAGGCGCTGCGCCGCCTGCCCGTGCGCCGCGATTTCTACACGCCTGAGCATGAGCGGTTGATGAGCGATGCGCAGGAGAAGCCGTTCGAGAAGATGAAGGCCTTCGTCTATCACCCCGAGTGGACGGGGCCAGCCTTCAATGCGCTGCGCTTCATCGTCCGCGTCACATGCGTGGATACCCATGTAGAGCAACGCCATGCCTGGGAGACGATCATTCATGAAGGGCAGACGCAGCGGTCGAATGAGGTCTTTTCGCAGATGTCGTTGGTGAGTTATGACAATGCGGTGGGAGAACTGAGCCAGGTGCTACGCTCTCGCGATAAGGTGCAAGAGGTGCGTGCGGCGAGGCAACTCAGCGATGCCTTCCGCAGGCAGTATGAGACGGCGCTCGCGCTGGCCAAGGAAGGGCGATAGCGTGATCAAAAAAGATCGAGCTGAACATCGGTTTTCCTTCAGCTGGAGAACTGTGTCTCCCACGTATTGCCCCACGAAAAAAATCTTGGCACTGTGGGCAGGAAAGCTATGCTCATGAAAGTTGAAAATACATCATAAACCTCGCCCCAACTCAAGCGTGAAACTGCCCAAGGTGGCTTCCATTCGCCATTCGGATTTTGTCATTTTTTCTCCCCTCACACCCCATCACCGCGCCACGTACAGGTCTAACTCGACCCAGACACAAAAAACCCATTTCCTATCAGCGACGTGAAAATGCAGGAACGCATGAACCTCGCTTTGAAATAGGCAACATGTCGGCAAGCAGTTTCACATTCATCGACCTTTTTTCCGGTATCGGCGGATTTCATCGTGCGCTCGGTTCCCTCGGCGGCAGGTGCCTCGGGTTCAGCGAGATCAACAGGGACGCTGTTGCATGCTATTGCGAGAACACGGGCGAGAGAGCGGAAGCAAATTTCGGCGACATCACTGGGATCAAGGCGCTGCCTCCGCACGATCTTCTAACCGCTGGCGTACCTTGCCAGAGTTGGTCGATCGCGGGCAGGAACCTCGGCTTCGACGATGATCGGGGGCAGCTCTGGAACGACACGATCTATCTCCTCAACCAATCGCGTCCCAATGCCTTCATTTTCGAAAACGTCAAAGGTCTCGTTGATCCGCGCAACAAGGACGCGCTCAGTTACATCATGGAGCGGATAAGGGAATCGGGCTACCATGCCGAATACCACGTGATCAATTCCTATGATTATGGCGTGATGCAGAACCGGGTGCGTATCTACATCATCGGTTTTTTGGACAAAGATCGCTTTGAAAAATTTTCTCTGCCGCCGAAGCAAGAGAAGCATATGCGTCTCGGGGATCTGCTCGGAATTGAAGTCCTCGGGAACGATTCGTCCGGCACGGATAAAGACCTATTCGGCGAGGAGGTCACTACCCGACAGATGAGCCTGTCGGCCAGTGGAGGGATGAACGACTACTTCCTCTACAATGATATCCGCAACGGAGATACGACGATTCACACATGGGATTTGCAGCCTACGTCGGATAGACAAAAGGGAATCTGCCTGCTTCTGCTGCGTAACCGGCGGAAGAAGTCATACGGTTGCCTCGATGGCAATCCACTTTCACTTCATCATTTTCAGGCAATCGACAAAACCATTACGCAGGAAGACATCGATGGACTTGTGGCTCTGGGGATCTTCGCTGGGGAGGATTACGGATTTCGTGTGGAGAGGGATGTCGCAGCGGAGTTAACCAACGAGGAATCCGAGATCCTTGCGCGTGCCAAGGAAGGAAGCATTATAGTGGACGAACTAAAGGCCGATAGAGGTCTTAAGCTTGGAAAAGCACACCTGAAGGAAACGCTGAAAAGCCTTGTTGAAAAAGGGGCAATTTCCCGCGCCGAGACTCGCTACGATTTCAAGAACACCAAGATCAGCACTGGCCTGGACGGCGTGAACCGCGTGTTTCTCCCCGGATCTTCAGTTTTCCCAACCCTTGTGGCGAGCGATACCAACGACATGGTGGCGACTAAGGACATACGGGCGGCCAACATGACGGACTATCGCCGCCGCTTCATCGAGGAAATCCACGGAAAGGGGAACTACCGTAAGATCACGAAGGCGGAGGCGTGCCTGCTGCAAGGCTTCCCGCCAGACTACAAACTACCGGATTCAAGGGCACGGTGGATGAAGCTGCTTGGAAACAGCGTCTCGGTTCCGGTGATCGAGACCCTTTGCCACGCTATCATCGCGACGGGCGTGTTTGGTACGGGCGCAATGGCAGGACTCATTACCCAATCTAGCAGACCCTGCGCCACGACTCGCTAGATAGTATTCCTCCCCAATTTTATCCGCCACCAGAACAGAAAAGGGGTCGTGTGAGTCCCTGATGTGTCAACCTCCACGCCCATCAATTTTTAATCGCGAGAAGGTGCCTCTTCACGAATTCCCTGAACCCCTTTTCGGAAAAGCCAATGCGACCGATATGGTCAGGAAACTGATCCCAGTTGCTGCCAGACTTTTTTGAAAACGTGCGAAACCACTTCTGAATCTCAGTCCCGTCCCGAATGGCACTGCTCGAAGAGTTTTCACTGTTGTCCCGATTTTTCACCTGAAGCACAAGCCACTGGGGCTCCATCGGTGAAGGTGGCTTTAAAAAATCGGCTCCTCTTATCAGCGAGCCGGAGGCCCAAACCCATCCGCTGGGTTCCAGACCGTCCGCTAGATAGCGTTCAAGTAAATCGCCGACCATATTTTCTGCGCCCATGCACAAGAGGTGCTCGTGCTTGATGTCTTCGAGTTTGGCTTCGGGCACATCAAAGTAGTGGTGGAGAATAAACCCCACCATTTCATCTGGCACCGTTGAGGGCGGTTTCGGTATCTTTGGAGCGCGAGCGTTCGCGAAAGCTTGCGCTGCCGCGTTGATGTACTCGCGAGTTCCTGCCTCGTTTGCGCTTCTGCCGCGCAAAGCGGAGGCACTTCCAGGATTCAAAGCCAAGAAGCGGATCACGATGGCGAACTCTTCTGCCAGCGTTGGATGACCCTCAGCCATCATCGTGTCACGGGCAAATTTCTCGGCGTTTGGAATAAAGGTCATACGTGGTTGGCGCTGCTACCTTAATCTTCCAAAGGGCGCAAGAGGGCGATGACTGGCTGTCTTTTGCTGCGCGGCAATTTTGCGTGGCTTGTATCCGCATTTGCACCGTGGCCCTAGCCGCACATACTCGCCGCCCCATGTCCAACCCCATCCCCACCGAGCATACCGACGAGACCAACGCGAAAATCCTGGCTGTCTCTGAAGACCGTATCAAAGGCTTCCTGCGCCATCCCTTCCATGCGATTGCTGAGCAGAGCGAGGTGGGGTTGGATGTGGTGCTGACTCGTATCCGGGCGATGCTGGAGGGCGGTGTGGTGCGCCGCGTGCGGCAGACGCTGCTGGCCAATAAATTAGCTGAAGGTGCGCTGGTGGCGTGGCGGTTGCCAGAGGATAAGCTGGATGCGGCGTTTGAGTTCATGTCGAAGCAGGATCCCTTCAGCGGGCATGTGGTGGTACGCTCGACGGATCGAGTGATCTCCGGCAGCGAGTATCGGCTGTGGACGACGCTGAAGGTGCCGAGCGACAAGCTTATTTCAGAGCACGCGGAGGTTTTGAAACGCATCACGGGCGCGGATGAATACATCCTGATGCCTGCGAAGGGAATCTTCGCCCTGGGCGTGGGTCATGTGCGGCGCAAGACGATGGCGATTGGCGAAAAGGGGGACGAACCCGCGAAGATGATGACGACGGAAATCGTGCCGCTGGACACGGAACAGTGGGCAGTGCTGACGGCGCTGAAGCGTGAGTTCACCGCAGCGGAGATCGTGGCCGAGCCCTGGGCAGGGCGTGCGGCGGAGGCGGGGGTGAGCCTGGAGCGCTTCTGCCAGGTGGCTGAAAATCTCGATATTCAGGGAGTGATTGGGCGCTTCTCGACTTTCCTGGAGCATGTGAAGCCCTCGCAAACGGGGGTGCGCGTGACGCGCTTCAACGGTCTCTTCCACTGGCGTGTGCCAGTGGGTATGCAGGAGCGTGCGGGTGGCGAGGTGGGTCGGCATACGATCATGACGCACTGCTACTGGCGCGAGGGTGGCCCGCAGTTTGGCAATGTAAACATCATGGGCGTGGTGCATGGCACGGACAAAGACCTCATCATGCAGCACAAGGCAGCGATTGATGCGCATCTCGCGAGCGTGGGCATCCCGTGCGACTACACGAATGTCTTTTGGGGTGGCCGCAGTGAGATCAAGCCGAGCGAAATCTCGCCTCTCGTGTACCGCGAGTGGCACGCGAAGTGGGCGGTGGCGTGAGGTGGGTTTGCGGCGGCTAAGCTACAAAATATCAATCCTGTTGGGCAGGTCGTAGCGCTGGTAGCGGCGCTTGCTATCGCCATTCATCCTGCCGCGCAGTTCGGCATCGTCGATGGCATGATCGACGGCGTCTTGCAGGGCTCGGCTGGCGAGTTCCCGGAGCACGCTGGCGACATTGCCCTGGGCCATGTAGTAGCCGGCGTCTTGGCGTTCGGCGGTGAAGATGCGGCTGAAGATGACGCGGCCATTGGCGGCGGAGACGAGGTTTACGCGCAGCCTCGCCATGGCGTAGGGGCGGCTGACTTGACGGCAACTGAGTTGAAGGACTTCGCCGCTGATGAAATACTTGGCGCTATTAGCCTGGGCATCCATGCCACGGGCGACGATGGCATGGAGGAAGGCATTGTGGACGGCTTCCTCGACGGGTACGCGCATTTCGAGCATTTCCACAGGGGTACCGAGGGCGGTGGTGGCGATACCGAGGAAGAAGGGGCCTTCGCGGCGCATATTGACAAAATTTCCGACCGCCATCACGGGCTCGCCCATGCGCATGGAACCTTCGCGGGGTTTGTAGTCCAGGCTGACCTGTGTGTGGGTGCAACTGGTGAAGCCGAGGAGGGCGAGCAAGGCGAGGCTGTGGAGCTTGAACATGAGAGGTGGAGTTAATCGCGAGCGCCGAGGGAAGCAAATGCCTTGAACGGGTGATGCGGTGCTGGCGAAGATTTTTTTGGGGGGCAGGTAGCAGAGAGAGTTGCGAGGGATTAACGCCGCTCGACGAGGTCTCGGGGGCGAAAGATAGAGCAGTCGGGTGAACTCATCGCCGGAACTGCTGACGCCGTCATGGCCCCTGGGGTATGCCTTGTAAATCAGGGTCAATTCTGGGTTGGCAGGCGTATTGTCCCCGGCGTAAAGGCCAACTCCATGACTGATATTGCTCAACTCATCCAAAGCGGTAGCGCTCATGTGTGGCTCTACGTGCCTGTGGCCATCTTGCTCGGGGCGTTGCACGGGCTGGAGCCGGGGCATTCTAAGACGATGATGGCAGCGTTCATCATCGCGGTGCGTGGCACTGTGTGGCAGGCGGTTTTGCTCGGGCTCTCGGCGGCGATCTCGCACTCGCTGATCATCTGGGTGCTGGCGGCGCTGGCGCTGAACTACGGTAGCCATTGGAATGTCGCGGAGACGGAGCCCTACTTTCATCTGGTGTCGGCGGCGATGATTCTGGGGCTGGCGGTGTGGATGTTTCTACGCACGCGCAGCGAGGTGGCCGAGGCAGCGGCTCATGGGCAGGGGCACGGCTTTGGCGAAGAGGCGGCCTCGCCGATGCCAGCAGCGGTGGAACTGGCGGTGCCTGCGGGTCTCGCCGCACCTGCACGCCTGCGCCAGCGCACGGCCCCGCCGCGTAGCGTGATGCTGGATACGGGGCATGGCTGGCTAAAAATCGCCATCGAGTCGAGGCAGGGCGCTGCCTATTTTTGCATCTACCCCTGCCGAGCGAATGGGCAGTTGGTGCCACTGCCCAAGGGCACGATCATGGGCCTCGAAACGGCTCGCTTGGATGGCAGTATCCAGCGTTTTGTCTTTGAGCCCCAGGGCGATTGCTGGCAAGCCACGGCGATGGTGCCAGAGCCGTACAGCTTTGTCGCCGTCGTCAGCATGGGGCATGGCGACCATGCCCATACGTATCGCCTGCGATTCAACGACGAGACGCAGGGCGAGGGCACAGCCCCAGCGGTGGTGCAGGAGCCGGAGGCCGATGGCGGGGCGTATCAGGACGCCCATGAGCGTGCCCATGCGCAGGACATTGCGCGGCGCTTCGCCGACCGGGCGGTGACGACGCCGCAGATCATTCTGTTTGGCATCACGGGTGGGCTGATGCCGTGTCCGGCGGCCTTTACGATCTTACTGGTGTGCTTGCAGATCAAGCGGGCGACACTGGGCTTTGCTCTGGTAGGCGCGTTCAGTTTTGGCCTCGCGTTGACGATGGTCATCGTCGGCGTCATCGCCGCGTGGAGTGTGCAGCACGCACAGAAAAGGTTTAGCGGCTTCGGCGAGTGGATGCGCCGTGCGCCCTATATTTCCTGTGCGCTACTGGTGCTGTTAGCGGCCTTCATGGCGTGGCAAGGCTGGCAGGGGCTGCATGGCCATGGGGCGGGCCATCAGCACTGATTTTCAAGAGCACATTTTACGTAGCGCTGTTGATGCAAGCGCTTGCCTATCGGTGGGCACCCACCTTTAATACGCAGCTATTGAGTACATTCGCTTTTTCTCTCACTCATCGTCATCGCTTATGAAGTCACGATCCCTCCTTCTGCTCGCCATTTCGATGTGGGCTATGTTATCCGCCACTTCAAAAGCCCAGGTGCAGACGCCTGTGGTGAATATCATCGTGATGGACGGTGACATGCGCGAGGACTGGCCCGACGCGGGCATGGTCGCCGTGCGGCGCAATGGCTCTGTGGGCGATATTACGATCAATTTCGCCATCAGTGGCACGGCCACGCGCGGCACCGACTACACGATGCCAGTGGGCACGACGCTGCTCGTTCCTAATGGCGAACGAGAGGCGTGGCTGAGCTTCACGCCCATCGCCGATACTCTGAATGAGCCTGTGGAGAGCATCCACGTCACCCTACTGCCAGGTGTGGGCTATACGCTCGATACCAGCGTGGCGAAGACCAAGGCCACCCTCGTGCTGGGCAACGCATCGACGACAAAACCAGGGGCGAAGGCGGCGGCGAGGTTTCTCATCCAGGCGGCCTTTGGCCCCGACTCCGACTCAGCCTTGGATACCGACATCATCCCACAGAATGTGCAGACGGTGATGTCGCTGGGCTTCGAGAACTGGATCAACGACCAGTTCCGCCGCCCCGTCGGCTACCACCAGCCCTACCTCGACTGGATGAAGCGCAGCAAACAAAGCGTGAACTGGGATGCCAAGGCGGTGTCGTGGTGGAACCGTGCGATGGGTGTGCCCGCGCTCTATCCCGGCGGCAAGGCCCAGGCTCCCGACCCCCTGCGCCAGCGCATGGCCTTCGCCCTGAGTCAGATCTTCGTCATCAGCGACCACATGGACACGCTGAGCAATGAAGCCATCGGCATGGAGAACTACTACGACATGCTGCTGCGCCACAGCTTTGGCAACTTCCGCGCACTGCTCTACGACGTGGCCACGCATCCCTGCATGGGCGTGTATCTGAGCCATTTGCAAAACCGCAAGGCTGACCCCGTGGAAGGCACCTACCCCGACCAAAACTTCGCCCGCGAGATCATGCAGCTCTTCACCATTGGCCTGTGGGAACTGAACGCCGATGGCACTCGAATGCTCGATGGCCTGGGCCAGCCGATCCCGACGTATGACAACGGCACCATCGCGGAATTCGCCCGCGTCTTCACGGGCATGAGCTTCGGCGGCAAAGCGCGGGCGCAGACCAACTTCTACTACCCACCGAGCAACTACCTCGTGCCCATGCTCATGTGGGACGAGGAGCATGATGTGGGGGCCAAGACCTTGCTCAGCGGCATCACGCTGCCTGCCCGCACGGCCAGCGACCCCGATGTGGGCACCGCTGGGCTGCTCGATCTGAATGCCGCTCTCGACTGCTTATTTAACCACCCGAGCACTGCCCCCTTCATCTGCAAGCAGCTCATCCAGCGCTTCGTCACCTCGAATCCCTCGCCGGCCTACGTGGGCCGCGTGGCGGCAAAATTTGCCAACAATGGCAATGGAGTGCGCGGCGACATGCAGGCGATTTTAAAAGCTATCCTACTCGATAGCGAGGCACGCAGCCCCGCTTCGCTCGCCAGCGCAAACTTTGGCAAAATCCGCGAGCCCTACCTGCGCACGGTGAACCTCGCCCGAGCCTTCAATGCGGCCTCCACCTCGGGCTTGTATCGGCTGAGTTACCTCGATCAAGTCCTCTACCAGCAGCCACTCAGCGCCCCGAGTGTGTTCAACTTTTACCGCCCTGGTTATGCGCCTCCCGGCCCCATCAATGACGCTGGGCTGGTGGCTCCCGAGTTCCAGATTCTCAATGCCATCAGCGCCCTCTCGACCAGCAACTACTACTACAACGTCATCCGCAACGACTTCGCCCGCTGGGGCGAGAGCAATGCCAAGTATCGCGTGAAGGCCAATGTAACCGCCGAGAAAGCCCTCTACAATGATGTGCCAGCGCTGTTGCGTCGCCTGGATCTCGTGCTCACTGGCGGCACGCTGCCTGCCGAGCAGCACCAGATCATCCGCGAGGCCATCGAAGACCTCAGCGCTGAAAACTACAGTTGGGAGTGGCAGACGGAGCGCATCAATATCGCCATCTATCTGATCTCGACTTCGCCGGAGTTTGCCGTCCTTCGTTAATCTTTCACGCCACTGCCATGAGACCCACCACCCGCCGCCATTTTCTGGGCAAAGCCAACTGCGCCGCGATCAGTTCGCTGCCCATATTGAACACACTGCTCAATCTGAAACTCGCAGGCAGCGTCGCAGGCGCTGCCCCGGGCCCTACCGACTACCGAGCGCTGGTGTGTCTCTTCTTTTCCGGCGGCATCGACTCCTACAACCTCGTCGTCCCACGCGGCACAAGCGAGTACGCTCAGTATGCCGCCACCCGCAGCGACTTGGCCCTAGCGCAGGCCAGCTTGTTGCCCATCACCCCACTCGGTAACCCTGGCCTCTCGCTTGGGCTGCACCCAGGGCTGTCGGGCTTGCAGACCTTATTTGAGGCAGGCCACGCAGCCATCATCCCCAATGTTGGCACCTTGGTCGAGCACGTCACACGGGCAGATTATGACAACGGCACATCGCGCTTCCCCCTCGGCCTCTACTCCCACTCCGACCAGACCGAGCAGTGGCAAACCTCCACGCCCGACATCCGCTCCGCCCGAGGCTGGGGTGGGCGCACCGCCGACCTCCTGCACAGCCTGAATGGCAACCAGACCGTCTCGATGAACATCTCGCTCTCGGGCGGCAATATCTGGCAGTCCGGCGATGATGTCTATGAGTATGCCATCGGCACCAATGGAGCCGAGGAACTCTACGGCTACGACCCCAGCGCCACTGATGTCTGGAGCCGCGACCGCGTCTATACCAAGGCCGTGGATAGCCAGCTCGCACTCGATTACCAGCATCTGCTCTCGAAAGCCTTTACGGGTAAAAAACTCGACGCGATGACGACCTACCAACTCTTCAACGCCTCCACCTCCGCCAACCTGCCGCCGGCTGCCGTATTCCCTGCGGATAACTACGTGGCCGACATGCTCGAAATGGTCGCCAAGAGCATCGCTGGGCGCACCGCTCTGGGCCATACCCGGCAGACCTTCTTCGTCGAAGTCGGCGGCTGGGATCATCACTCCGACCTCATCACCGGGCAGGCCGAGCAGCTCCCTCGCGTCGATGCCGCCGTCGCTGCTTTTTACAACGCACTGACGGTCATGGGGATGCAGGATCAGGTGACGCTCTTCACCGCGTCTGACTTCGCCCGCACCCTGACCAGCAATGGCAAAGGCTCCGACCACGCCTGGGGTGGGAATCACTTCGTCGTCGGCGGTGCCGTCAGTGGTCGCCGACTCTATGGGCAGTATCCCGGCCTCATCAAAGATGGCACCACCACCATTGATGACCGTGGCACCCTCATCCCCACGACTTCCGTGGACGAGTACTTCGCCGAGTTGGCCCTTTGGCTCGGCGTGCCCAAGGGTCAACTCGCCGACGTGCTGCCCAACATTGGCAATTTTTACAGCACAGGCAGCAGCAGCAACCCGCTCGGTTTCTTGCCTTAAACATGGTCGCAAAGTGGCAGCGTTGGCTCTTTTGGACGCTTGCCCTTGGCGCACTGTTTTACTTCGTTTCAAGCCAGCGCAACAGCCTCGTCAATGGCGCACAAAAAACCGCCTCGACCCCAGTCGAGCGCACTCGTGCAGAGAGCACCAAGCAAACGCCCCGCCCCGCTGCTCGCCCCAGCCAAACGAGCGCTGCCCGCACCTCGCCACTCGCCGTCCGGCTCAATGCCCCAGACGGCACGGTAACGGAAGATGTAGATACCCTGCACCAACTCATCGGACAGTATTTCTCCAACATGCAGAACCGCCAAGGTCGCCCCATCGGCGACAGCCGCGACCTTGCCCGCGTGCTCACGGGCAGCAATCCCCTGCACCTCACCGTCATCGCCGCCGACCACCCCGCCATCGGCCCCCAGGGCCATTTGCTGGATCGCTGGGGCACGCCCTACCATTTGCACCAACTCAGCAGCCGCAGCATCGACGTGCGCTCCGCCGGGCCAGACCGCCAGCTCTACACCGCCGATGACGTGGTGAACGAGCGAGCGACTCAGAGCGCCGCCACTCCATAGCGCCGCGCGTCGGCTTGTAGCCTCTATCATCGTGCCCGGCATAAACTCGTGATGCCTCATTGAAAAGAGACACCGAAGAGTAATTCAGAAGGTGGCTCGATGCCTCACAATGTAGGACACTGTGGGTGGGGTGTTTTGCATGGGCTTTGGCTGGGTTGCAAGTGGCCCTTGACTACCGTTTTGTGC
>JANOAR010000185.1:0-82064 GCA_031411235.1 Verrucomicrobiota bacterium | reverse complement strand
GATGGTACGGGCTACCTGACGATGAAAATTCTGACCACGGGTGCAGCGACCTGGGCTGGCAAGTTGTCCGATGGCACCGCCATCACGGGGGCAGCGACCGTCTGGCCTACGGGCGAAGTGAATATGTTCAAGGCACTGTATAAGAACCTTGGCTCGATCATCGGCGCACAGGCCATTTACTTGGTGCCCAATCCTCACTCGGTCGAAGACTCGACAAACTTCCCCGTGACTTGGCTGAAGCCTCGTAATGGGCAGCGTGCTTATGCTGGTGATTTTGCCTTCCAAGACGTGGAGGTCATGGGAGCCCAGTACGTGAAACCTGGTGCTGGCGTGTTTATCATGAATCTCGATAATGCTGCCAACAATGCGCTGATCACCTTCGCCGATGGTGAAATCGAAAAGGTGGCCCAGTTCTCCTTCTTGGATCAACTCTTCAGCATTGGTGCAGGGATTACCAACACCATCACTCCTAACCTCTCGCTTGGGACTAATCCAGCCTTGGTCAAACTGACCAAAATTGATGCGACGAAGGGTAGCTTTACGGGCACAATGGGCCTCACAGACCCAAGCCTCCTTGCCCTTGGCGCACTGCCCATCGGTTCACCTACCAAGCGCACCGTGGCTTTTGAAGGTGTGTTTATCAGTGCGCACGTTGATCACTTGGCGGCTCCCGTAACGGCGCGTGGCACAGGCTTTTTCTTGTTGAATACCTTGCCAGACGCCACGGGTGAGATTCTCACCACGACGCCTCAGTTGTCTGGCACGGTCACCATCGCCGATCCCACTCCTTAGTAGGTTGGTATGAGGGGCCTATTCAGCCCGCAGACTCTCGCGGGGCAGCAATGCCCCCGGCTTCCTTTGTCGCTCTGATTACTTTCTAGCCTCCGATGCTCAAGGTTCGCAAAGCCGTCATCCCTGCCGCTGGCTATGGCACTCGATTCCTCCCCATCTCCAAGGCGGTACCAAAAGAGATGCTGCCTCTGGTGGATAAGCCGGTGATTCAGTACGTGGTGGAGGAAGCGGTAGCTTCGGGTATCACGGATATTTTGATGGTCATCAGTCGGGGAAAACGCGCGATTGAGGAGCATTTCCATCCTGCGGTGGATTTGGAAGTGGATCTGCAAGCCAAAGGCAAGTCGGCTGAATTAGATGAGTTGCGCAGACTTCAAGAAATGGCGAATATCCATTTCATCTGGCAACCTAAAATGGGCGGGCTTGGTGATGCGGTCCGGTATGCCAAGGCGTTCGTGGGCAATGAAGCTTTTGCGCTGTTGTTGGGAGATACAGTCGTTACGACTCGTGATACGGCTCGGCCCATCACTCGCCAGCTCGCCGATGTAGTGGAGAAATACGGTGGCTCGGCTGTGGCATTGCAGGAGGTGCCGGAGGAGAAGGTGAGCCGTTACGGCATTATGGGGGGCGATGAAGTGGAGCCAGGTGTGATTCGAGCCACGCAGTTCGTTGAAAAGCCTTCCGTTGAATCCGCTCCCTCCAGGCTGGCCGTTAGTGCTCGGTATGTTTTGAGTGCGAGCATTTTTGATCACCTCGATCGCACACCTCCAGGCAAAGGTGGCGAGCTACAGTTGACGGATGCGATGGCGGCCATGATGGCTGCCGAACCGTTGTATGGCCTGAAATTTGAAGGACAGCGCCACGATATAGGAAACAAGCTCGATTTCATCAAAGCAAATGTCCACTTTGGTTTGCAGCGCCTTGAGATAGCAACGGCTCTGCGCGAGTGGTTGCAGGGTTTGTGAGCTTGCCTTTGTTAAAGATAAGACAAGGTTGCTGACAGATGAATCGCTTTTCCAACCTACTCGCTCTTATCTGCGTTTGGATGGTTGTTAGTTGTGATGATGCTCAGGATAAGGCGCTGAAGAGTATGGCACAGCGCGGTTATTCGCTTTCGGTTAGCGAGTTTCATCGCGCTGCCCGAATGGGCGATGCAGCGGTGGTGAACCAATTTATTGCGGCTGGATTGGCTGTTGATGTAAAGGATGCGAAGGGGATTTCGGCATTGGCAAGTGCTGCCAAAGCTGGAAATGTGGCCACGGTTGAAGTGCTGCTTAAAATGGCTGCTAAAACCGAGCCGCTGGACGACCTTTTGGCCGCTGCGGTGGATTCTGGCAATGCGAAGGTACTTCGCCTGTTGTTGGATCATACGAGTGCGCAGCAGCATCACTTTGCGGGTGTATTGGTTCATGCCGTGCGACTGAAGCACCGTGAAATGGTCGAGGCGTTGCTGCCTGTGTGCCCAGCAGAGGTCAATACAGCTTTGCTAACTGCAGCGGAGGTGGGTGATGTGGGAATCGCCGACATGCTGTTGCATGGCGGTGCCAGCTTGCTGTATGCGGACGACACTCGACGTCGAACGGCTCTGATGCAGGCGGCAGCGGCGGGACATAGACCCATGGTTGAGTTTCTCCTTCGCAGTGGCTCGAATCGTTTTGCCTTGGATTCAAATGGCAAAAGCGCCGCTGATATTGTGGCAGAAAGTGGGGGCAATGCCGCACTCCTCAAGTCACTTTTGGTTGAGTTAACGGCGGATGAATTGCGTGTTGGGGCGGTGTGGGCTGGCTGGGCAAATCTACGAGAAGTCGTGGATACATCGGTTGGGCTACCGGAGGTGGTGACGTCGCGTCCGCAGGTGGTGGCGGCCACGGCGGCGTTGCCCCAAGATAAAACCTTGAGAAACCAGAAAATACGGCGGTTGCATGGTGAGATCATCGGTGGTGATGCGCTTTCACCGATGAGTTCTGGGGATCCTACAAAGTTGCTTGTGTGGCGAGGTTTCCACGAGGCGATGCTTCCTTGCCTCATGGAATCGGCCAGTGCGGAAGGCGTGGAATTGCGGCGGCTTGATGTGCCAGCGGTGCAAAAGGTCGCTTTGGGCACCGCTCTTCCCGGATTACCGTGGACACTGTTGAGTGTGCATGAAACCGCTCCACCTTTGAGTGCTGCTTTCCCTAGCTGGTGGTGGCCTAGCGCGATTTTAAAACACGAAACCACAGGCCAGCTTGCGCTGCTATTGCTCCATGTTCCCACGCGTGTGGGGGAACTCTGTGCGGTGCTTGAGGTTGTCGGCGACGGGGCTCAATTCGAGGCGGTGGTCGGCGATGTGTTTGCCACCGCAAGCCAAGTCTCGACGCAGCGTAGGGATTACGTGGTTGAGCATGTTTCCGCCAATCGGGTGACGTTGCGCTCGCACGACGCAACGGCCCAGCTTTGGACGATTACCCCCTAAAATTAAGCGTCTGCAGCTCCCTTGTGGCCGAGTTGCTTCACGGCACGGTTAAGTTGCTCATACTCGATGGGCTTTTTGATCACCGTGACGGGGCCGTGAGATAGGATACGACTGAGGATTTCGCTGTCAGGGTAGCCAGTGATGACCACGATGGGAAGGTCGGGGTAAATCTCTTTGAGCTGGGTATAGACTTCGTCACCGGGGATGTCTGGAAGCTTGAGGTCGAGGAAGACGAAGTCGAATTTCTGCTTTCTCGCCATGGCGATGGCTTCAGCTCCTGAGCCGACCACAAGCCTACCGAAGCCTGCTTTTTTGAGGAACTGTTTAAAAAGGGCTTGGAGCGCTGGGTCATCGTCCACCACCATGACGGTGGGTTGGCCTGCTTCATCTTCTTTGCGCAGCACATCGCGATCGAGCAGGCTGCGCTTGATGCGCCAGCGGCCACCGATCTGCACCGCAGGAAGCTGCCCGCGTTGGACGAGGTAATAAACCGTTGGCAGAGGTATGCGAAGATACTCTGCCGTTTCTTTGACGGTCATTAATTCAGGTGGGGGCAATTCGGCCATTTTGTGGGTAGTATTGGAGTTTGGAGGTAGGCAGGGAAATTATTTGAGCAGCCCCAAAAGCTGATCTCATGAAGAGTAAAAACCGATAGACTATAAAAATTATAATTTAGTGGGCTGTTCTGTTTAACAGGTAAAGGGAACAATAGGAATATTTGCGAAAATCTGTCAGAAATGCAACCTTTAATTTCACATATCTAGAAAAAAGCGGGCTTTTTTCTCACTTTAGAGAAGATTCATTGCCAGTAATGACAGTGAGAGAGAAAGGGGGTAGCCAAAAAGAGTCATGCTCATTGGCGCATACTAATAATACCATATTATAAAATATAAAGAATAGCGAACAACAAAGTTGACGCACTTTTCATCGCTTGGCTGGGTAGCCGTAGGTCGCGGTGCGCGACAGGTGAATACTCTCGGCTGCTTTGGTTTTTTTGATGAGCTGGGTTATGGACTGGGTTGCAGCTTCAGGGAGTGCTCAGCCCTAACTCTTTATTCGTGCCGCAGAGCTTCTACGGGGTTCATCATGGCAGCGCGTTTGGCGGGGTAGATGCCGAAGGCGATGCCAGTGACGACGGAGATGGTGAAGGCGAGGGTGGGTGCCCAAAATTTGATGACGGTGGTGACGCCGGCGAAGTGGCTGACGGCGGTGGGGATAGCGAGGCCGAGGAGGACGCCGAGGACGCCGCCTGCGCCGGAGAGGAGGACGGTTTCGATGAGGAATTGCACGATGATGTCCACCTGGCGGGCACCGAGGGCGCGGCGGATGCCGATCTCGCGGGTGCGCTCGGTGACGCTGGCGAGCATGATATTCATGATGCCGATGCCGCCGACGAGGAGGGAGATGGCGGCGATGCTGCCGAGGACGATGCTGAAGATTTGTTTGGTGCGCTCGGCCTGTCTCAAAAGCTCGATGGGGACGATGATGCGCCAGTCTTCTTTTTCGTGGTTGCTGGTGAGGATTTGCTTCACGGCGTCGGCGCACTTGGTGACGTGGTCGTCGCTATCGACGCGGATGATGGCTTCGTGGAATTCCACTTTTTCGGCTTCGAAGCTGCCGCTGCGGAAACGGAAGTAGGTCTCGCCATATTGATCGAGCAAGGTGCTGAAGGGCAGGATGATTTGCGATGAGCTTTCGCTGTTGTTGCTGGATGAACCGGAGGAGTCGGTGCCGACTCGGCGAGTTTCGTCTTCGATGATGCCAATGATTTTGTAGTAGTTGCCGCGTACGCGGACGGCTTTGCCAGTGGGGGTGCTGAGGGGGAAGAGTTTGCGGGCGCAGGACTCATTCATGACGCAAACGGGGAGTCGGGCGTCGAGTTCCATGTCGTTGAAAAATCGGCCCTGGAGGACGCTGCGGTTGCGCATTTCCGGGTAGATGGGGAGGGCACCGATGAGCTGGCCTTCTTCTTTTTTATCGAGGTTCCAGATGAGGTCGTGGATGATGCGGCTGGGGACGACGATGGAGATGCCGGGGATGGTGCGGCGGATTTGCTGGATGTCTTTGGTAGTGAGTCCGTACTCGATGACCATACTGCGCGAGTCGCTGACGTTGCCGCCGCTATCGGTAGGTTTGACGCTTTCGAGGATGATGTTGTTGCTGCCGAGCTTGCGGATTTGTTCCTGGGCTTCATGGCTGGCACCTTCGCCGATGGCGAGCATGGCGACGACGGAGGCGACGCCAAAGACGACACCGAGGGCGGTGAGAAAGGAGCGCAGTTTGTGCAGCCAGATGCTCTTGATACCGAGCAGCATGGTGCGGCGGAGGTGCTGCGGGGAGAGGACGAGGCGGAGGATGGGGTGCTTGGCGAGAAAGGAGACCATTCGGAGGAGAGGAGGAAAGAGAGAGGACGGAAGATATTGGCGCGGCTACCCAGCGCCTGGAGAACTACGATCTCCCATGTTCTATCTTCGACTTTCTATCCTGCATCTTCCGTCCTCTGCTCCAGCCTTCGCTTTCTTCACTGGCACTCGGCTTCCAAAACGAGCCCGTGGTTGCGCTGCATGGTGGTGGGGCTAGACCAGGAGTTGGCGAAGGGATCGTTGGTCACGGGCGCAATCGGGGCTTCGGGGCGAGTAGGCCGCAGGCGCGATTCGGAGGCGACGGGGAGACTGGCGCAGACTTCCATGGCGGTGATGCGGAGGGTGCCAACGGGGGTTTTTTTTCCAAATTGGATCACGAGTAACATGCCGCCTCGCATGGCGCGCATGAGGGTGCCGCCTTCGGCGTGGGTCTGGAGGGATTCTTCGCAGGAGCCGCAGCCGCAACGTTGGCCGAGGTCGTCGCTTGCAGAAAAAGCGGCTCGGGCGACGACAGTCCAGCCGGTGAGGAGCATGGTGGAGACGGGTTCGTGACCGGAGTGGATGAGGCAAAGGCCGACGGCATCAAGGACGGCCACATGCTTGACATCGGCGAGGGTGGAGAGGCGCTGGAGGTGCTCGCGCCCTAGCTCAGTGGGGATGGTGTAGTGCTGAGTCATGGCGGGGGGAGGGAGGAGTTATGAATGATGAGTTATGAATGAATTTCTGGGCTGAAGATGATGATATTTGGATTGCGTCAGGCATTCATAACTCATGATTCATAACTCATAACTTCTCTACGCAGCTAGGGTTTTCCAGTCGGTGTGGGAGAGGCGGTTCGCGGGGGGCTCGTCGTCATTGTCGTCTTGCTGGAGAGTGAGGGATCGCTCTTGCTCGATTTCCATTCGCTCGCTGATCAGGCGGTCTTGGAATCCGCTGAGGAGTTGCTGGGAGACGGCGTTGAGGGTGGCGAGGACATTGCTGCCGCGAGCGGCGTCGGCTTCAAAGCTGACGTACCGCTTGGGGCGGTTGTTGAGGAGGAATTCCATGTAGTCAACGGGGGCGGCGTTGGGGAGGTCGCGCTTGTTGTACTGGAGAACAAGGGGGAGCTTGTCGAGGGCGACGCCGTTGAGCCGCAGATTGGCGTCGAGGTTTTGAAAGGCTTGGATGTTGTCGCGCTGGCGGTCGATCTGGGAGTCGGCGACGAAGACGATGGCGTCGGCTTGCTTGAGGACGAGTTGCAGGGTGGCGTTGTAGCTTATTTGGCCGGGGACGGTGTAGAGCTGGAAGAGGGTCTTGTAGCCTTGGAGGACGTTGGTTTCGATGGCGAGGAAGTCGAAGAACAAGGTGCGATCCGCAGCGGTGGAGAGGGAGACGAGATCACCTCGTCCAGCCGGGGCGAGGCGGGAATGAATCTGGGTGAGGTTCGTCGTTTTGCCTCCAAGGGCTGCTCCGCAATAGACGATTTTGAAGCAGATGAGGTTGTCTTCTTTTCGGAGGGTGGCCATGCTGGGGAGTTTGGCGTGGGGTGGCAAGACGTGGGCGAATCTGGCTAGGCCATGCGGGCAAGCTCGCGGCTGATGAGGGTGATTTTATCGCGCAGTCCGGTGGGGGATTCCTGGGTGTCGTGCAGGATGCCCAAGGAGGCCGCTTCTTGGAAGGAGAAGGTGATGAGTCGCTCGTCAGTGGTTATGGAGAAAGTCTCAGCTTCCTGGATGCCGATGAGCGCGGCGAGGGGCTTTAAATTTTGGGCGAGCGAGGCTGCTTGTTGCTGGAATGCGCTAGCGGCGGGCGATGATGCCCCGGCATAGGCGATGACTTTGCTTTGCTTCACCAGTGCGGCGGCGAGGACGCCGGGGAGCTGGGCGGTGAGTTCGACGACGCGCTCCAGGCTGAGGTTTTCCGCCGCTCCAAGTAGGGCACGCAGGAGCATCTGCTCGGAACTGCCGAAGGTATTGCCCAGCTCGAAGGACGGGAAGGCTGGGCGAGCGCTCTTGGGTGGGGCTGTCGCGTCGAATGTGGGGATCGCAGGAGCTTGCGGTAGAGGTGTGCTGGAGGCGGGGCGCAGCGGGGGGAGGGACTCGGCAGTGGGAGGTGTGGTGTTGTCCCAGTTGCGCGTGCTGGGCTTGTCGGGACGATCCGCCAGGGTGACTTGCAGCTCGGGCAGGGAGGTGAGGAAGCCGCTGCTGAATCCATTGCTAGTGGGGGCTGGATTGACCTCGGGGAAAGTGCTGGCTTGGGGGGCTTGTTTCGCCTGGGGAGCAACCAGGTTAAACCCACCGAAGGGGGATGCAGGAGGCGAGGCTGAGCTGCTGGGGGCAAAGGGGTCGAACGCGTTGCTAGAGACGGGCTGGACGGGTGCTGCGAATCCTGTACCTGGCGTGGGGTTATACGGATTAGCAAAGGGCGAGTGGGCGGCTAGGAGGCCCGCAGGAGAGCTGCTGCTAGCGTGAGGCGCGGGCGCTGCTGCGGCTGGTGGAGCTGCACTGACGACCTGGGGCAGGGCATGGAAGATTTCATTGATGGGAATGTGAACTTGGTAGTCGCGACGACCATGCGCGATGACGGTACGGAAGGACGCTTCGGTGCCGTCGATGATCTGTCCCAAGTCGATGACAACGCGGCCCGAGGGCAACTGCTGGCGCACGGCGGTAGCACTCAGTTTCGTATTGATCCAGGCGGGAATAAAGTTGGGGTCAAAGCCAAGGTTTTGCGGCAATTGACCTTTGAGCATAGAGGCTAGGCTCATTTCCACCGTATCATCCGCTGTCGGTAGAGCGGAGGGAGGTGTGGCTGCGGCAGCGCCCAGAGGCCCAGGGAAGGGCGGGAAGCTGGGGAAGGCAGCGCGTGGTTCGGAGGCTGCGCCTTCGTTGAACGTTGGCGGTGCTTGGAAAGGGATGGCTCCCAGTTGGGGCAGTTGTGCGGGGGCTGGACGAGCCGCAGGCTCAAAGGACGCGTAGCTCGCTGGTGCAGGGGATGAGGCTTGTGGCGTCGAAAAGGGGGAATTGAAGCCTGCCAGCGGCGTGATGGAGACGGGGGGCTGCGCAGGGGCAGCGGTAAAGAAGGGCATCGGGGCTTCCTGCGCTGGCTGCGGGGCGGCAGCTGCTGCTGCGAAGGGATTCGCAGGCGGTGGGGAGGCCTGCGGCGGTGGCGCAGCAGGCGCAAAGGCCTGGGGCATAAAGGGCGAGGGCACCTGTGGCAAGGGCTGGGCGGGAGGCTGGGCGTTTGTGCTGTGGAGGCCAAACAGGAGTGAGGAGGGCGTGCCCACTTCGGGATCCATGCGGTCAGTCGCTCCCGTCGGTGCCGAGGGGGAGAATGGCGAAGCTGCGCTGGTCATAGCAAAGGGGCTACCGCCAAAGGCTTCACCAGGCATCGGCATTGGCATCGGCGGCGTGAAAACTTGCCCACCAAAAGCAGGAGCACTGGCTGTAAATGGCGACGGGGCAGGAGCAGATGTGGCGACGGGGGATGCGCCAACGGCAAACTCGGGATTCTGCTGCATGGGCTGGCTCGGGGGGACACCGGCGGGGCGTTTGGGGGGCAGCAGTGTGCTAGCGGGGCGAACCATGCCAAGCGGGGCGGGAGCGGCGGCGTTGTGGCCAGGAAAACTTTCCCCCGACGAGGGCATGGCCGCAAAGGGCGACGCTCCGTTTTGGCCGAGTTGGGCAAAGGGCGATTCCGCCTGGGCCATGGGCGGCTGCTGCATTTCGGCGAATTGAGCAGGGGCAGCCTCAGCGCGTTGGCCTTGCACGAGAGCCGAGAGCTTCTGCGGTGGCAGGGGGACAAGTCGTGGATCCTGCGGCGAGACCGGTACCTGAAAGAGGGCCGGGCAGACGCGATAAACTTCAAACAAGGGCACAGCCAACTGACCACTGCGCAGGGCGGCCTCCAGCGTTGGGGCAGAAAGCGATACTTGTTGGTCGAGCGGCGCACCATTGGCCCGCACCATCTCCGGCGGGAGCTGGGGCAGGATGTCTGCCACGGTAAGTGGTGCTTGGCCGCTACTGCCAAAGGGCGAGAAGGGTGAAGCGGTGTTCCCCGCAGGGCTGCCCGGGCTTGCCCAACCACCTACCGGGCTACCAGCGATGGGTTCATTGTCTAGGGTTTTAAAAATGGACGCGCCAAAAGGCGAGCCACCCGCAGGGGCACTGGAGGCTTGGCTAAACGGGCTACCCGTGTTTCCACCTGGATTGGCTGAGTACATGGTGAAGGGGTTGTCTCCACCGCCAGCCGTAGCCAACTGCTCTTGCGGGTTTTCCTTTTGGAAGATATTGCGGATCGAGAATGCCATGAGCAGAAGGAGTTGGAGGTGCTAAAAATTCAAAGGGAATTCGATAACTTATGAATTATGGTAGTTATTGCAATTAGAAACATCCGAAAATATCAATAGATCGTAATAATCAGAGCAAATAAAGGCAACAACAAATTTGCCTTGCTGAAACCCACAGGCCACGAGCCTCCTCACGGTTTTTTGCTACCATGCCGTTTTCATGCCATTACGACTGGCTGATAATCCCCAGCGACTCGTGCTTGAAACGCTAAGCGCTCGCATCCATCAGCCACGCCCCGTTTTTACCCCCGTCGCATTGTCATGACCCAAACCGAAGAAATCTCCCGCCGCCGCACCTTTGCCATCATCTCCCATCCCGATGCGGGCAAGACCACGCTCACGGAGAAGCTGCTGCTCTACGGCGGCGCGGTGGCCCTCGCGGGCTCGGTGACGGCGCGCAAAAATCAGCGGGCGACCACCTCCGACTGGATGGAACTGGAGAAGCAGCGTGGCATCTCGGTCAGCTCCACGGTGCTGCAATTTGAATACAAAGGCGCGGTGGTGAACCTGCTCGATACACCGGGGCACAAAGACTTCTCGGAAGACACCTATCGCGTGCTCACCGCCGTGGATGCCGCCATCATGGTCATCGATGCAGGCAAGGGCATCGAGTCGCAGACGCGCAAATTGTTTGAAGTCTGTCGGCGTCGTGGCGTGCCCATCTTCACCTTCATGAACAAGCTGGATCGCCCGGCACGCGAGCCGCTAGAGTTGCTCGATGAGCTGGAGACTGTGCTCGGCATCGGAGCCTGTGCGATGAACTGGCCGCTCGGTCTGGGGCAGCAATTTCGCGGCGTCTATGATCGCCAAGCAAAGGATGTGCATCTCTTCGAGCGCACCGTGCATGGAGCCTTTCGCGCGCCGGAGAAGGTGGGCTCGTTGCAGGATGAGTTCGTGAAGAAACACACCGTCAGCGAGGCGCTCGACCAAGCGGTGATGGAGCTAGAAATGCTCGATGGCGCGGGGCATGAATTCAGCCGCGAGGCCGTGGCACGCGGCGAGCAGACGCCGGTGTTTTTTGGTAGTGCGAGCAACAACTTCGGCGTGCAACTCTTGCTCGATGGCTTCCTCGCGCTCGCGCCACCGCCCAAGCCACGCATGGCCGCAGGCCGCGAGGTGTTGCCCAGTGATCCGAATTTTAGTGGCTTCGTGTTCAAAATCCAAGCCAACATGGATCCTCGCCATCGCGACCGCATGAGCTACGTGCGCATCGTCAGCGGGCGTTTCGAGCGCGACATGCAGGCGATCAACACACGCAGTGGCAAGATGATGCGCCTGGGCAATTCGCAGAAGCTTTTCGCCCAAGATCGCGAGACGGTGAACGAAGCCTTTGCAGGCGATGTGGTGGGCATCGTGGGCAACTACGACTTCCGCATCGGCGACACACTGAGCCACGATGCGACGCTGAAGTTTGACGAAATCCCCAGGTTCGCGCCCGAGGTTTTCTGCTTCCTGCACAACCCCAGCACGGCAAAGTATAAGAGCTTTCGCTCTGGCCTGGAGCAGCTCCTCAGCGAGGGCGTGGTGCAACAGTTCACCATGCCACAGAGTGGCTCGCGCATTCCGCTGTTAGGGGCCGTGGGACCGTTGCAGTTTGAAGTCGTGCAATACCGGCTGGAGTCCGAATACAACGCCGAGAGCCGACTCGAAACCTCCCCCTGGAGCATCGTTCGTTGGATCACCGCCCCCGCCGAAATGACCATGCCCGATGGCCTTGTGCTCGGCAGCGGCATGACCACCGCGCTCGATGCCGACAACCGCTGGGTGCTGCTCTGCGGCGATGCGTGGTCGCTGGATTACTTTGACAAAAAGAACCCCGACGTGCTGCTCTCCGACGTGCCGCCGTCGTAGCTTTCTGCGTGAGCAGGGTAGGACGGTGTTATACCGTGCGTCCTCACTGTTTATGAAAATCAATGCTCGTTCCGCAGCGAAGAGGGCTTTGATGTGGTGATCACGAGGGAAATTAGAAAGCTCCCACCAGCTTCCGCCCCACCCAGAACGTCACCATCGCTAGCAGCACAAAACTTGCCCAGGCGGGGTGCGACCACAGCAGCACGCGGCGTTCTTCGTCATTGGGCTCGGGCAGGGCGGCGATCTTCTTCACGAGGTCGGCGGGCTTGATACTGGTTAATACTTCACCGCGTGTGAGCATGGCGATCTCGCGCAGCACATCGTAGCGAGCGGGCTGGCCGAGCTTCTCGCGGGTGCTGCCTTGGATGTTGATGCTGCTGTCCAACGGGTTGCCACTTTCAGCGCAGGTGAGGCGCACTTTGTGTTCGCCGGGCTCGGTTGGCGTGAAGGTGCCGTTGAACAAGCCCCAGGCTTCCTCGCCAGCGGGCAGTAGGCGCACGCTATGCGTCTTGCCACTGGGCGCAGCGATTTGTGCGATCACGTTGGCTTCGCGCAGCGGTTCGCCGCTGGTGCTCAGCGCGTTGGCGTTCAGGGTTAATGTATCGCCCGTGCGGGGACGATCGGGACTGTAAAACAAACGCAAGTTGCCGCCTGCGGCCATGTTGCGCTGGTAGGCCATCCAGCGCACCACCTGGCCCCAGAAGCGATAGTGGTATTTGTCCTCCACACCGCGCCGCCAGCGCCACGCGCCGTCGGTGCCCATGAAGAGAATTTTGCCCGCGCCAAAGGTTTTCGCCACGATGAGTGGCACACGGCCATAACGGCTGCTCTCGCTGCTGTGCGTGGCGAGCACCTCGGCCCCGGCCTTGCTGCGCAGTGCGGGCGCATACCATTGGAAACCGGGCAGCGTGGACCACACTCGTGCGCTGGCTTCATCGGTGTCTTCGAGCTTGGTCAGAAGGCTGCGCTGGCCTGCATCAGTAAGCGCGAAGCGCCCTGGCGCGGCGCTGCCCCAGCCCTTTGGCTGCGAGGGATCGAGCGCTACGGGGTAAAGCTCGGCGAGAGGTGAATCACTGGCAGCGAGGGTGGCTTGGTTGCCTTGGAAGCCAGGTAAAAAGACCAGGCCACTGGCCTGATCGCGCACCAGTTTGCGCAGTTCCTCGGCTTGATCGCGGGTGAGCTGACCACTCTGAATGCCGACATCGCCGAGGAAGATGACATCGTATTTCGAGAGGTCTTCAGTCTTTGGGAAGGCACTCAGATAGCCATGCCCCGCGCCCAGTTTATCGAGCCCTGGGTGATAGACGAGCGTGTTCACTTCCACACCAGGATCGCGCTCCATCGCGTTGCGCATGTAGCGGTATTCCCAGCGCGGTGTGCTCTCGATGATGAGCACGCGCAGCTCTTCTTTGCGCACGGCGATGGGAGCTTCGGCAGTGTTGTTATCGGCGTAGCGTTCACCATTCACCGCAGGGACTTTCAGAGTGAGTTTTACATCGCCAGTCTTCGCGGGCTTCCAGACGATGCTGTCCTGGGCGCGGCCCATGGCGGGTAAGGTCACGTCTTTGGTCACCACTTCGCCAGCGCTGGTGGTCATCTCCACCGTCACGAGTTGCTCGCGTGGCAGGCTACTCTCGATGGCAAACGGGATGCGCAGCGGCTTGCCCTCCACGCCGTAGGTCGGGGCGTCGAAGCTGACGATCCACACGTCGGGCAGCCTTGTCTCGGCCCCGGCGGGCACGGCAAAAACGGGCGCACCGCGCATCCGCAGTTGCGTCGCGGCCTGCGTGGGTGCCGAGCCTGCGTTCCAATCGCCATCCGTCGCCAGCACCACGCTGCGCAGCCGTGGATTTTGATCCAGCACCTTGGCAAGCGCGGCATTGATGTCGGTGGCTTCATTGGCCGGATCGAGCGTGCTGCTGAAGGGCTCCACCACGATGTCCATGCGCGGCGCAAGCGGTTGCCAGAGGGCTTTATCGGTGAGCGCGGCGATGCTCTCGGCACGCGAGGCTGGCGGTGCGCTGGGCGTCGTAGCATCGAGCACATCGCGCGTGTCCATGCTCTTCGAGACATCATAGAGCACAGCCATCGCGGGCCGTTGGTCGGGCTTATAAGTCTCGCGCCACTCGGGCTGATTCAGCGTGATGGCGATGCACAGTGCGATGAGCACGCGCAGGCACTCCAGCCAGCCGATGGAGTGCTTTTTCGTCACCGTGCGCTGCCAGGCGAGGTAGGCGAGCGCAGCCGTGAGCAGCACGATGCCCGCACCGAGGGCGAGTGTGGCTGGAGTGGAGACAAAAACTATGCCGCTAGAGGATGACATGGTGGATAAGCTAAGCACGCCATGCGCGGCTGTCAGTAGTTGTTGTGAATGCTTTTAGTTTTTCGCTCTCGACCACACTCACTTGGCACGGCATCCGCTACCATTCATCGGGTGACTGAACCAATTCTGATGACTCGAATGATCACCATGCAGACCGATACGCCCACGGCCCGCCCGCGCTCATCTTCAGGACCGCTTGCTGCTCCAGATGCCGATGTTTTTCAAATATTACCGGGCGATGTTGTTCGCGGGATGAACAGTGCAGGCGAGTCCCAGCGCATGTTGGGCGAGCTTCGTTACTTGGAATTCTATGCCAAGCAGATCGGCGATGCGGTGGGCTATGCCGTGCTGGAACTCAGCGTCCTCGAGGATGCCGATGCGCAATCCGGTTTCCGCCGTGTGGCGGGCTCTGGCGCGGAGTCCATCTACTACGGGCTCGCTCGGAAAGGCCGCAAGCGACTCAACCAAGTCCGCAAGGAATTAGGCAAGGAAGACTAGCACCCATGAATTCCACGGAAGTAATTGTCGCTGTCATGGCCCTGGAGCGAATGAGCGGTGTGGGCGGGCTATTGCTGCAAAAAGGTCGCAACCGCATTGCCAGTCACCTGCCCTTTTCTGAAACCAAAGTGGACGCTCTTTCCTCCGCCTTGCGCCTCATGGCAGAAGGTTATCGCGAAGTAAAACGCGATGTACGCCAGGTGTGGATGGAGTTCGATGGTGGCCGTCTGCTCATCGTCCAGCAACAGGGCACGCTGCTCATGCTGCTGCTATCCTCCAAGGCCGAACTCGACATCATCGCGGGTGCCGCTTCCGTTTTTCTCTCTGAGCACGCGACCCATCTCGCCATGCTGCCATCCGAAAGGCTTGATTTCGCGGCAGCAACTTCATCCAGCATTGACGAATTGATCGTCACTGGCCCGCGCGTCGGTGAGGCGCTGCGGGCCAAAGCCGAAGCCACCATCTCCGTCTGGCCCGAGGCCCGCAAAGCCATTGAGCGGCTGCTGAGCAAGGTCATGGGCCGCGCCCAGGCAGTGAATCTCGTGGATCGTTGCATCCGCAACTCCGTGGGCCTCGACCCTTATCGCATGACCAAAGAAGACCTGCGCAAGCTGGCCACCAACATCCTCGACCAAGTGCCCAACACGGGCAAACGCCGGGCTCTCGCCGCCGAACTCGAACCCCAATTGCAGGAACTCTCCCTCTAGCCACCCACCCGATGATCTCTCTCCGACACCTCCTTTTTCTCACCCTCGCCGCCCTTCAGCCTCTTGCCTCATGGGCAGCAGACGCGCCTGCATCGACGCAGGTCGAGGCCAAACGCGGCACTGTCACTCGCATCGAAATTTCCAATGTCGAAGAGGCCTCTGCAGCCGATGCCAAGCTCGAAGCCATCCTCACCAAGCTCGATCAAGTCGCGAGTAAAGCCGCGCCACCAGCCGCCGTTGCGACCGCAACGGCCACGCCCTTGAGCCCCGCAGACCACGAACTGCTGAGCGTGTTGCAGAAGAACATCAACTACCTCTGGGTCATCATCTCCGCTGTGCTCGTGTTCAACATGCAGGCCGGATTTTGTATGCTGGAGATCGGCTTCTCGCGGGCCAAGAACACCATCAACATCATCATGAAAAGCTTCCTCGACATCTGCGTCTGCGCGGTGGCTTACCTCTTCATTGGCTTCGCGATTCAGTTCGGCACGAGTTGGAATGGCATCTTTGGTACCGATACGTTCTGGCTTTCCAGCTTTGGCGGCGACCATCCCATCTGGATTTTTTGGTTCTTCCAAGTGGGCTTCGCGGGCGTGGCCTGCACCATCGTTTCGGGAGCCATCGCCGAGCGCACCAAGTTCCTCGGCTACCTCATTTACTGCTTCATTTTCTCCGCCTTCATCTATCCGCTCACGGGCCACTGGGCCTGGGGTGGCTCGGGTACCTTGTGGGGCTCAGGCAGCTCGCAGGGCTGGCTGCAAGCGATGGGCTTCATCGACTACGCTGGCTCTAGCGTCGTCCATACCGTGGGCGGTGCCTGCGCCCTGGCTGGCATCATCGTCATCGGCCAACGCATCGGTCGTTTTGATAAAAATGGCGAGCCGCGACTCATCGCGGGTCACAACATGCCACTCGCGGCACTCGGCACCTTCCTGCTGTGGTTTGGCTGGTTCGGCTTCAACGCGGGCTCATCACTCGTCGGTGACGGCACCATCGGTCGTCTCGCGGTGAACACCATGATCGCGCCGTCTTCGGGAGCCATCGCCGCCATGCTTTCGTTATGGTTCGTGCAGGGGCGGCCCGACATCGGCATCGCGATGAATGGCGGCCTCGGCGGTGCTGTGGCCATCACCGCCTGTTGTGGAAACATCTCGCCCGCAGCGGGCTTCGTGGTCGGTATCTTCGCAGGCTTGTTCACCACCTTCGCCACCATCAGCCTGGAGCGCATGAAGCTCGACGATGCCGTGGGTGCCGTGCCCGTGCATCTCATCAACGGCTGGTGGGGCACACTCTGCGTCGCCTTGTTTGATGAAAAAGGCTTCGACATCGGAAGACTCGGCGTGCAGGCCCTCGGCACGGTTTGCATCAGCGGCACCTCATTTATTCTCTGCTTTGGCTTGTTCAAAGCCATCAATCTCGTCGTCCCTCTGCGTGCCACTGACGACGAGCAAACCGACGGCCTCGACTTCGCCGAGCACTCGGCCAATGCCTACCCAGACTTCCAGACGAGCGAGCAGATATAGGCGGCTATCTTGGAAGGGCGATAACGGCAGTATAACGACTCATGCTCTGGCGACAGCGAAGAACATAAACGAAACGAGTGAGGTTGAAGTCAAGATGAGCGTTGATACGCCCATGGAGCCCTCCAGGTGCTACTTCTTCGTGATCCTGAGGGCTTCAAGTGCCTTGCGTGCCTCAACCAGCTTTGCGGCGTCTGTCACAAGAAGTCCAAAGCTGCCAACCCCCTTGCCTAGTGAGATTACCACCGCATACACGGGAGGTCTGAGTGGATCACCCGGAAGGCGCGAGACAAGGATGAATCCTGTCGGTGCATTCGAGGGGTTGTCTTCAAAGTAGAGGACATTAGCAAGTTCATTCTTTGACATCTCCTGAAGACGTTGTGAACTGCCTCCAAAATGCCCAAGGTCATATCCAATCTTCATGCCGGACGCAGTGACAATCTCTCCAACCGCAGAGTCAATGCCACGCTTCTCGAAGTGGCGATAACCGTCCGGCATGGTGATCGTGAGTTGCTCAATCTGAATCACCACGTCCGCCTGCGCAGCAAGCGGGATAAGTAAGGCCAAGAGGGTGACTAGCTTCATGCGGTTCATGACGGCGAAGATCTCGATTTCTTAGCCAAACTACGGTTTCACCAAGCCGATAACAGGCTCGAAAGCTTCCTTTCCTGTGAGCACTGCCTCCAACTGCCTCAGCGCCTCCATGCGCTCATCGGGCATGGGGTGGGTGCTCAGCCAGGCCAGGGGCCGCATCATTGTGGCGGTATCGCCCTCGCGATGATCGAGGATGGAAAAGAACTCGATCAACCCGCGTGGGTCTAGCTTTGCGGCCAGCAGCGTCTTCCAGGCAACGAGATCAGCCTCGCTCTCGGCCTCGCGGGAGAAGCTCTTTTCCGCCAGTTGCTGCGTGCCTGACACGATCACTTCTGACAAGCCTTCGACACTGCCAAAAAGCGCGACCACCAGCCCCGCCAGCCCGAGCGAGCTGACCTGATTTTGCAAGGCATGGCGCTCCGTCACATGGGCCATCTCGTGAGCCAGCACCCCAGCGAGTTGCTCGGGGCGCTTCACCGCTTTGAGCAGCCCTGTATAAATAATGATGTGTCCTCCCGGCAGGGCATAGGCATTCACCACGCCGTCCTGCTGCGCGATGTGAAAGGCAAAAGTGTGGCCACTGGCCTTGTCCACCGTCGCCAGCAGCCGCTTCGTCACGGCCTCCACTTGGGGTCGATACCGAGGATCCATGTCGATGATGATTTCTTTGGCCTTCACCGTCTCCCACAGCGCATTGCCGAATTCCTGCTCCGTTGCGAGTGGCATCATGTTCACCACACTGCGCACCATTGCGGGGCGTTGCATCCACAGCAGCACGATGCTCACCAGCACGGCGACGAGCAGGACGATGAGGAGTCGCAACGGCCAACCCAGTGCCCGTCGGCGTGCGCCCCCTTGCTTCAGCAGAGCGGCCAAAGTGGGCACCGTGTGCAGTCCATCCGTGGTGAAAATGGCGCGCTCGTAACAATGAATCACCCAGCCCTCGGCGATGGGATGGCGCAGCTCGATTTGCTCGCGATTATGCCCAGCGAGATGGGCATCCAAGCCCTCAAACGGTAGCCACGCCGCTCCCCTACCCTGCTCGGCGAGAAAGCGGAATCCATGATCATCGACCTGGAGCTTCCCCATGGATTGCCCCTCGGGCAGCGATGGGTGGAAGGCTAAGGCTTTGAAGGATGTGCTCATGCTCCGGGAAAAGCCAAACTCTGAACATCTCGCGCTCAACTTCCAAGAGCGAATCTCAAAAAATAAGTACCCATACTTCCTCACTTTATACCACCAACATTCCCTTGTGAAATCCACCGTCGCCTGCGCGTAGTGGACGCTCGCCCCTCCACACCATGCTCCTCACCGATCTCACTTGGCCCGACGTCGCCGCTCTGGATAAAGACACACCCATCATCTTCCCCGTCGCCGCGTTAGAGCAGCACGGGCGGCACATGCCGGTCTTCACCGACTCCATGCTCATGGGCGAAATCGCCCGTCGTGCCGAGCAGCAGCTTGGCGACCACGCGTTGTTTGCCCCGCTGCAATGGCTAGGCAACTCGCACCACCACATGGACTTCCCCGGCACACTTTCCGCCGAGCCGCGCGTGTATCTCGACCTGCTCTGCGGCTTGCTGGAAAACTTTATCAGTCACGGCTTCAAGCGCCTGCTCATCCTGAATGGTCACGGTGGCAACGATGTGCCAGGCAAGCAGGCTGTGTTCGAGGTGCGACAGCGGCATCGAGAGCGGCGCGATCTGCTGCTGCTCTTCGCCACGTACTGGAACTTCGGCACGCAGCCACATCGTGAGCGAGACGATATAAAACAACAGGTCATGGGCCATGCCTGCGAGTGGGAGACGAGCATGGTGCTGCACCTCGCACCGCATTTGGTCAAGGATCATCGCAACGTGCCAGCCGTGCCTTTCGGCAATCCCTTCGAGCCCGCCTCGCGCGGCTGGACGATGCCCGACCGCTCGCAGCCCGGTCACGTCGGCGATGCCAGCCAAGCCACGGCAGATAAGGGCGCGGCGCTGTTTGGCATGTTCACGCGCGACACGGTTGCGATGATCGAGCGCGTAATCGCCTGGGACGGAACAAGCTGGGAAGGATAACCCATTATGACCTCTACTCCTACTCGCTCTGCCTCCTGGAAATGGTGGATCACTGGCCTGCTACTGCTGGCCACGACGATCAACTATATGGATCGCGTGACCCTCGCCAACGCCTCAGTGCGCGTGACCAAAGAGCTGGCGCTCAGCGACGTTGACTATGGCAATCTGGAACTCGCCTTTGGCTGGTCTTTCGCTGTGGGCTCACTGGTTTTTGGCTTCCTCGCTGACCGCCTGCGCATCTACTATCTGTATCCCGCCATCCTCGCTGCGTGGTCGCTCATGGGCATGGTCGCGGGCTGGTCGCATGGCTTTACGGAGTTGCTCATCTGCCGCAGTCTGCTCGGCTTTTTCGAGGCAGGTCACTGGCCTTGTGCATTAAAAACAACCTTTGCGCTGCTCAATGAAAAAGACCGCACCATGGGCAATAGCGTGCTGCAAAGCGGGGCCTCCATCGGCGCGGTGATCACGCCGCAAATCATGAGGCTTCTGATGACGGATGAGCCCGGCTCCTGGCGCACCGCCTTCATCGCTGTGGGCATGGCCGGGTTTCTCTGGGTGCTTCTGTGGTTTGCCTTCATGCGAGCCCGCGACCTGGAAACCGCGCCAACAGCGGCTTCGCAGACCAAAGCACCCGCGCTGTGCAGCATCCTGTGCAGCGGTCGCTTCTGGGCCGTGGCGCTGCTCATCACAGGGGCGCAAATGGCGTGGCACATCTACCGCGTGTGGCTGATGAAATTTCTTCAAACCGGTCGCGGCTATGACGAAGCGACAGCGCTGAATTTCACCTCGATCTATTACATCGCCACCGACATCGGCTGCATCATCGCGGGGTTCGCCTCGCTGTGGTTCATCAGAAAGAGAGGCGCGTCACCACACAATGCGAGACGCCAGGTCTATGCCATTGCCTGTCTCTTCACCTCGCTGAGCCTGCTCATCCCGTGGCTCGGAAAAGGCTGGCCACTACTCGGCGTACTGCTGCTCATCGGTGCAGGAGCGCTGGCGTTGTTCCCCTGTTATTACAGCTTTGTGCAGGATCTCTCCGCCACGCATGTGGGCCGCCTCACTGGCCTGCTCAGCATGTGGGTATGGGCGGTGACCTCGCCGCTGCACAGCGTCTTTGGCATGATCGCGGATCGCACCAAGTCCTATGATCTAGGCCTCGTCATCGCAGGGCTCGCGCCATGGCTCGGAGTCTTCGCCATGATGCTGCTGTGGAAGAGAGACGACGCACCCACCGCGAGCTAACACGATTTAACAACACTCCCGCCCCCCATGCTTACCGACACCACACGCCACCAAGATTTTCCCACACTCGTGGGCCAGACCTACCTCAACACCGCTGCCGAGAGCCAAAACAACATCTGTTAGATAGTCAGCTCAAATGTTTTGGGCAAAATCACGCCAATTCCCCAAACCATGAATACTGCCGTTTGCATCGCCTTACTTGGACTCGTGGCTGTCTTTGTCTGGCGCCATTTCCACCCGAAGTTATTTTGGATGCCTTCGCGGCACACGTATGAGGGGTTCCCACTTTATCTGCGGCGACCAACCAACGTTGACACGCCAGCCAATCGGAAGCGTTTCCCAATCCTTGCCATTTTTACGCATGAGTTTAGCAAGCGTTGCCCAGATGGGCTCCCCGATCCAGCATACAACGAAACTCTTTCTGATTTTGACAACGATCGAGCCAGTTCCGAAACCCTCTACTTCATCTCTGAAATTCAACGATAATTACGATGAGCTATGGTGAATCGGATGAAATACTGAATTTGATCCCCTCACTGAGAGTTTCGGAACTGGCTCGATCTTATAACTTCATTTGATTCCCCTCTGTGCGGCGTGCCTGTTCTCGTTGAGACATTCGGTGGCAAACGCCTTTATTATTTTTACGTCGCAGTAGATACAGATGTCTCAGTCGCAATGCAGTCAGTTTCTCTTCACTACCCCGACGAAAAGCTCACATGGGAGGCACGCCCTAACCCGAACTGGTCTTTCCTTGATAAGTATGCCAAAAAAATCTTTCACCTCCCTTTCAGTAACTCCAGAGCAATTGATGATTTTTGGCTCTGGTTCAATGAACACAGCGATAATTTCGACGACCTTGCCGATGCTGAAGATCCATTTTGGGACATTGCCATTGGCCAGTTACAGCGTCTTTATGAGCATCTCTGGTTCGAGCTTTCCTGTCCAAATAATGGCGTACGAGAATTCATCATTACTGCCGAAGGGCACGAGGAAGGTTTTCCACTCGTCGAGGCTATCGTTGCTGGCGCACCCAAGCTATCGCGTTGGCAGTTCATCGCCCTCAAGCCGCCAAAGGGCTTTGATTTCAAGATGACTTATGAGGGCATCACTTTCGACCCCCGCTCCATGTGGTTTCTTCCACTTGAAGACCACCTGCCTAATCTTGGGCTTCGCATCGGGGTGCCTAATTACAGCCCTGCCGTCGAGCGCCAAACGCACAATGCCGTCCTCATTATTCTCGACACTGCCTTGGGCGAACGAGTTGCTACGCTCGACATCCAGCATACTGAAGTATCGGCTTTGCCTGAGTCCCCAGGCACCGAGAACTACATTGGACTTTGTGAGCTGCCAAATTTCATCGAATGCCGCAAACAAAGAAACGGCAAAGCAGAATCATCAAGTTAGCGTCAAACTATAATTCTCTTCATGCTCACCGACACCACACGCCACCAAGATTTCCCCACCCTCGCAGGCCAGACCTACCTCAACACCGCTGCCGAGAGCATCCCACCACGCTGTGTCGGCGACGCCATCCATGCTTATTGGGAAGACAAACTCAGCGGCATGAAGGGCCGCGAGGGTCACTTCGCCGCTATTGAAGCCTGCCGCGAAATCAGCGCACGAATGATCGGTCTGCAAACCAGCGAAGTGTCCTTTTGCTCGTGCAGCTCCGAAGCCTACAACCTGCTCGCCAGTGCGCTGAATCTCACCACAACCGATGAAGTCGTCGTCACCGATCTCGACTTCCCCGCAGGTGCCACGCCCTGGCTGCGCGCGACGCAGCCGCCCGTGCTGCGCGTCTGGCACGCAACGGATGGTGCGCTGCTCACCGCCGACCTCGTGCCCTTGCTCAATGAACGCACTCGGCTCGTGCAGGTGTCGCTGGTGAGTTTTTACAACGGCCATCGCATCGCGTGGCAAGCCTTTCGCGACGCGGTGAGACAGCACGCCCCGAATGCCCTGATCTCCGTGGACATCACGCAAGCGCTGGGCCGCGTCGTGCTCGACTGCGACGATGCCGACATCATCATCTCCAGCACCCACAAGTGGACGCTCGGCATTCACGGCGGCTGCGTCATCGGCATCCCGCAGCGCAATGCCACGCGCCTCACCACCCACGCAGGCGGCTGGTTCCATTTGAAGAATGCCTTCGACGCCGACCGCTTCCAGCACGCCGTCACAAAGACCGGTGCCGCCAGCTTCTCCGTGGGTATGCCCAACTTCGTCGCGCTCTACGCGCTCAATGCCTCACTGCGTTATCTCGAAGCCATCGGCATCGAGAACATCGCACGTCATGCCGATCCCCTTGTTCAGCAAGTTGAAGCTGGCCTACTCGCCCTCGGTTTGAAACCCATGTGCGTCTGGCAACCCCATCATCCCTCGGGCATCATCGCCTTCCAGCACCCACAGAGCGACCGCCTGCATCAGGCGCTGGAGAAGGAAAACATCTACGTCATGAATGCCGCAGGCCGCATCCGCATCGCCGTGCATGGCTACAACACCCAGGCCGACATCGCGAATCTGCTCAGTGCGCTGGAGCGAGGACAAATCGGCTAAAGCCTCGTACTCCAACGTGGCTATTCATTGCCTTGGGCCGAGCGTTCCAGGGCGCAAGTTGCGCCTCGTTGGAGTACGAGGCTTTAGCCGATCTGTCCTCGCCACTTGTGGCCCTCGTCTTGGCTTATTTTGGGCCAGGCTTTTTCCCAAAACGTGAGACGAGGCAGTCTAGCAGCCACACTCGACACGAATACCAACGGAAAATTTGACTCATGCCGTTGGGAGAGTATTTGCCTGCTCCCATGCGTCATCTCCTTCTGATCCTAGCCACCACTGCCTGCGTCACATTTATCCCGCAGGCAGAAGCCCAAGCACCCGCAGCGACCCCAACGGCAAAAGTCCGTGTCGTCACCCGCAACTTGGAACCCTTCTCGTTTGAAAAAGATGGTCGCCGCGTCGGTTATGCAGCAGAGCTTTGGGAGCAACTCGCTCGCGAGACCGGCATGGAATACGACATACAGGTGGTCAATACCGCCCAGGAAATCATCGACGCCTTGAAGAACAAAACTGCCGATGTGGGCGTCGGTGCCTTGAGCGTGACAGCGAAACGCGTGGAGATCATCGACTTCTCGCAGCCCTTCTATGAATCAGGGCTCCAGGTGCTGGTTTCAGGCTCCAGCGGCAGCTTTGCCGACAACATTTTGCCGCTCCTCGCCAATCTCTTTAACCTGGAACTCATCGGCATGTTCCTGCTACTCCTGGGCACCATGTTCCTCATCTCGCACCTCGTGTGGCGCTACGAGCACAAGGTCAACGGAGACCAATGGCCCGAGGACTACAAGGCGGGCATGTGGGAGTCATTTTGGTGGACTGTCAGCACCCTGCTCGTCGGTGGTGCCGACAATAAAGGCCCCGTGGGTGTGGGTGGGCGCATCGTCGCGATCGCCTGGATGCTGCTCAGCATCGTGCTCGTATCCTTGCTCACCGCCTCCTTCACCACCACCCTCACTATCAACACCCTCAAGGGCGACATCAATGGCCCCAGCGATCTCCCAGGGCGCAAGGTCGCCACCGTCAAAGGCAGCACTGCGGAAACCTGGCTCACTGCCAAGGGAGCCAAAGTGAGCCCACTCGCCACCGTCACCGAATGTGTTGCCGCCCTCAAAGACGGCGATGTGCAAGCCGTCGTCTATGACTCACCCGTGCTGCAATACGAAGCCGCCAAGATGCAGGATGAAAAACTGCAAATGGTCGGCACCGTGTTCGAGCGTCAGAACTACGCCTTCGCCCTCCAGCAGAACAGCACCCTGCGCGAGCGCCTCAACCAAGCGCTGCTCACACTCACCGAGCGCGGCATTGGCAATGAACTGCGCAAGAAGTACTTCGGAGCCGATCAGTAAACGAACAGCGAAACGCTCACGCGAACGGCCTTAGAAGAACACCTTCTCCGCCGTCTTCGCTAGCATCCACGACTTGTCATCGCTGCTCAGAAAATCGAGCTTCTCGCGAATCAGTCCTATCGAATCGGCATACGTGTGCCCGCCTTCCACCTGGAACGGAGCGTCGCTCGCCCACATCAAACGCTTTGCCCCGAAGGTATCGCGTAGCGTGCGGATCATCGGAGCGAGGTCGGTGTAAGGTGCCTTCTTCGCCCCTAGCGCATAGAAGGCTGAGGTCTTCACGAAGGTATGCTCCGAGTCGGCGAGGCGGCAGAGGTTGTCCAAGTCACTCGCATTGACACTGCCCTTCATGCCTATACGGGCGAAGTGGTCGATGACCACGCGGGTCTCTGGATAGGCCCGGCACATGCGCTGCACCGCAGGCAGAGAGTCGGGGTCAGCCAGCAAACACATCGACATCCCCAGCTCAGCCGCATGGCTCCACATGGCCTTCATACCCGGCGACTGGCTCCAAGCCTCGGCCTTAGTTTTATCGGTGTAGATGCGGAAGCCTCGCACACCTTGCGCGTGGAGTTGCTTCATCGTCGTGCGCAGATCAGGCTGTGTTTCATCGACGATGGCCACACCGCTGAAGACCCCACGATGCGCCGCCATCATGTCGAGCATGTAGCGATTGTCGGTCTTGTAGTAGCTCATCTGGATGAGCACGATGCGGCTCACTCCTTGCGGCTTGCAGTGGGCGAAAAGCTCCTCCGGTGTAAAGCTCGCGGGTGCCATGTCCTTCTTGTTAACTCCCTGGGCAAGGGGGTAGCGTTGCGTGTCAGGCGTCCAAACATGGACGTGAGCATCAATAGAACCCTCGCCCGAGCCTGCCAGCGAAGCACAACCCGCAGGGGCCAGAGCAGCGAGGGCGGAGGAACGAAGGAAGGCGCGGCGTGTGATGGGCAAAGGGGTAGGCATGGCAGCAAAGTTACGTGAGGAGCAGGGTGAAATTGCGCTCGTGCCACGAAATCACTGTCGTGTGGCTAGGCCGTAACCAGGTCCGCCACCGTGCTCGTACTGGAGCCGAAGCTATCGGTTTCAGCGCCCATCTGCTGGAGCATGGAGACGAAGAGATTGCTCAGCGGTGTGTTGGCATCGCGTTTGAAGGCGAGGTGCTGGCCGTGCTGGAAGCCGCCACCAGCGAGGAGGATGGGGAGGTTGGTGTTATCGTGCGTGTTCGCGTCGCCCATGTTGCTGCCGAAGAGAACCATCGTGTGGTCGAGCATGCGGGCGTCGCCATCGGGCTTGGTGGCGAGGTTTTTTAGAAGCTTGTGCAGGAGCTTCATCTGCTGGAGGTCGGCGTCTTCGAGCTGATTCACTTTTTCGACAGACTGGCCGTGGTGGCTGAGACCGTGGTAGCCGTCGGTGGTGTTTTGATCGGGGTGCAGCATGAAGACAGGCGTGGCAAAGGCATCGACCATGAGCGTGACGATGCGCGTGCTGTCCGACTCCAGCGCGAGCTGCGCCATGGCGAGCATGAGGTCAAATTTTTCAAAGAAGAGCTTCTTGTCCTGGATGTCGGCGGGCACTGGGTGCTGCGTCGCGGGTTTGGGTTTGAGTTCCCACTCGCGAGCAGTGACCAAACGCTCCTCCACCTCGCGCACGGAGGTGAAGTATTGATCGAGCCGCGCTTTGTCATCACTGCCGAGGCTACGGCTGAACTGCTTCGTGTCATCGAGCAACGTATCGAGGATGCTGCCGCGCTCTTCGAGTCGATGGAGCTGCTTTTGCACGGCAGCGGGATCGCCCTGGACGAACATTTTCTGAAACAAAGCGGGGGCGCTGTCTTCGGCAGGCAACAGCACGCCGTCGCGTGTCCAGGAGAGGCTGCGGTTGGCTTTGTCGATGTTCACACCGAGGTTCAGCGTCGGGAATCGCGTGACTTGCCCGAGCTTCTCCGCTGCGAATTGATCGAGCGAGATCTGATTGCGAAAGCCGCTCTTCGTCGGCCCGCGTGCGGCGGTGAGGAAACAGTTCTCCGCGCTGTGCCCGCCATTCACATCGGGGTGCGAGAGCCCGCTGAACACGGTGAAGTCGTTGCGGAACTCCGCGAGCGCCGAGAGGTACGGCGACATTGCATAATCACGTCCCCTGCCCTGTGGAAAGAAAGGCTTCGGCAGGAAGCCAAGGTTATTCGAGATGAGCAACATGCGCTTCGGTGCCTGCGGCTTCGCACCGCGTGCAAAGATAGGCGTCAGGCACTCCAGCAGCGGCAGGGCCAAGGTGATGCCAGCGCCACGCAGGAAGCAGCGGCGCGGGAGGGATCTGGCTATGTGGGGGGTGTTCATGTGAGACCGTCGGGCAAGGGACAATGGTGTCGGGAGACATGGCATCGTAGTGATGCCGAAGGCATCCCAGCGATTAGCCGGTGGTTGAGCGAAGCGAAACCACCGGATAGGATGCGAAAACCGAAAGCATCCCGGAGGGATGCCAGCCAACCCGTATCGCCATGTCCTCGACATTTCTTGCTCTGCATTACCATATCGTTTTCTCCACCAAGGATCGTGCGCCGTTGCTCGACATCTCGTGGCGCGAGCGGTTGCACGAATACCTCGGTGGGACGGTTACCGGACTCGGCGGATTTCCTCAAGGTGTCGGCGGTGTGGCCGACCATGTGCATCTGCTTGTGGGATTGAAAGCCACGCATTACCTGGCCGATTTCATGCGTGAGTTGAAGAAGGCATCGTCCGTTTGGGTGCATGAGGCGATTGGGGTGCGCGAGTTCGCGTGGCAGGAAGGATACGGTACCTTCACGGTGAGTCCCACTGCACGACCGCAGGTGCAGAAATACATCGCGAACCAGGCCGAGCACCATCGCGTGAAATCGTTTCGCGAGGAGTTGGCGGAGTTTTTGAAAAAGGCGGGCGTAAAATACGAAGATCGGTATTTGGACTGAGGCGCGGGGTGGCTGGCATCCCTTCGGGATGCGGCTTCCTCTGGGGTGATCGTGGTGAATCGGTTCCGGTGGTATCGCTTTGCTCAACCACCGGCTAATCGCTGGGATGCCTTCGGCATCGTTGTGATGCGATGGGTTCATCATGACTGCGGTGATATGGTACCAAGGAAGATTCGGCTCTGAATGAGTGCGTGCAGCAGATCCCGCACGCGATAGCCATCCCTCGCGCAGGCATCGAGCATGGACTCGATCTCGGGGCGGTCGGAGAAGCGGACGGGGGTGCCAGTGGCGTAGATCGTGAATTGATGAAGTAGATTGCGGGCAAGCTGGCGTGGGTTTGATGCGAAGTGGGCTTTAAGATCGCGGATGTTTTGGAAGCTGCGGCCATCGAGAAGCTGGCCGCTGGCATCGACATGGTCGGCGAGGGTGTAAGCAAAATCGTGGCCAGCACGGTCGATGCCGGTGATGGGTGCGCCTTGTTCTAGGCCGCGATAACGCGTGCGATAGCCGCCGAGGATGTCGAAGCTTTCCAAGGCGAGACCGACGGGATCAAAGCGGGCGTGGCACATGGCGCAGGATTTGGATTTCGTGTGCAGGGCGAGAAGATCGCGGATGGTCTTCGCCCCGCGAATGTCGGGCTCGACGGCGGGGACGCTCGATGGCGGCGGCGGTGGTGGCTGGCCGATGAGGCGCTCCATGATCCAGGCTCCGCGAATGACGGGTGAGGTGCTGGTGCCATTGGCGGTGACTTTCAAAACAGCGGCCTGGGTGAGGAGTCCACCGAGGGGGCTATCCTTTGGCAGCGTGACTTTGCGCAAAGCTGAACCGCTGAGTGGAGGTAGCTGGTAATGCTGCGCGAGGCGGTCATTGGCGAAGATGAAGTCGGCATCGATGAGCACACTCGCAGGCATGTTTTCGCGAATCATGGCAGTGACGAAGATGCGCGTCTCCTGCTCCATGGACTCGACGAGGTAGTCGTCGAAACGATACTCGGGATAGAGGCGGATGTCGGGATCATCGCGGCGGATGTTGCGGAGGTTGAGCCAGTAGTCGGTGAAGTTTTTCACGAAGCGCTCGAAGCCACTGCTGGCGATGAGGCGGTCGATTTCGCGCTTCAGAACGCTGGGATCACGGAGCTGTTTTTGAGTCGCCAAGTCGCTCAAGACGGCATCAGGGCGGGTGTTCGTCAAAAAGTGCGAGAGACGCGAAGCGATGGCGAAAGGATCGGCGGTGAGTTCGGGCTCGCGCAGATAGAGGAAGTGCCTGGAGCACAGGAAGGCCTTGTAGCCAGCGAGCAGCGCCTCGCGGAAGGGCGATCCTTTCTCAAGCCGTTCGTCCATCAGGGCATCGAACATGCGCAGATCATCTTCAGCCACTGGCTCACGCGCGGCGAGTTTCACAAAGCGACGCAGCAGGCGTCTGGCGTCTGCGTCGGCGTTCTTCGGCTTCACGTCGATGCCGAGGTCATCAAACAAGACGTGGTGTGATGCTGGCGGCCAACTCGGCGGCGGGATAGGGCCTGCGACTTCGAGCCATTGCACGGCGATCCCGGGTTGCCCTCCTTCAGGGAAAGGCGGATAGCGATACGTCGGTGCGGACCCGTTTGGGTTCTGCGCGAGCGGCATCGGCAGGCCGAGCAGGCTGTATTCAAAGGACTCGCCCTCGCGCAGGAAGATCGTCGTTTCAAAGACCTGTTTCTCCGGCTGGATGTCGATGACGCCACCTGCGGCACGCACTTCATTGATGATGTCCACGCCTGCGGGTTTGCGCGTGCGGAAGGTCATCGGCAACGGTTGCTTCGCGGGAATCAAAACATACCCCGGCTGTTGTAGCACGGCCCGTGCGGAGAACCGCACCTTGTAATGCCCGGAGTGCTTGACCACGACGTCACGCGGTGTGCCGAGGTAAGGCCAACTCGCCGAGCGAAACAATGCCATCTCGATGCTCTCATCCGTCGCGCCTTGTTTGACGGCCTCTTTTTCCTCTCGGCCCCAGTCGATGAACTTGTTGTCGCGTGCGAAGAACATCGACTCGCGATTCCCGAAGGTGCCAGTGCCGGGAAACAGATCCGTGCCGACGATGCGAACCTTCATCACGGGCGACGGCGCGGCCTCGGTGACAGTGGCCGCACGCAGCGCGGCCTCGGCGGCATCGAGATACGCGGTGAGCTGCACGCGAGACATATCGAGCGTCTCAGAGCATTTGTTGAAATGATGCCCCTCGCGGTCTTCGGGCAGCATGTCGCGAATGTCGAGAGTGGGGAGCTGGAGGATGTCGCGAAGGTTCTGCTCGTATTCGTCGCGATTCAGTCGGCGCAGCGGGCCTCGTCCATGGGCGATGACTTCGGCGTGATCGACCTCGTAGATGGAGGTGGCGAGCGACTTCACCAGCTCCTTGCGCTGGGTCTTCGGCATGTCTTCAGCCTTCGGCGGCATCTCACCTTTCTCGACACGGTCATAGATGCGCACCCAGCGCTCGCGAGTGGCGGGGTCTTTGAGATCAAAGGCCAGCGCGGTGAGATCGAGACTGCCTTTGGCGGTTTCCTTGTCGTGACACTCGAAGCAGCTCTGCTCGATTTGCGGCGGGGCACTTTGAGAATGCGCCACAGAGATGGGAAGGAGGCAGAGGGTGATGAGAATCCGAGATATAAGCATGGTTGAAAAAACCTCACGCAAGGATCGGAGAGATCACGTCGCCATAAACATCTGTCAGGCGGAAATCTCTGCCCGCATAACGATAGGTGAGCTGTTCATGATGGATGCCCATGAGGTGCAGAATGGTCGCATGAAGATCATGCACGCTGGTTGGATGATCCTGCGCAGCAAAGCCAAATTCATCAGTGCTGCCATGCACGGTGCCACCTTTGATGCCGCCACCAGCCATCCAAACACTGAAGCCGTAGTGGTTGTGATCCCGGCCCAGCTTCGAGTTGCTACCACTCATCTCGACCGTGGGTGTGCGGCCAAATTCACCACCCCAGATCACCAGCGTATCGTCCAACATGCCACGTTGTTTTAAGTCAGCGAGCAATGCGGCGATAGGTTGGTCGATCTGTGCTGAGAGCTTGCGGTGATTGGCCTCGATGTTGTCGTGGTTATCCCAGGGTTGCCCAGCGCCATGCCAGAGCTGCACCATGCGTACCCCGCGCTCCAGCAAACGGCGTGCAATGAGCGTCTGCCGTCCATGCACCCCACTGCCATAGAGATCGCGAATGTGCTGTGGTTCCTTCGATACATCAAAGGCATCCGCCGCTTCGAGCTGCATCCGAAAGGCTAATTCAAAGGACTGAATGCGAGCTTCCAGCCGAGGGTCTAGGCGCTGCTGGCGGTGCTTTTCATTGATGCTACGCAGCAACTCGAGTTGGCGAAGCTGCACGCTCGCGTCGGCATGAGGGCTGCGGATATTTTCAATCAAACGATCCACCTGTTGATGCTGCGAATCGACATAAGTGCCCTGAAATGCGCCGGGCAAAAACGCGGACTGCCAATTCTCAGCGCTCTTGATCGGTAACCCGCCGGGACACATCGCGATGAAGCCCGGCAGGTTTTCATTGCCACTGCCGAGGCCATAAGTGAGCCACGAACCCAAGCTAGGCCGAGGCTGCACCGAGTCGCCACAGTTCATCAACATGAGCGAAGGCTCATGATTGGGCACCTGCGCCTGCATCGAGCGGATCACCGCGATGTCGTCGATGTGCGCTGCCGTTTTCGCAAACAGCTCACTCACCTCGATGCCGCTCTGGCCATAGCGCTGAAATTTAAACGGCGACGGAAAGGCAGCCCCTGTTTTACGCTCAGTGATCAGCGTCCTTGGCAACGGCTTTCCTGCGTGCCTTGCGAGCGCAGGCTTCGGGTCAAAAGTATCCACATGCGACGGCCCGCCATTAAGGAAAAAATGAATCACGCGCTTGGCTTTCGGGGCGAAGTGAGGGCGGCTCGCCGTGCTCGTCGCTGCCTGTAAATCCGCAAGCCCGAGCATTCCCAATCCCATGCCTGAACGGCTGAGAAATTCACGGCGAGTGAGAGGAAAATTCATAGTGGCAATCAATCAACAAACATCATCTCATTGGAAAGCATCAGCACTTGGGCAAGCTGCTCCCAGGCATTCAGTCGGGCGCTTGGCAGTGCAGAGAAGTCCTTCTCCGCATCCCATGTCTCGGCGCTAATGTCGCCACCTGCGCCTGACGTTGCAGCCCGCGAAATGCGCAGTGACCAAAGAAATTGATCGCTATTCAAACCATCGCCGATGTCCACGATGAAGTCGATTGTGTCGCCCGCGAGGAAGTCCAATGACTCGAAATTCAAGTCCACGGTATCCTGGTGCAGCCTTTGCTCATGCAGCCTGCCTTTCTGATTATGGCTCACAAAAGCGCGAATGCCATCGCCGGGAGCAGGCTCATGCAGCAGCATGGACTTCACCGCATATTGGCCATCTGCTGGGGCGATCCACCGACGCACCACGGCATGACTTCGATCATCGCCAGGGTGCCCACCCGTGGCGGTGAGTTGTGCCCAGCCGAGCACCTCGTTGGGCCATTTTTCGGTGCCCTGCCAAGCGGTTCCCGTGAAGTGTGGCAGTGGCGTAAAGCTCTTCAGTTTGCCAGCAGCAGCATCCCATTCGCCATAGCCATATTGCCAAGACTTGGAGTGATCCGCCGTGCCCATTTGAGGCGCTTTGGCTGCTGAAATAAAGACTCGTGCAGCAGCCAGTTCATCCTCGCTCGGCAAGCGCTGAAACAACGAAGCGTAGAGCTGGCGAATATTCATTTCCATAGGCTCGCCCTCCTGTAATCGCAACACCAGTGCCCTCGCCTGCTGCACCACAAAGGGATGATTCATGCCAAACAAGGCCTGCTGCGCAACGATCGTCTCCGTGCGCTGTGGGATCGAGAGATCAGGGTTGGCGAAATCAAAAGTGCGCAACACGCTCGACAGCGATTCGCGATCTATGAGCGAGTAAAGCGTGCGCCGCCAATGACTCGGAGCAAACAGTGCGACGGGCCGACCACCGACTTGTAAATCAAGCCGTCCCGCCGCAGTGAGCCAGGTATCACGCGCTTCCTCGAAGCTCAGCCGATGTGTGTTCATGCGCCAGAGCCAGCGATTGTCGGGATCAAGCGATGGCGAAGTTGCTGCCACTACCCATGAAGCCTGTTGGTAGGTCTGCGAAAGCATCAGCCGCCTGTGCATCGACTTCACACTCCAGCCCGAGTCCATAAAATCCTGCGCGAGCCAATCGAGCAATTCGGGATGACTTGGCGGACTGCCTTGTTTGCCAAAATCGCTCGGTGTACTGACAATGCCACGTCCGAAATGTTGCTGCCAGATTCGGTTCACCATCACGCGTGCCGTGAGTGGGTTGCTAGGATGGATGATCGCCTGCGCGAGTTCCATCCGGCCACTGCCTCTGGCAAAGGGTTGCGTGCCGCCAAGCGCGCCGAGAAACTGACGCGGCACCACCTCGCCTTTGGTCAATGGATTGCCTCGAATGAAGACCCGAGGCTCGCTCGGCAAGGGGCGATCTCTGAGAATGGTGGCATAGGCTGGAGCCGACTTATTCCTGATGATGAACCGATCCACATCGCCCTGCGACTTCCACAACTCAGTCGTGACGCCCGTGGGGAAATACATCTCACTATTAGCGATGTGCTCGTCTGGCACGAAGCAAGGTGAAGCGATGCCTTCCAGCAATGGCTTGAGTTCCGCACTGCTCAAGACTTCCGCATAGATTCGTGCCACCTCGTGCATGTCTGCCGGAGCCTGTGGAAAGCCCTGCATCACCCTTGCGCTCACCTCGCCAGCAGGGGCAGCCCGCAGCTGCGACCAGACCTCGTTGAACTTCGACACGGGGCTTTTGGCAAAGCGATGCCAAGGTGCAAAGATAGGATCGTGCGCCACACGTTGCTGTTCCAAAAAAGCCTGCCAACGGCGAACGATGAAGGGATTCAAATCCGCAGCGTCAAGAATCTGGCCAAAAGCTTCCTCGGGGTATTGATCCAATTCCATCTGCGCTTCCAAATACTCGCGCACACGAGCCAGCGAGCGCTTCATCTGCTCATCGCGACGCAGCGAAAGCAACTCGCGGTTCTTTTTTAGCAACGCATCGAGTTCATGATTTATACCAGCAGAGCAAGGCACCAAAGCCTCCGCGCTACTCTGGAAGACACCGTAGAGCGCGTAGTAGTCGCGTGTGGGAATGGGATCAAACTTGTGATCGTGACAGCGCGCGCAGGCCACCGTGAGCGCTTGGGCACCACGCATCACCACGTCGATGCGATCATCAATGATGTCATGCGTCACGCCAAGAAAGCGCCGACCAACCGTCAGAAAACCCATGGCAGCCAAGTCAGGCGAATTGGTTTGCGCCACTTGATCCGCAGCTATTTGCAGCAGCAAAAAACGGTCATAGGGCATGTCCGCATTCAGTGCCTGCACAACCCAATCGCGGTAAGGCGCCGCATGAACCCACATCTTTTCCTCACGAGCATAGACATAGCCCTTGGTGTCCGAATACCGCGCGACATCCAGCCAGTGCCTCGCCCACTGCTCTCCGTACTGGGGCGAAGCAAGCAGTCGCTCGATCAACCGAGCATAAGCACTCGGCGAGTCATCATGGGCAAAGGCTTCCACATCCGTCATCGTGGGTGGCAGACCTGTCAGATCAAACGTGGCTCTGCGGATTAAAGTCCGTTTGTCCGCAGGCGCAGAGCCCGCCAGTCCATGCGCGGCCCAAGCCTCGCGAATATAGCCATCCACCGAGCTGTGGCGGTATCCCGAGCGCTGCACCGGCTTCAGTGACCACAGTTCTGCCGCAGGGCTCCAATCGGCAGCCAACGCTAGTAGAAAGATAAAACCAAGCCCACGCATCTGTGAAAGCCTATACGGCGATAATAGCTGCAAATTTTCCGCAACAAGTTCATCTGGCCGAGCCCTTCCATCGTTTTCGTGACCCTGAGCGCCAGCAAATCAAAGACCACCTGACTGCGCTGAATCTGCTTCCATAAAAAAAGCATCCCGTGCTCGCCGTGATGAAAACGGCACCAGTGCAAGGTTGCACATTTGCCAACAAGCTTTCTCCTGATCACCCAGCCTTCGTTGCCCCGGCTCCGATGATCGCTGCATCTAAACTCCGGACACTCAGTAACTCTCACTTCAACACTACCATGGGACAACAAGGCTACACACAAGGCGACTTCGGATGGACACAACTCGCCACGACGACTCCAGCGGATGCACTCAGTTTCTATTCAGCCCTCGTAGGCTGGGAGAAAAAAGGCGAACCAGCACCCGGCTATTATGTGGTCGGGCGTGAGGGCGAAATGCTCGGCGGCATTACCAATCTCAAGGACGGCGACACCGTGCCGCACTGGATGCCCTACATTACGGTCGATGATCTCGATGCCACACTTGCCAAGGCCTTGAGCCTCGGCGGGAAGATCGTCATGGAGCCCTGCGATATTCCGAACGATGGTGGCCGCATCGCCGTGATCGAAGATCCACAAGGTCTTGCGACGGGGCTTTCTCAATACAAGAAGGCGTAGGGGGCGAAGCTTCGGCTTCGTTCTGCGGCAGGACTACATCTTTGAAGGGAATGAAAGCGGAGTGCTCCGCGTTTCATTCCCTTCTTATTTATCTATCTTTGTTCGATCCCTTTCTCACATGAGCTTTCTTCACACGCTTCGCCTTTCATTTCTCACAGCGTTGTTTGGCCTTACGATTCAAGCCTCCGCAGAGGACTGGGGTTACTACTCGATCATTCCGGTGAGTGCTCCGACGATGGTTTTGGCGGCCAGCGATGGAACGACGGTCACGATTGGGAAGCCAACGGACGCGATGAACCAGAAATGGATCATTCAGCCGAAAGAGGCGGGGCAGTTCTGGATCATGCCGGCCTCCAGTCCGATGACGGCGCTCTCGGTCACAGAGGGGTCGAAGCAAAACGGCGCGAAGATCACGCTCGAAAAGGACAGCGGCCAGCCATGGCAGCTTTGGTCTATGAAGCGGCAGGACAACGGCAGCTACACGATCACACCGGGTCATACGGCGGAGAAGGGACTCGATCATTTCGGTGGCGACACCAAACCCGGCGCACGCATCGACCTGTGGGAAAACAAGCCGGGCGATAAACACCTGCAATGGTTCATTCGCCCGCTCGCAGGCAGCCCGTTGCCCGTAGCGATCGCCGCGCCGACCACGGCGTATGTGCCAGTCGAGATCAAGGCGGAGGCCATCCTGCCAGGCACGATCAAGCAGTTCACCTTCACGCAGAGCAAGGTCTTCCCCGGCACCGTGCGCGATGTGACGGTCTTCATCCCCGCTCAATACGACGGCGCAAAACCTGCCTGCGTCTATGTGAAAACCGACGGCTACAATCCACGCGAGAAGACCTTCATGGAGACGCTGATCGCCACGAAGGAGATGCCTGCGACCATCGGCGTCTTCGTCAAGCCAGGCACATTGCCCGCCCCAATCAAGGGTGCGCTCGACCGTCGCAATCGCTGCTTTGAATACGACGGCATCAGCGACAATAATGTCCGCTTCATCATTGAGGAACTGCTGCCTCATATAGCCAAAGAGTTCGATTTGAAACTCTCTACCGACGGCAATGATCGCTGCGTCTCCGGTGGCAGCAGCGGCGGCATCGCGGCCTTCACAGCGGCCTGGCATCAGCCGGAGGCCTTCAGCCGTGTGTATGCGGCGAGCGGCAGTTGGGTGGCGTTTCGCGGGGGGCATGAGTTCCCAACGATGGTGCGCAAGTTCGAGGCAAAGCCGATCCGCGCCTTCCTCACCACGGGAATGCGCGACATGGAAAATGCAGCGGGTGACTGGTTCCTGCTCGATCAGGAAATGGACAAGGCACTAAAGTTCTCCGGCTATGATTACCAGTTCCGCATCATCGACGGCGGCCATGTGGCGGGCTACGCGGAGAACTACCTCGAAGCCATGGCTTTCCTCTGGAAAGACTGGCCCGAGTGTGTGAAGGCAGGCACCAGCGCACCACGAGCACAGGAAATCATCATCCCCGGCGAAGGCTGGCAGTTGCTCGCCGAAGGTTTCAAAAGCACTCGCGGCCCGGCGTGTAATGCGAGTGGCGAAGTCTTCTTTGCCGACACCTCCAGCAACAAGATTCACCGCATTGATCTCGATGGCAGCGTGAAGGAATTTGCGTCCGATACAGGCAATGCGCACTGCGTCACCATCGGCGCTGATGGCAAGCTCTACACCATCTCCGAGAAGTCCGGCAAGCTCATGAGCTATGACGCGACGGGCGGCGGCAGCATGGTGCTCGATGGCATTCTCGGGCACTCCATTATCGCCACGCCCAGCGGCGGCATTTACGTCACGACGAACGGCGACAAACCCAATGATCCGGCCACGGTTTGGTTCATCAAGAACGGCAAAAAAACGCAGGTCGATAAAGGTCTGAAGTTCGCCACGGGCATGGCCTATCGGCCCGACCAGTGGCTGCTGTCCGTCGCCGATGGTCATTCAAAGTGGGTCTATAGTTATCAAATGAACGACGACGGCACACTCACGAACAAAGAGCGCTTCTTCCCACTGCACGTCGAGGATTGGGAAGACGACGCGGGTGCCGAATCCGTGTGCTACTCGCTCGAAGGCCGCCAGTTCATCGCGACGAAAAGCGGCGTGCAAATCAGTGCCGATGATGGCCCCACACAGATCATTCTCCCCGTGCCCGACAGCAGCCGCGTGACTGGTGTGGCCATCGGCGGGAAGGACAAAGACATGCTCTTCGCCTTCTGCGGAAAAAAGATCTGGCAGCGCAAAATCCAGCATCACGCCATGGGGTCTTTCACACCGTTTACGAAGGTGAACGGCACCAAACTTTAGCCGCATCAACGCCCCATGATTCGAACTCCATTCCTTTTCGCCACAGCTCTTTTCGCATCGTCACTCCTAGCAGAGCCCCTCACCAATAGCATTGGCATGAAGCTCGTGCCGATTGCACCGGGCAGATTCACCATGGGCCAGGACGGCCCAGCCGCTGATTACAACGTGAAGAAACATGCGGCGAAATTTGACGATGCGGACTGGGATGAGAAGCCCGCGCATCGCGTGGCGATCAGCGCTTCGTTTGCGATCAGTGCCACAGAGGTCACACAAGAGCAGTATCGCAAGTTCCAACCCAATCATGCAGCGGGTCGTGGCGCGGATGATGATGCAGCGATGGGCATGACCTGGAATGAGGCCGTGAAATTCTGCGAATGGCTTTCGGAGAAGGAAAGCAAAACCTATCGCCTACCCACGGAGGCCGAGTGGGAATATGCCTGCCGCGCTGGCACCACGACGTTGTTTCACACGGGCGATGCGCTGCCTGTGGGCTTTCATCAATGGCCTGAGGACATAGGTTTGCGCGAGCGATTCTTCCCCACGGGTCTGCCGCCCGATTACCGCGCCACGAGCGAGAAGCTCACGCTACGTGTCGCACAATTGCCTGCGAATGCCTGGGGACTCTACGATATGCACGGCAATGTTTCCGAATGGTGCGCCGACTGGTATGGGCCGTATGAAGCAGGCGAGCAAAGCGATCCGCTTGGTCGTAGCGATGGCGACTTCCGCGTCATTCGCGGTGGGAGTCATTCGATGCAAACACGCTTGCTGCGCTCGGCAAATCGCAGCGCATGGCTGCCGGAGACGAACAGCGAGAAGACGGGCTTCCGCGTCGTGCTGGGCGAATGGCCCAAAGGCACGAAGCTCCCGCTGCCTGCTCCGCAACTTCACGCGCAGAATGTTTCCCAAACTCCCGCAAAGATCGAGAAAGCTCCAGCAGACATACCTTTCTTCGATGGCCCGAAGCCCTTCGTTATCATCCCGCCGAACTCCTCAGGCCCGCTGTATTCCTGGCACAATCACAGCCCCGCCATCACCGAATGCCCGAACGGCGATCTGCTCGCCGTATGGTATTCCTGCATCGATGAGGCAGGCACGGAGTTGAATAACCTCGCCAGCCGCCTGCGCCTCGGTGCGAAAGAATGGGAGCCTGCGTCCTCGTTCTGGGACGGTGCAGACATCAACGACCACGCGCCGAAGCTCTGGTGGGATGACGACCAGACGCTGTGGCACTTCGCCCGCGGCCAGTTCGAAAACATCGTGCGCTCCAGCACGGACAACGGCGTGACTTGGACTAAAGCCCAGCCCAGCCAGCCCGTGAGCGAGATCGGCAACGGCATCATCCGCACCCGCGACGGCACGCTGCTTATGACGCAGGACACCACCATCACCAGCCTCTCCAAGAGCAGCGATGGCGGCAAGACCTGGACGTATCCAGCCATCACCGACAAGAAGCTCGCCCATCGCGGCGGCAGCCCCTCGCGCCATGCGGGCATCCACGCCCCCATCGTCGAACTCAAAGATGGCCGCCTCATGACCTTTGGCAGGCTCAACAGCGAGTCCGAACAGAAGCCGTTCAACTTCAAAACCCCCGCCAGCTTCTCCAGCGATGGTGGCATCACCTGGACACATGAACCAACCGAGTTCCCCGCCATCAGCAGCGTACAGCGCCAGGTGCTCATGCGTTTGCAGGAAGGCCCGCTGCTCTTTTGCTCCTTCACCGATCTCTCCGCGAACGCGAAGAACCCGAAAGGAATGACCTTCAAAAGCAGTGCTGGAGAATTCAATGGCGCGGGCCTCTTTGCCGCCATCTCTTTCGACGAAGGTAAAACGTGGCCACACAAGCGCCTCATCACCCCCGGCGGCCAAGAACGCACCGTGAGCGGCATTGACCGCGGCCAGTTCAAACTCAGCGACACGCGAGCCGAGCCCCAGGGCTACCTCGCCGCCACCCAGACCCGCGATGGCCGCATCCAGCTCATCTCTAGCAAGAACCACTACGTCTTCAATCTCGCATGGCTGAAAGCGCTGCCGTAGATTCATTGCCAATCAAATCATACCCGCTCATCCCAGGCTAGAAAGCCTGCGCCACAGCCGTTTGCATCGCCCCGCTCCCGCATGATTCCGCTGACTTCCGCTACCACTGTCCTGCTACTAGTTTCGCTTGCCGAGTGGCTACATGCGCGGCGCATTCGGGTGGCGGCGCGGCTGGCGTTTGGGCCGAGGGGGAGCGGGCAGCCATGGACGCGCGCGGTGCCGTGGCTGCGCGTGGCGAGTCTGACGGCGTTTGCGTGGGGGGTGACGACATTGCTGATGCTTAAACTCGAAGCGCCTGATGATGCGACGGCCAAAGAGCGGCACGATGCGGAGGCGACGCGGTTGGTGTTTGTCGCGGATTTGTCGCCGAGCATGTTTTTGCAGGACTCGGGGCCGGATGGCACGCTGACGCGTCATGCGCGGATGCGTGAGGTCGTGGAGGGCATCCTTCAGCGTGTGAGTGGTAATCTGCGCTTCGGCGTGATCGGGTTCTACACCGATTCACTGCCGGTGGTGATGGAGGCGCGTGATCCTGAACTTGTGCGCAATGTGTTCAATGGCTTGCCGCTCACCTATGCGATGCCTGTCGGCCACACCGATCTCGGCACGGCGGTCAATCGGACTCTGGAAATCGTGGCGGACTTCCCCAAGGGCAGCACGCGCATGATCATCCTCACGGACGGCGACTCGGTGCCGCTCGCGCCGATCAATCCGCGGCCAGTGTCGGTGCGGGAGTTGCTGGTGCTCGGCGTCGGCAATCCGCACAAAGGCAGCTTCATCGACGGCCATCAATCGCGTCAGGAGGCCGATACTTTGCAGCGGGTCGCGACCTCGGTGCTCGGTGTTTATCATGATGTGAATGACAAGCATCTCGCGACCGAGGCGCTGGGCGATCTCGTCGTGCCGCTGGCCCTGCCGCATCAGGGACTCACGCTCGCGCAGTGGGCGGTGCTGGCGATGGTGCTCGGCGCGTTCATTCATGCGTTTATTCCCGTCGCGCTGGAGTTCTTTGGCTCGGACTGGAAGGTGCGCAGCGTCATGAAGGAGGCGGCATTGGCACGATGAGGAAGTTTTTCACGCTGCTCTGGCTGCTGTGTCCGGTGGCGGCGTTGTATTACCACTTTAATGAAGGTCAAAACGAGCTGGCTCGCATCACGGCGCGTAAACACGTCGAGCAAATCCGCGAGTTGGAGCGCATGAAGGAGCCGGACTGGGCGGTCATCATCGAGGAGTATGACAAGCTCAGCGCTGAGCTGCCGAAGACCGAAGCGCCGCTCGTGCATCATCAGATTCGTCTGGCGAAATCGAAGGCGCAGTTGGAACTGCTCGATGTCGCGGGCTCCATCGAAGAACTGACTGGCCTGTTGCGCGAAGCTGCGCAAACCCATGGCGAAGACGCGAAGATCACCCGCGCCGTGCGCGAGATGCTCGGCAAGGCGCACTACTACGCGACCTATCTTTTAAAGACCAACGGTGCCGCCGAGGAAGAATGGCGACCCTTCGCCGAGCGCACGCGGCAAATCTTCCGTTTTCTAGCGGAGCATCAAGAGCCCGGTGCGCTCGCGAAGTATGAGGACCGCGTCGCGGCAGAGTTTGAGAAGACCATTGCGAAATGATGACGAATCATTTCACCCCTTTACTCAACCCCATGATCCGACTTCTCCTTTGCCTCCTTTGCCTCCTTTACATTGCACCGTCATGCCTCACGCAAATCGCTTCGGCTGTCACTACCGCCGAGTTGTTCAATGCCCAGGCGCTCATCCCTGCGCCTCAGCAGCAAAGTTTTCTCACCCCCCAAGGCAGCGAGGAGTGGCTGATCACCGAGCCTGCGAGCAAGATCACGCTGGTGAAGGATGGAGCCATCTTTGGCTGGGGAAATTATAAAAGAAAGCAGCCGCACGCCGAGCGTGTGCATCTGTGGGATGGGCCAATGACGGTCGCGGTTACAATGAAGACGAGCGCGCCAGTGACGGCAACGTTTCTGCCGTGGTGCGATGGCATGGTGGGCGGGAAGGTGCCGGAGTCGAAGACGGTGCGCTCGGCGAATCGCAAACGGGCTAAGCCTGCGGGAGTGAACGCCCAAGTCACGCCGGGCGATGAGTGGCAGACTGTTTCGTTCAAGACGGACAGCATCAAGCACAGTGATGGCTTCGAGCTGGAGTTCGCAGGTGCGGAGGGCACGATTGTGAAGCTGAAGTCAGTGCGCTTCAGCCGTGAGATGCACGCGGGCTGCTGGCGGAAGGAGTTCACGCTGCCGCCGGGCAAGATTTGGCGGGCCGTGGCAGACGTGGGCATGATGTGCTCGCTGGCGGTGAATGGCCGCGAGGTGCCGAGCGTGAATGGAATGAGGATTCGCCCGAGCCTGAACTTCGCCAATGGCGAGATGTTCGACTGCGAGGCGCTGGACCTCGCGCCGTTGCTCGCTCCTGGCACCAATGCCATTGCCTTGCATGTCGCACGCAATGGGGCGGCACCTTATGTGTATTGCACGCTCACCGTCGTCATGGAGTCCGGCGAGGTGGTGCGCGTGATGAGTGATGGCTCGTGGAAGTATGGGGCGAAGGAGCCGGTGAGTCCGCTGGCAAAAGTCAGCACAGCGGACTTCGATGATGCGGCGTGGACAGCAGCGGATGCACGCAAGGGAGCCTCGCTGAACTACAAGGCGCCCACCACACGGCCCGCTTATGCGGGATTGATCGTTATCGAGAACGCAGCGGAGCCTTATTTGTTCTTTCGCGACACGGTGCCGGTGGAGATGCGCTATCGCGTGCCGTCAGCACTGGGGAAGCAAGAACTTTGGTGGCGGGTCGAGAAATATAATGCTGGTCAGTTCAAGCACATCAGTCAAGGCGGCAACAACGATGGGCGCATCGTTGTCGGGAAACTTGAGCGGGGCGTTTATCTCCTTCACGCAACTCTCAAAGATGGCGAGACGATCATTGAACAACGCATCCCCGAGCCATTCGTCGTCACGGGCAAGGTGCCGATGCGCGAGGTCGCGGGCGACACGATTACCGACGGACTCGATCTCACGCTGGAGGCCGAGATTGATTACACGCAGCTCGATGGCGCGATCCTTTCGCAGGAAGTAGGCGGCAAACGTGGCAGCAACGTGCTCGTCACGAAGCCGACCCTCACCGAGCGCAATGGCCTGCGCTATCGCGAGACCGAGCCGGAGCAAGGCGCGCTGATTTCGCATCGCTACACCTTCAAGCATCCCGGTGAATTCTATCTCATGGAGCTGGAGTTCCCGGACGATGCCGAGCGCTGGTTCGGCGTGAGCTGCACGTCATCGATGGCGTCGCATACTTCCAAGGACGGCCCCGCGACATGGACCGGCCAGAAGTATCCGCTGAGCGGCAAGCTGAAAACGATGCAGTGGATTCACCGCCCTGATCCTGGCGCGACGGCGATCAATCTCTCCAATCTTCAGCCCGGCACTACGGCGGCTGCGATCAGGCTGCGCATTCAGCACATCAAGAATGGACTGCCCGCGCTGAAGCGCAATGATACCGGAGCACGCATGATCGGCCAGGCCACCGAGCGCACCTCGCCGATCGGTGGCTTTGCCAAAACCTTCGGCTTCGTCACGGAACCGCAGCCGGAAACCAAGATGGGCCAGACCACGCGGGACAACGATCCAGTGCTCATGATGTGCCGCGAGCTGGCTTACAATCTCGACGCCGCCGAGCACTATGCGCAATGGCTGCGCTTCACTGGGCAGAACCTCCACGTCATGGGCTGCCTGCAATACTTCGAGAGCAACACCGCCTTCACCGCACCCGGTGGCGTCAAAGATTCACGCTGTCTGCCCGATTTGCATGATGTCGCCATGCGCGTGTTTGGCGAGAACGGCATCCAGGTCATCGCCAGCCTCGAATACGTCTGCCATCAGTCCTTCATCCGCGAGTTCGCCGTGAACGATGGCGAGGTCGCGTTGGGTGCCGACACCGTCTATCTCGTGAACAAGGACGGCAAGCAGCCGTGGAACTGGTTGGGCCGCTACGGCATGAATTTCCTGCACCCGCGCATCGAGGCGAACATGATCCAAATCGCCCGCGACTTGCAGCGCAAGTTCGCCGGGCAGCCGAACTTCCTCGGCGTGAACTACACGCCTTTTGCAGGCGGCGACTGGCTGCCCAGCTTCACCACGCAAGGCTGGCAGAATCCCCTCGACAGCAGCTTTGATGACGTTACCGCCGCTCGCTTCACCGCCGATACCGGTGTGAAACTCCCCGGTGCCGCCAAAGACCCGCAGCGCTTCGCCCAGCGTGCCGAGTTCCTTCTCGCGCCCGCCATGAAGGAACGCTGGCTGCAATGGCGCTGCGAGAAGACGCGCGACTTCTTCACCAAGATGCAGCGTGAGTTGAAGTCCGAGCGGAACTTCATCTCGCTCTATGTGGACGTGCAACACGCACAGGGCATCATGGCCACCGGCATGTCTCCCAGCGATTACCTGCGCCAGTTTGGCTGGTCGCCCGAGGTGTATCAAAACCAGCCCGGCTTGTGGTTTCCCAAATGGACCCACGCCACGCAGCGCTACGCCTCCATGCTGAAAATCCCCCGCAACGAAACCTGGCCCACCGCGTGGGACATGAGCGTGGGCGAGGACTACAACCGCACCTTTGACCAGCCCACCAACCGCGCCACCTACATCATGACGCACTGGCAGGAGCACGAGGAATTTGCCGAAACCCTCGCAGCCCGCGACGGCTGGCCGCGTGCCTTTCAGATGACCTATCAAGCCCTGCCCAACGGCGACAACGCGCGCGAGGTCTTCACGCAAAACCTCCTCACCACCGATCCCGAAATGGTCATGTGGGGCTTCTGTGATCTCGTCGTCCAGACCGGCCACGAGCAAGAGTTGCGCGAGTTCGCCCGCGTGCTGCGCTCCCTGCCGAAAGCCAAGCTCCTGCCCGCGCTCGACACCAGCCTGCAAACCAACCTCGTCCTCCGCGAAGTGCGCGATGGCGGCAAGCTCTGGTTCATCGCCGCCAATCCCGGCTACTGGCCGCTGACCGCCGAAGTCTATGTCACCGGCACCAAAGGCATCCGCGATGCCGTCAGCGGTGACATTGCAGCCGAGAGCGCCGCGAATGGCAACACCATCCTCAAGCTCCAGCTCAAGCCCTATGAGGTTCGAGCCTTCATCGCCGACGCGCCCGCAGCCAAACTCCACGGCTGGAAAAACGCCGCCATTGCCGAAGCTGACGTCGCGCACATCAGCGGTGTAGTGGCGGATGCCGAAGCCATCCTCGCCAACAAAGCCCGTGCCGCCAAGCTGTTGCCCGCAGAGCATGAGTTCATGGCTAAACAGCTCACCGAAATCAACGCCGCGCTTGCCACGCAAAACATCGCCAAAGCCTGGTCGCTCATCACCGACTCCCGCTTTTGGATCAACACCCGCACCCGCATGGTGCCGATGCGGACCTCAACCAAATAGCCGCCCGCAATGAACCGCCACCTCGTCCTATTTTCCTGCATCTGTGCGTTCCTTCGAATCGCCGCCGCTGAGGATGCCTATGAATCCTACATCCGCGCCTCGCAAGACTTCCGCCCAGTGAAGCAGGAGCGCGAATGGGCGCTGAAAGCCTGGCCTTCGTGGACCTACATGCCGTGGACACACCAATGGGGCATCGGTTACAACGATGCCGCAGGGCGATGGAGTCTCGAGCACGGCTACAATGGCGCATTTATTGATCACGATGGCATCGGCACGAAGGATTCGCCGACAGGGCGACTTGATTGGATCAATCAGCACGGTTTTCGCTTCTATCTGGATCATGCGGCGGGCAAAGGCATGCTGCACCTGTGGGATGGCGGCAAAGTGAAGCCGCATCTCGATGAGCTGCATGGCACCGGTGTGAGGTCGGTGCCACTCAATGCTGCCACGCGCACGAAGCTGGAAGAAATCATGCAGCGCAACATCGGTGCCGTGAAATCGTCGCCGCAGCGGGCGGCCTATGCGCTCGATGATGAGCCTTCATGGGGCCACTTTGTGCATCCGACGATGTGGCAGGTCACGGATGATGCGGCGGCCTATCCGCGCTGGCTCGCGGAGGTGTATGGAGCCGACGCCGCGCCAAAGCGTGAGAAGTGGGTGAGCTATGACGACATCCGCACCAAGCTGGCGACGTGGAGCATCGCCGAGTTCGATGCCAGCCCGCTCATGGATCAATGGAGTTTCAATGATTCGCATTGGGCCAACTATCTCGGCGAACTCGTCGAGTTTTCCAACACGCTCGATCCCGCCACGCCGTGCGGCATCGTCGGCGGGCAGTCACCGAATGCCTTTGGTGGTTATGATTACGCCAAGCTCGTGCGCAAGGTGCAGTTCATCGAGAGTTACAATCTTGGCTCGTCGCAAGCCATCATCCGCTCGTTCAATCCACGCAACGCGCTGCCTGCGGTGACAACCCACTTTCACAAAGATGTGGCGGATTCCATCTGGCAGACCTGGTATTACCTCGCGCACGGGAATCGCGGCTTCATCGGCTGGGTGGAGAAATGGTTTGACGGCAAGACCCCGAAGCCGTGGCACGCGGCGGTCGCACCCGCTTTTCTCGAAGCTGGTAAGAAGATCGGCCCGCTGATGACCGGCGCGGAATGGCAGCACGACGGCATTGCCATTTATTACAGCCACGCATCCATTCAACTCGGCTGGATTCTCGACGCCGAGGCGCACGGGAAAACATGGACGAATCGCAACGCCGATGAACGCCTCGCCAGTGCCACGCACGTCCGTCGCGCGTGGGAAAACATGCTGCGTGACGAGGGCCTGCAATACAGCTTCATCAACTACATCGACGTGATCCAGCGCGGCGTGCCGGAGGAATATCGCGTGCTCATTCTGCCCGCGACGCTCTGCCTTTCGGATGCCGAAGCACGCGCGATCCGCGCGTTCTGTGAGCGCGGCGGCACCGTCATCGCTGACTACCTGCCCGGCCTCTGGGATCAGCACGGCAAAGGCCGCGCGGGTGGCGGCGCGCTCGATGCGATGTTCGGCGTGAAGCACGACTCCGCGATGCGTGCGGCGGACATTTTCGGCGAAAAGCTGTGGGTCGAGGTGGATCAGGACGCGAACTATTCGTGGAAGAGTTACGACGAATTCATGACGAACAAGAACACCTGCATCAAGGACGCGAGCGGCTTTCACAAAGCCGTGCGCGCGATGCCGGTCGGCCACGTCACAACGGTCGGCAAAGGCAAAGCCGTGCTGATGAATCTCTCGCCGCAGTGGTATAACGCCTATCGCACCGCAGGCTTCGACGCGGCAAAGAAGCGCGATGCTTTCATGCGCCACGTCGGCATTGCGCCGTGGGTGCGCATCGCCGATGCGGGCGAACGCGAGCACGGCTACGAGATCACTTACTGGTCACTGCCCGATAAGCGCACGCTGCTTTTTGTCTCACTCAATCCCGAGATTCGCGGCACCTCATTGGGCGGCGGCAACTCCGTCGGCCTCAAGACTGATGCACTGCCGATCAAACTGCGTTTCACCCAAGAAATCCGCAACGTCCGCGACGAGAGAACAGGGCGCTTGCTTGGCAATGGCACCGAGTTTGTCTTCGATTGGAAACAGAACGAAGCAGCCGTCGTTACTTTCGATCCTCGATAAACCCCACGCATGAAATACAGCCCTCCACTCCGACACGCGCAGCGGCGCCTTTTGACCAGCCTGAGCTTCGCTCTCGTTGCCTCCGTATGGTTCACCACCGCTGCGCTCGCCGATGAAAACGCGGCACCCGATTATTCGAGCTACACGCAGAGCTACCGCGTGCCGTTCGCCAACACGAAGCCGGTGGATTTCGAGCATCTGCAAACGCTGCTCGTGCGTGTCTCCATCAACGGCGGGCCACCGCTGCTCGTGCAGGCGGACAATGGATCGAACGGCGTCATCATCGGCGCGGGCGATGTGCCAAACATCGAGGCGAACTCGCCCGCGGGCTGGATCAATTATGTGAGCAGCGGCGTGGAACTGCGCGGCGTGTGGACGCCAGCGACGGTCACTTTCCTTGATGCGAAAGACGAGCACGGCAACGTGGCAAAGGCGCTCGTGCCGGTGCTCGCGGTGCATGAGCGCATCGCTCACGAAGGCGCGGTCAACAGCGGCAAGTTCAAGACGACGAAGAACCCGAAGATTTACATGCTCGGCGTCGGCACGGGGCGCGGGAAGGAAGCGCATCAGGAGAAAAATCCGTTCGTGAATTTGCAGGAGATGCAGGCGGGCACGATGCGGCGCGGATACACCATCACGCGCGATGGCTTCACGCTGGGTCTCACCGCAAAGTCCGTGGGTGATGGCTATCTTTTTGAAAAGCTGAAGGAGCACACCGGCACGAACGCACCCGCGCGAACGACACCGCCGGTGCCGAAGGATTGGGATGGCTCGCTCGGGTGGGCCGTGGTGGATGGAAAGAAGACCGAGACGTCCTCCATGCTGCTCGATACGGGGCTGACGAACATGATGATCGAACTGCCATCGCTCGAAGGGCAGTCCGACGTGGCGGACGGCACCGAGGTGAGCGTGCATCTGCTCAGTGGGCGGCTCTCCTATAGCTTCAAAGTCGGCGACTTCACCAACCCCGCGACGCCGCGCAAAGTGACGTGGGTGAAATACCCGCCCGGCCCGCTCATCAATACCGGCCTCCGCGTGCTCGCCCTTTACGATTACCTGTATGATGCCGATGGCGGCTGGCTGGGATTGAGGCCGGTGAGCAAGCTCCAAGTCGAAGCAAAGAAGGAGATCGTGCCGAAGGACACCGATGCCAAGACGCCTGCGCCATCGCGCTAAAGCGGAAACAGACATACGCAGCAAAAAGGAGCAGCACGGTCTGCACGAAAGGCTTTGAGGCTATTTGAGCCGTTATACTGACGCGATCAACGGCGTCAATGGCGTGAAGCAGGAGGCCGTCACCAGCATCAAGAAGATCGCGCCGCCGACGGTCGTGCCCGTGACTCCGCCACCACCGACGGGAGTGACTCACCCAGTCCCGCCTCCGCCGCCCACAGGTGTCATGCAAACACCTCATTGCGGCGTTCTCCGCACTGTGTAGGCGATGCGCGGGTTCAGTGGTTCTGCGCCGCTCGCCGCGTGCAGCTTATCGAGGTGGAACTCATAAATGTGGTTCATCGACCATTCCGGCAGCTCGATCACGGCACTGCGGCGATCTACGCTCAGCGTGACCGTCTCCACCTCGATCTCATCCTTCGCTATCTGCGGGGAGTCGTAGTCCTCGTGATAAGGGTAAGTGTAGTGCTCGCCGGTCCACAGCTTGGCGGCGGTGGAGTTTTCAGCCAGCGGTTCGGTGAAGGTGAAGCGGAAGCCCTTCGGCGTGATCTGCATGTCCAGCACATCGAACGGCACCTTGCCTGTTGGCGTGATCGTGCCGATGCCCTCACTGCCCACCCAGGACAGATGCGTGCGCCCGACATAGAGCACGTCATGCGCGAACACGAGGCGATGCAGTCCGCGCTTCAGCGTCTCGCTGTTGATCCAGTTCAGCGTCGCGCCCTGCCACACGCCGTCCACTTCCTCCAGCAGCACACGCAGGATTTTAGGCGAGTTCATCTCACCGACGATCGTCTGGCCTGCATACGGCCCCCAGGCTTTTGTTTTCGGAATCTGCGTGATCTGCGTCGGCGAATTCGCGAAATGGCCGTGCGGAAACCACACTGCCGCTGGCGTGCGCAGCTTTTCCAGTTCCTCCACCGGCAGCTTCATCGGCACGCGACCATCCCAGCCCTGCCGCCACTCCAGACTGGCGGGATGACCGTAAAATCCGCCGCGCTTCACCACGAACAGCTCGCTCGTTCCGCGCCAGTCGCCCTGGTTGTCATCCACCAGCAGGTTCCCTGCCGCGTCAAAGCCAATGCCGTCCGGTGAGCGAAACCCGCAGGCCCACGGCTCCGCAGCGCCCGTGGCGGGATCAATCTTCACCACCCAGCCGCGCAACGGCACGCGCGAATACATGCGCCCCACTTCCTTCTTCACATGCTTCCATTCCGTGTAAAACTTTTCACGCGGCACGCCGATGTCGCTGAACGGCCCGCGCACCTCCTTGAACACCGTCTCGCCCTGCGATGCGAGATTCAGCGACACGACCACTTTCCCATCCGGTGCGCGCACCGGGCCAAACGCGAACTCATGGTAGTTCCCGCTCATGCCGAAGCTGTCCCACAGCGTTTCATAGCTGTCGCACACGCCATCGCCATCGGTATCACGCAGCCGCGTCAGCTCCGGCCGCTGCATCACCAGAATGCTGCGCTCATCCTCGACGAGCAGGCCCAGCGGCTCGTGCAATCCCTCCGCAAACATCTTCCAAGTCTTGTCCTTCGGCTGGTAGATGCCGACCTGCCCGTGATGAAAACAGGCCGCGATGCGCCCATCCGGCAGCGCATCGAGACCGCCGATCTCCGGTGCGACTCCCGCCGGCATCATCAACTTGCCGATGCTGTAAAACGGCGCGTAGGCATCGGGCTGCGCCGTTTGTGCCAATGATTGGGCCGCGCCAAAGAGCGCCCAGCCCAGTGAAATCGAGAGAAGTGAATTCGAGAGAAGTCGGTTCATGGTGTCAGGGTTTGATCGGTTCGAGCGCCAGCTTGAAGGCCGCCGCTTCTTCAGGCGTGAGATTCAGCGTGCCACCTTCACGCGTGCCGGAGGTGGAGTTCCACGCCGCGTAAATCTTGCCCTTGGAGTTGCTGCCCAGGCCAACCCTGACTTCCACGGCTGCTTGGGCTATTTTCATTTCACGCATCACATTACCAGCCTCGTCCACGGCGATCTTCTCCCTCACCTCCACGCCATCCAGCGTGTAGCGGAAAATGGGGAAACCTTGCTCCAGCGTGTAGCCGAGAAACTTCGGTCGCGGAGCCGCAGCAGTCGCCTTGCCAAAGCGAATCGCGACCTCATCCACGGGTGCTGTCCATAACCGTTTGCCGCCCATCGTGGGCAGCTCATTGCCATTGCCAGCCCAGTTTCTAGTCGCGTCGATGAACTCGCCTTTCCACACATAACGCAGGCGGCACTGCCCCGCGTCCCAGCAAGCATTCAAATCCCCCGGCAGCGCGATGGCGATGGCCGCCGGGCCGCTGTCCGGCATGAAGATGCGCTGCACAAAGGGACGCTTACCGCCACCGGCGATGAACGTCTGCGCCGCCGTGGACGGGATGTTATTGTCCTGCCTCAGCAGCGGCATCTTCACGCCCACATACGCCGCGCCATACATCACCAGCCCATGGCCGGGAAACGTGCAGACAAACGGATACACGCCCGGCTCTTTCGGCAGCGTCAGCCGCAGCGGCTCCTTCTTCTCCGGTGCCAGCAACTTCGACGCGGCCAGCACATCACTGCCCGGTGGCACGAATTGCAGCGCCAGTCCCTTCTCCGCCAGCAGCAGCGCCGCATCGACGATGGCGTCGCGCTTGCCCGGTTTCACCAGCACGAAATTGTGCATCTGATCGGTCGAGTCGAGGTTCTCAAGACTGATCACCACATCCGCCCCCGGCTTGCCCTCAAATCGTGGCGGATCAAAGCGCAGCCCGTCGCGCATCGCGATCTTGATCGTCTGCGGTTTCGGTTGTTCCGCCGTCTTTTGGGAAAAGGCTGGTGTCGCGAGCAGCAGCGCGAGGCAAGGGATGAAACATGGGCGTGGCATGGGTTGCTTGCACCAGTGCGGTAACTCACCCAACTTGCAATCATCCCCGCCTCCTTTTCGTTGCGCGTCGCTTCATCGCTGTATGAGGATGCCGTAAAAAAGCGTCACCCTCCACTCCATCTACAATCTCATGTGCCAAACCCTCACTGCTCTCACATTCACATCTCTGCTCCTCGCCGCGCAACTCCAGCTCCGGGCCGAGCCTCTAAACCCTTCATGAAACTGTCCTCGACCCATTCCTCGCCTGCTTCACTTGCCATTGCGCCAGCCAGAGCCGCAGCGTGGATTCTCCGCCGCTTCGCCGGGCCTCGCGCGTGGTTCCTCCTCGCGACCGCGCTCCTCGTCCTAACCGCGCGCGGGGCCGAGCCCGCAGGCGAAATGCCCGGCCAGCGGCTGCTCTACGTCGCCGTGCCTGGCATTCGCGATGATCTCGAATACGGCGGGCACGGGCTGCTCGTGTTCGACATCGAGGATGGGCACAAGTTTCTCCGCCGGATCAAAACCGCCGGACTGAGCGCGACGGGCAAGCCGCTCAATGTGAAAGGCATCTGCGCCTCGGCGGCGACTGATCGCATTTACATCAGCACGCTGGAGACGCTGACCTGCTTGCGGCTCTCGTCCGACGAGCTGCTCTGGGAGCGACGCTACCAAGGCGGTTGCGACCGGATGGCGATCACGCCGGATGGGAAAGTCATCTACCTGCCGAGCCTCGAAAAGGCGCACTGGCATGTGATCGACGCCGCCAGCGGCGATGTGCTGGCGAAAATCACGCCCGATTCCGGCGCGCACAATACAGTCGTGGGACTCGACGGGAAATGGGCTTACCTCGCGGGACTGAAGTCGCCGCTCGTCACCGTCGCCGACACTGCGACCCATGCCGCAGCACGCACGATCGGCCCATTTGTTTCCGCCGTGCGACCCTTCACTGTCGATGGCCGGCAGACCCGCCTCTTCGCGTGCGTCAATGGGCTGCTCGGGTTTGAAGTCGCGGACATCGCCAGCGGAAAAGTGCTGCACCGGGTGAAAGTCGAAGGCTTCAAAACAGGAATCCCGAAGCGCCACGGCTGCCCGAGCCACGGCATCGACCTGACACCCGACGAACGCGAGCTCTGGCTTTGCGATGCCGCAAATCAGCGCCTGCACATCTTCGACGCCACCCTTTCGCCGCCGCGGCAGCGCGAATCGATCGCCACCCGCGACCAGCCCGGCTGGATCACCTTCAGCCTCGACGGGCGCTTTGCCTACCCATCGACGGGCGAGGTGATCGACGCGGCGACGAAACAGATCATCGCCACCTTGAGCGACGAAACCGGCGCGCCGGTGCATAGCGAGAAGCTGCTCGAAGTGCAGTTCACGGCCGGAAAGCCGATCCACAACGGTGACCAATTCGGAGTCGGCCGCGTGGCGGAATCGACGCTGGAAGGTGGAAAGGTCAACTCAGGCGATCAGCGTTAACGCATGCCGTATGTCTCGCCGGCTCTCAGGCACTCGCGATGATGTCCTCCGTTCGAGTCACCAGCCGCTTTCTCATACAACCAACTGCACCATGAAATACAAAGCCATCGCCTGCGCCTTCCTCGCGCTCATCACTATTGCCCATGCGGCGGACACGACGACAGGCGCGAAGTTTCCGCTGCGGGCCAGCGCCAATGGCCGCTACCTCGTGGACGCCGCGGACCAGCCGTTCTTCTACCACGCCGATACCGTTTGGCTCATGCCGCGCCATGCCACGCTCGCAGTCGCCGAGGAGTATCTCGACCAGCGCGTGAAGGATGGCTTTACCGCCCTGCACATCCACGCGGTCAGCAAGGAAAACGGGCCGGTGCAGAACATGCATGGCGAGGAGCCGTTCGCGCCGCTCGACGACATCCTTAAACCCAACGAAGCCTACTGGCGGCACCTCGATGCGATCCTCGCGGCAGCGGAAAAGCGCGGTCTAGCCGTCGCGATTTCCGCCCTCTGGATTCGCTGGGGCGGCGACGACAAGCACGGCTGGCGTGCTCAGCTCACTGACGAGAATGCGCGCGCCTACGGCCGCTTCCTCGGTGCACGCTATGCCGCGCACAAGAACCTGATTTGGATCGTCGGCGGCGACGCGAATCCGAAGGAGAAGCGCACCGCCGTCGCGCTGCTCGCGCAGGGTCTCAAAGACAAAGCGCCGCACCATCTGCTGACCGTCCACAACGCGCCGGAGCATTCCAGCGCCGCGTTTTTTGCGGACGAGCCGTGGCTGGATCTGAATGCCGCCTACACCTATCGCGAAGTCCATCCGCACGTCCTCGCCGAGTGGAGCCGGCCTTTCGCGGATGGACGCCCGCGCCCCATCTTTCTTGCCGAATCGTGCTACGAGCGGGAGACCATGGCCGGCGGGCTCGGCACGCCCTTCCGCGTCCGCCGCGAGGCCTACGGCGCGCTGCTCTCCGGCGCCCTCGCCGGCCACGCCTACGGGCACCACGAGCTGTGGACGTTCTCGTCGAAGTGGCGCGAAGCCGCGCAAGATCCCGGCTTCCGGCAAATGCGCCACGTCCGCGAGCTCTTCGCCACGCGCGCCTGGTGGAAGCTGGCGCCGGAGCCAGCGGAGGAACTCATCCCGAGCGGACGCGGCGAACGCGGCAAGCTCGACCATGTGTCCGCCGCCCGCGCGGAGGACGGCACGCTGGCTATCGTTTACATCCCCCAATCGCGCGCCGTTACCGTGGACCTGGCGCGCCTGAGCGCACCGATCAAAGCGCAATGGTTTGATCCCACCGACGGCAGTCTGAAGCTGGTGCAAGCCGAAGCATTCTCGAATAAAGGCCACCATGAGTTTATGCCGCCGGAGAAGAACGCCTCGGGCGAAAGCGACTGGGTCTTGCTGCTGGAAGCCGCCCGCTGATTGCCAGTGCCCGGCCTACTTTATTCCAAAATATGAAATCCCACATCCTCATTCTAACGCTCACTGCGCTTTCACTGAGCTCTCAGGCCGCCGAACCGATTCGGCTGCATCCCGAAAACCCGCACTACTTTCTGTGGCGCGACAAGCCAACGGTGCTCATTGGCTCGGGCGAACACTATGGCGCGGTGATCAACCTCGACTTCGGTTACTCGAAGTATCTGGAGACGCTGAAGGCGGACGGCCTCAATCAGATTCGCATCTTCTCGGGCACCTTACGCGAAGTGCCGGGCAGCTTTGGCATCGTGGACAATACGCTGGCGCCGGCGGTTGGCCGCTATGTCTGTCCCTGGGCGCGCAGCGAGGTGCCGGGTTACGCGCAGGGCGGCAACAAGTTCGATCTGACCAAGTGGGACGAAGCTTACTTTACGCGTTTGAAAGAGGTGGTCGGCGAAGCCGGGAAACGCGGCATCGTCATTGAGTTCGTGCTTTTCACCCCGCTCTACGTGGACCCGATGTGGGAAGTTTCGCCCATGAATGCGAAGAACAACGTCAACGGCATCGGCGCTATTCCGAAGGACGAGTGTCTTACCCTCAAGCACGCGAATCTAGTAGCGGTGCAGGAAACCGTGACCCGCAAGCTAGTTCAGGAGCTGAATGGGTTCGACAATGTCTATTTTGAGATTTGCAACGAGCCGTATGCCCGAAAAGTCCCGCGCGACTGGGAGGCGCACATCGCCCGCACCATCGCCGAAACGGAGAAGGGGCTGCCGAACAAGCATCTCATCGCGCAGAACATCGCGAACGGCAGCGTGAAGATCGAAAAGCCCGATCCGCTGGTTTCGATCTTCAATTTCCACTACGCCTCGCCGCCCGATGCCGTGACGGTGAACTACGGCCTGAACAAACCCATCGGCCACGATGAGACCGGGTTCAAAGGCAATGGCGATGCGGTCTATCGCAAGGAAGCGTGGCAGTTCATCCTGAACGGCGGCAGCATCTTTTCGCACCTCGACTACTCATTCACCGTTGGCCAGGAAGGCGGCGATTATTCCATTCCTGCAAAGACTCCGGGCGGCGGCGGCAAAGCCTTTCGTCACCAGATGAAAGTCCTCAAGGAGTTTGTCGAAGGTGCTGATTTTGTGCGGATGAAACCGGCGCGCGAGCTGATCAAGGCGGATGGCGCGGTGGTCTATGCTTTGGCGGAAGCGGGCAAGAGCTACGCAGCCTACTTGAAAGGAAGGGCGCAGAATGCCTCGCTCGACTTACCCGCGGGAAACTACCGCGCGACTTGGGTGAACGTCCTTCAAGGTAACATCGAGAAGGCCGAAGACTTCACGCACGCGGGCGGGGAGAAAGCGCTCGCGATCCCGGAATACAACGAGGAGATCGCCTTGAAAGTGCAACGAGCGGCCGCCGCGAAGTAACTATCGCTTTCCTCCGCATCCGCTGCCTCAAACAAACTCTAACCTAGCTCCATGAAATCCGCCCACTCCTCTCTTGCTTCACTCGCCGCCCTCGCTGGCTTGCTCTTACCGGGGACTGCGAGTGCCGCTCCAGTTGCGGCGACGCCCGCGGATGCGTTCGTCGATTCCATCGGCGTGAACATTCACCTGCACTACGACAACACGATCTACGGCGACTTTCCCAAAGTGAAGAGCGCCCTCGCGGAGGTCGGCGTGCGGCATGTGCGCGATGGGCTCGTGGACAGCAAGTGGCAGCCGTATTTCGATCGGGTCAATGAACTCGCCGCGGCGGGCATCCGGTTCACCTTCATCACCAGCCTGCCGATGGAGCGGCTCGCGCCCGTAGCGGAGAAAGTGAAAGGCGCTATCGCGGCGTTCGAGGGGCCGAACGAGGTGAACCTCAACAAATGGACCGTCGAGAACGCGCGCAACTATCAGCGCGACCTTTGGCAGACGGTGAAGGCGGGCGCGTTTGCGAAAACGCCGGTTGTCGCGCTTTCGGTCACGGATTTCAAATGGGCGAAGGAACTCGGCGACATCAGCGCGTGGTGCGACTTCGGCAACGTGCATCCGTATCCCGGCGGCTGGGAGCCGGAGAACGGCGCGGCATGGATGCGTGCCGATCTCCCGTCGGGCATCGAGACTGCGCGGGCGAACTGCGGCACGAAACCGATCATGGTCACCGAGACCGGCTACCAGAACGCGACCACGCGGGGCGGCGACGGCGGCGGGCACGTGCCGGTGAGCGAAGGGGCGGCTGGCGTCTATCTGCCGCGCCTTTTTCTCCACGCCTACCGCAGCGGCATTGTGCGGACATTTTGGTATGAATTCCTCAACAGCCGCCATAGCGCCACTGATCCCGAGGGCAACTTTGGCCTCTACAAGAACGACGGCGTGACGATCAAACCGGCGGGCCGTGCGTTGAAACAAATGGTCGCGCTGCTTGCCGATCCCGGTTCCGCATTTCCGCCGGGAAACCTCGATTTCACGCTCTCCGACCCGAAGGCGCAGTCCGTCCTGCTGCAAAAGCACAACGGCGAATTCTGGCTCGCGCTCTGGCTCAAAACGGGCCTCTGGGACGGCTCCCGCGCCTATGGTCAGAAGCAGGAACTCGATCCGAAGGACGCTGAATGCACGGTGACGCTCAATGGCAATTTCGCGTCCGTGATCGCCCACGAGCAACTCGACGCCGAAGTCTCGCAGAAGCGCACGCTCGAAGATCCGAAGACCTTCACCCTCACCTTGAGCGAGCGCGTCATTTTTCTCCAGATCACGCCTGCCGCCAAATAACGGGCACCTTTCGCTTATCGCACTCGCAGTCGCCCGCCAGCTTTGATGGAAACACAGAGTGGCTACGTATTGGACGGAGCATGGCTACATCGTCGCGCTGCCAACACACCTGGATTGCACGGGCAAAGGCAATGTCGAGACTCCCCAGACCGCTCACCCGAAAAGCCGGAAACGGCAAAGCATACTCAGTGATCTCGATGGAACGCATCGCTCGCATGCTTTTCCGCCAGATAGGTAGCCATTCAAAAATGAAAACGACAAAGAGACTCACAACCAACTCACTCGCGGCTGCCATGATGCTCGTGGCGGGCATCGCCATGGCGCAGGAAAAGCCTGCCGCTGATGCGATCAACGGCGTCAAAGGCGTGAAGCAGGAGGCCGTCACCAGCATCAAAAAGATCGCGCCGCCGACGGTCGTGCCCATGACACCGCCACCGCCGACGGGCGTGACTCAACCTGTCCCGCCTCCGCCGCCCACGGGTGTTACGCAGCCGCCTCCACCACCGCCTCCTGCCGCGCAAGGCGTGAACAAAGTCGATGGCATTCAAGCCACGCCGCCGAACACGGTGAAAGGCGTCCCGCCGCCGCCCGCGGCTGCCATCAGCACCATTCGCGCGGTGCAGGGCGTGCAGGGCATCATCGCGCCGAAGCAGCTCAATCTCGAAGCCGCGCTGCTCATCAAAGAAGACGCCAAAGGCACTCCCGCAGGTGGCGGTGCGGAAGGTGGCAAAGGCAAAGCTGCTGCTGCTGCCTTGCTGAACGGCCCGCCTGGACTCCTCCCCGCAGCGCCCATCCCGAATGGCGATGGCCGTGCAGGATTTCAGGAGTTCGAGAAGCTCGACAAGCCAGGATCATAATTTTATTCCATGAACCCACTTCATCTCTGCGCCGTACTCGCGCTCGTCATCCTCACGACCGCGCAAGCTCAACAACCGGCTGTTCCCGCGCCTGCTCAACAACCCGTGGCGCCTCCCGGGCCTGACCCGAAGCTCATCAAGGAATACGAGTCGATCATGAACCAAAAGTTCACGCGCGACCCTGGCGAACTGCTGCGTCATCTCGAACGCGTCGGCACCGCTGATCCCGCCACCTTGCCCGCGAACGACCGCTTTCTCATGCGCTTCGTTACCGGTGATTGGGCCAAGATTGGCGAGGAGTTGAAGCAGATGCCACCCGACCTCGCGGTGAAGATTTACAACAAGATGCTCGCCGATCTCACCGAGAATCGGAAGCCCGTGGTGCGCCTTGATGACATCGTCGGACTCTCCGAAGCCGCGCCCGCCGAACTCAACAACGACAACGTGCGCAGACTCGGCCAGCTCCTCGGCATCGCCGTGCCGGTCAGCGAGAGCTTCTGGCTGGTGGATCGCTTTCAAAAAGGCACGGGCAAGTTTGGCGGCACCGATCCGGCGAAGCGAATGCTCGCCGCGCGTGTGCTCATCGCGGGCAACTTCCGCGACCTCGCGCGCACTTATTTGCCAGGAAACGATCAGATCGCGCAGATCGCCGATGAAGGCGTGCGCAATGAACTCATGGCCTTCGTCGCCACGCAGGAGCAGCGCGAAAGCACGCAGCGCGGCGAGGTGCAGCGCATCTGGGATGAGAACATTCGCGACTTGCTCGCGCCTTCGACCGGGAAAAACAAGAGTTGGGAAAAGCAGAAGCCCATCAGCGCCATCTCCAAGATCATCACGCAAGTGCCACTGAGCACACTCGCACCCGTCTTCACCGATCTCGTCAAAACCAACCCCGAGATCGCGATGAAGCTGCTCACCGCGCTCGAACGCAAAGTGCAGAACGATCGCAATGGCGATGTGCTGACCCGCGCGTCGAACATCGTCGTGCAGGCCAATGTCGCGGCGTTGCTCTGCGATCTCGTGAAGTCCGGCGAGCAGCCCTGGACGCAGGTCATCGAGCTGATGGCCGATGTTTGGGCCAGCGAAGCGGAGAATACGTTCACGCAAAAATCCGCCACGAGTAACCAGCAGAAGTTCATCCTGCCCGAAGACCTCATGCCGCACGCGCCGACGGGCAAATGGGCCGCCGCGCTCAATGCGGGAGCGCGAGATCGCGTCGATGTCGCCATGTCGCGCCTCATCCTCACCGGCGCGAACTTTGATCAAGCTGCGGAACGCATCGTCGAGATCGGCAAACGCAGCGCGCGCGCCGGAGCCGCGCTGGCGGAGGATTTCCTCGGCGTGTGGGCGAAGACGCACAACCCGCAGATCCCCGAGCAACTGCGCCGCAAGTTCAACCTGCCCGACGACGCGCGCATCCCCGTCACGCCGATCATGATGGAGAAGAATATCGAGAGTCTCTCGCGCATGATGGCGCTGTTTCGTCAGGCGGGCATTGCGCCCGCGGACTATAGCAAAGTCGTCGATGCCTTCGATCTCGCTTACAGCAGCGCGGAGACGTATCGCACCACGCACATCGAGAAAGTTTTCGGTCAGATGGACGAGATGGATGAGCCTTTGTTCTTCCTCATCCTCTCGCGCATGAGCATGAACCTCGGCGAACGCTGGCGCAAGATGGATGTGCAAACGGCAGGCATGACGCAGCGCGATGAAACGCAGACGCTCGACCTCGTGCGTGAAGGCTATGGCACAGCATTGAAGCTCATCGACGGCTGGATCACCGGTCACGGCGACAGCTCGCGCGCGCTTACGCTCGCAGGCACGCTGCTCGTCGAGTGGGGCGACTTTGAATACTTCCAGGAACTCGTCGCCAGCGATAGCAAGATGCGCATGGCCGGCTACAAGGAGAAGAACCTGCAAGCCCAGGATTACTTCAATCGCGGAGCCGCCGCGTATGGCACGCAGGTCGCCAAACTCGCGCCCGGCGACTACGCCGTCGCAGCCTACCTCGGCTGGTTCAATGGCCTGCTCGGCATCAGCTCGAACGGGCAGATCAATCTCAGCAAAGCCATGAATCGCGCCGCTTTGACACGCATCCGCGAGCATCTCGTCGCCTTGCCGGGCAAGGCATCGAAAGCGCACATCAGCATGTTTGCCAAGATCGTGAACGACCGCCTCGCCGATGAAAAAGACCCGCTGCATGAGGATTTGAAATACCGCTACCTTGCCAGCTCGCTCGTCATTACGAAGGATGATCCCTTCACGCTCGGCGCACAAAAACAGGTCGCCTATCTCGATGAGTTGCTCAGCGAAGTGCGGCTGCAAACCCGCGTCGATGGCCCGAACACCGTCGGTCGCGATCAAGACTTCGGCATCATCGTCAGCATCGTCCACACCGAGGCCATGGGCCGCGCCGCGCACTTCGGTCAGTATCTCAGCAACGAGACGCCCGCTGGTTTCACGAACAAATCGAAGAAGCCATCCGTGCTCGTGAAGAAGATGCGCGCCGCGCAAGGCCCGCGCGATGAACTGGAACTCAACATCACCGAAGCGCTCGCGCCCTTCTTTGACATCAAGAGCATCACCTTCGCCACGCCCGACATCAAGCCTCGCTCCACCGCGCAAGCCGGCTGGGATGAGACCATCCTCGCCTACCTGCACGTCCGCGCGAAGGACGCCAGCGTTGACAAAATCCCGCCCGTGCAGCTTGAGCTGAAGTTCGTCGATCTCAGCGGCCCCATCACCATTCCCGCCGAGTCCGCTGAGACCGTCATCAAAGTCGCCACCGACAAGGCCGACGCGCGTCCCGCCAGCAACATCGAGATCACGCAAACGCTCGACAACCGCCAGCTCAACATCAACGGCGGCCTCACGCTCGAAGTGAAAGCCACCGCCAGCGGCCTCGTGCCCGACATCGAGCAACTGCTCGACTTGAAGTCCGCCAGCACCGTCGCGATCAAGAACATCAACGCGCGCGAAGGCCTGCAAATCACCGAACTCAACACCTGGGCCGATCAAGTCGCTCCGAAGTCCGAGCGCATCTGGACGATCTCCCTGGATGGCGACCAAGTCCGCGTCTCCGACACGCCGATCACCTTCCATTTCCCGCAACCCAAGGCCAAGGACGCCATCGTCAGCTACAGCAGCTACACCGACATGAACCTCACGACGCTGAAGGAACCCGCCGTGCAAATCAGCCGCGAAATGACCGCCAAAGAAGTCGCCATCGTCACCTCCAAAAGCCCGTATCTCTGGCCCGTGATCATCGGCGGCGCTGTGTTGTTGTTAGCCTCGATCCTCTGGCTCATCCTGCGCGGCAAAGGCAAAACCGAGCGCCCCGTGCGTGCCCGCGATGTCTTCACTATGCCCAAAGAAGTCGATGGCTTCGCCGTCGTCGCCCTCCTGCGGCGTTTGTGCTCCAGTCCGCTCGTCAAACTGAAGGACACCCAGCAAACCGACCTGCAAACCGACCTCAAACGCGTGGAAGCCGCCTGCTTCGGCGCAACCGCAGCCACGATGTCCGAGACCGACCTGCGCGCCATCGCCTCGAAGTGGCTCAGCAGTGCAACGTGATCACGAGTTTAGCCTGAAGGCTGACAACCCATAACGCAATACGCCGGTGCTGAGCTTCGCCGTGTCTGTGACAAATGTTTTGGCCGCCGCGATGGCGCGGCGGAGCACAGATGAAGACACGTCAGTGCTAGGGCTTACGCCTTCTGCATTTCACTGTTTGGCGACCACGCGCAGCTCGTGGCCTCGCGGGCGTTATCGATGGCTACATGATTCACGTCGGGATGATCATCGGCGAGTTCAGCAACGACCACGGCGGGGATCAAGTGGCTGATGCGCAGCACCAAGGGCGCGACTTCGCACTGCCCGCGTTTGGCGATGGTTGCCACCTGATCGCTGCTCAGGGCGACTGCCGTGGTGTAGAGCATCGAGTAAGCAGTCGAGAGCAATGCCAGTGCGGTGTAGTCGTCGCGCAACATGCGTGAGAGAGGATGCTTGCGCACCTTGTCGTAGAGTCCGGCCATGACTCCAGCCACAGCGGTCGCGGCTTCTTTGATGACACCTGCGCCACCCCCGAGCGATTCGGACAGTGTCTTGAGATCGTTCAGGCGCGTCTCGGTGCAGGCGGCGATTTCGTTCAGTAGGCCGGTCGTCTCAAAGTCGGCGCGGACATTTTCATCCTTTCTTTGAAGGGAGATCGTTTCGTAGATGGCGCGTTCCAGCGCGAGCACATCGTTGACATACATGAGCAGGGTCTGGGTGGTTTTATCTTTGTTCATAGGGGGTGCGATTGGGGTTGAGTTGGATTGATAAACGGTGCGCCCATGCTTCCGCTGCGACGCTTGGCGATGCTATGGGGCGTTCTACCCAAACTGCCTGCGCGGGACGAGGCGGTGTTCGTTCGGCCTGAATGGCCCTGTCTGCGGCCTACCCACCATACCACAAAAAAGCGGCGGGCCGCATCGCGACCCGCCGCTTCCACACCGCCAATGAGCACCATTAGACTCTTGTCACTTAGCGCGAGCTTCTATTCTTGGCCTCTCCTGTGGCAATGTCGTCATCTTCCGCCTCAGCTTCATCATCGGTCATGTCGTCGGCATCATCTGCCGTCTGCTCCTCATCCGCTTCGGAGCCTTGCTCTTCATCGGTGTGAGGCAGTTGCTCCTGCTCCTCATCCGTTTCAAAGCCTGGGTCTTCTTCATCGGTGACGGTGATAGGCAGTTGCTCCGTCTCTAAATCGCGTTGGCTGGGAATGCGCTGGTTTTCCTGGGGTTGGCCGACATTGTGTGGTGAGCTTTTGAAGCTCGCAGATGAGGGGGTGTTTTGGGAGACGGTGAAATACTCGCCGTTCACATACACGCCTGGGCGGGGATCATTGGAGGGGTTGTTTTGATTATTCATAAGGCCGCATTTATACACCCATGAAAACTCTGCCCGCGATGGGGTCTAAGCCCCATTCTGAAAGTCTGATTGTCTCCCCTTCTTCCCCTACGGCACGATCTTGGTCGCCGGATCGCGCCAGCCACCGGAGCCTTTGGAGCCATTGCCGCGCACGCGCACCCACGCTCGCTGGCCGCTCGTGAGGCTGGTGAGTCGTAGCGAAGAGGTCGTTGGCTGCGACTTCGTGACCCAGAGACCCGCAAGAGGATCCGCGCTGGTCAGTTGCACCTCGTAGGTCTTGGAATTCCGCTCGGGATTATAGTTTACATCCAGCGTGCCATCGGCATCGCCAGCGGTGATGGTGGCGTTATGAATGACTGCTGGCACGGTAGTAGGCTGCGTCGTGGTGGACTCGAGAGGATATTTGGAGGAACTGAGCTTGGTGGCATCCCCCCGCGCCTCGCTTTCGACTCCGGCGATGACGACCTTGTGCTCGTCGCGCAGTTCGTCCGCAGCGCCATCGCGGGCATTGCGCAGCGTGATGAGTTGAGCCTTCGCAGCCTCGTAGGCGTCGCTGGCGGTTTTGGCCGCAGTGCGTTTCACCACGAGGGCGGCGACTTTCGTCGCTAGGTTGGGCAGCGGCGGAGTGGCTGGCGCGGCGGGAGCGAGGCTTGGAATGACCAAGTCGGCGAGGTAGATGAGTTGTTGAGCGTTGAGGCGGCTGAAGGGCACCGTGATGGAGGCCATAGGCTTGTGGTGGTTGGGTGGTGGTGGTTGGGGTGGCTGCGGATCGTCCGCATAGAAGAACTCCGGGGCATAATTCACCCCAGGCTCGTCATAGTGCGGGTTCAAAGGGTCAGGCATGAATGGCACTGAAATAACACATTAGGCAGCGTGAGCTAGGTCATCGGAATCGGTGTAGAGGTGGCGGGGTTTGGTGAGGAAGGTGTATTTGTTTTGGCGGTCTTTGCAGGCGCGGGGTTCCTTGCGTCCGGGGCGTTTGATCACTGCGTCATCGGCGATGCTTTGCAGCAAATCATCGCGGCGTTTGCGTGCTTGCCTTGTGCTGGGGGCGCTCCAGATCGCCCATTGCCATTGTTCAAGCTGGTCTAGCGTGCCTTTGAAGGATAGTGCGCCCTTAGCTGCGAGGTCGCGCAGCGGCTCGGCGCTGACCATGAGATGGCGCACGAGGTTATACGCGATCATGTGCATGAGCACTTCGCGTGCGATCATTGCCGGGGTTTTGCAGCGCAGGGTATCCATGCCGAGGCTGGTCTTTATATCGTCAAAATACAGCTCCACCTGCCAACGCTGCTGATACCAGGCGGCGATCTTCATGGCGTGATGCTCGGCTGGTTCGCGCAGGGTAGTGACGATCTTCAGCTCTGTGGTGCGGTGGCCTTTAACGTGGCTGTGCACCTGCACGAGCCGTAGGGCGAGTGTGCTAGGCAAGGCTGCATACTGCGCCCTGTGTTGGCCCTTGGCGCATTGCGCAGGCTTGCTCCAAACGATGTGCCAGTCGTTCGCGCCGATGCGCTTGCCCTTGTCCAGATGTGGGTCGCGTGCTTGATGCAACCGCATGACCACGTCCACGCCCTTGCGCTGGCAGGCGACGATGAAGGCGTAAGAGCAAAAGGCGCGGTCGGCCAGCAGGATGTCACCCGTGCGCAAGTGCTTGAGCATCCGCCACGCTAGGCGTGCGTCATGCGCTTTGGTTTTGCACTTCACACTGGCCAACCACGCGCCAGTGCCCAGGTCGAAGAGGCCGAGCACCGGCATCAAAGGGAAGCCACAGCCGGGCTTGGCATTGGGCGTGTAGGCATACTCAGCGGCATTCTCTTTGCTGTCCGGCATACGAATGCTCGTGCCATCCATGACGACGATGCGCCGCCCCTCACGCGGCAGAGCCGTGAGCCGATGGACGATGTGGTAGAGCAGCTTGAGCAGTACGCGGATGGGCAAGCGCGCACGGGCGATGCAGTAGGCACCCGTGTCATCCTTGGGCAAGGCGAGGCCGAGGGCGGAGCAGAGCGTCTGCACCCGAGTGACGGCCCGACGGCAAGAGCCATCGGGATCAAGCACCTGAGAGAGAAAGGCCCAAAAGGTGACCAGCAGGGTGTAAATGCAGTGGCGGCTGTTGGCCCCACGCGCAGCCTTGAAGGTCGCTAACCAAGTCGGCAGCACATCCTCGAAGAGGGTATGCAACTGGGTTAAACAGAGTGCATCAGCACGACGCCTCTCACGCTGCAAATGCTGCGCTCCCGAGATGGGCTTACGACCACAGAGCTGTTGATGAAACCCAGAGAAAAAGCGCGTCGAGGCTGGCATTACTTACCAACGACTCACCCTCCTTTAGCTCTTCATTTTTTATCCCAAACAGTCCTTATTTCAGTGCCATTCAGGGCTGGCATGGGAGCTTTTATGGGCGTCGAGGCTGACGATGAAGAATCAAATCGCTTAGAAACTGTCGAGACAAAAGCATCGCGGGGCTGCGATTGTCGTTCACGAGGCCTCGTATCTCTTTCACGAAGTCATGTAGCACCGTCATGATGGCGTGTAGCTCTTACACGATAACGCGTAGCTTTCAAATGATGGCTCGTAGCTTGTTCACGGTGGCTCGTAGCTCCATGGCGGGTCAAACCTCATGCTGAGTGTGATGGGTTGGCAGGTCGAGGTTCCTTCTAACTCTGCTCGCTTGAGGCCACGGTGGGGCAGGATGAGCGGGAGGTTAAGTCCCGCTTTGCTTGGGTTTAGACAGGCCGGAATAATAGACCCACGCGATCAAAACGAGCTGGAAGGGCAGGCGGAGCCATAGAATCCAGGGAGCGATGCTCACACCCGGCAAGCCATGCAGCGCCATCTGTAGATTAGCCGGGAAGATGGCGATGAGCAGGGCGATCAATCCCCAGCCTGCGGCGCGGCGCAGTTGCGGTAAGAGTATGCCGAGGCCACCTGCGATCTCTGCGGCACCACTGATCTGATTCAATGCTTCAGGGAAGGGCAGATACGGCGGCATCATGGCTAGATACGTAGCGGGGTGGATGAAATGGTTTGCACCTGCGAGGATGAAGAACATCGCGAGCAAAATGAGGGAGAGGAATCGTAACATGGGATGGTGATAAATGGGTTGATAAGTCGGCTGATGCACGGGCAAAAAAAACGCCGGGCAACTCATCAATGAGCGACCCGGCGAGCTGTGTGCAGTTGGACTAATTCGCAGGTGGCATGAGCACGGTATCAATGACGTGGATGACGCCGTTGCTGGCGGGCACGTCGGCCTTCACGATTTTCGCATTGTTGACCATCACGGCCTCGCCTTCGACCTTAATGTCGAGTTCTGCGCCGTTGGCGGTTTTGGCCATCATGGTCTTCACGTCGGCGGCCATGACCTTGCCCATCATGACATGGTAAGCGAGCAGCTTGCCGAGTTTCTCTTTGTTTTCGGGCTTGAGCAAGTCTTCCACCGTGCCGGCTGGCAGCTTGGCGAAGGCTTCATCACTGGGGGCAAAGACGGTGTAGGGACCCTCTTCCTGGAGCATCTTGGTTTTGTCGGCTGCGTCGAGCGCGGCCACCAAGGTCTTGAACATGCCGGCGGACTTGGCTGTGGCGATGATGTCGCCCTTGACTGGCATGCGGGTTTCGTTGGGCTTCCCAGCAAGGGATGAGATGGTGGTGAGTCCTATCAGGGTGGTCAGTGCGAGTTGTTTGATCATGATGTTTCTGGTTTTTTGTTTGTTTGTTTTGATATGTGGACTGGTTGTCCATTCCACAGGCCAGAGAGTGGAACTTGTAGAGCCCGCCAGCCATGAGGTGTAACCCGACTCTGGCGCGGCGAGAGGAGCAGGGTTAGACCCCATAGTGCCCGGTCAAGATTTTCGTTCTGATAGCGGACGATGAAAAACACCCTGCTCTTCGCCGCCACTGCGGCCTTTACCTCGCTGCTGCTCGCAGCTCCCCATCCATCCCTAGCTAACAAGGACATGCAAGCCGTGCTCGATGAGCTTGCGTCTTTGGGAGGCAAGCCGATTGAAACGCTCACTCCAAAAGAAGCACGGCAGCAACCCTCGCCTGCGGACGCTGTGAAAGCTTTGCTAAAAAAGCGCGGCCAAAGCACCGAGCCCGAGCAGGTAGCGAAGGTCGAGGATAAAGTCATCACCAGCGCAGGGGGTGAGTTTCCGATTCGTATCTACACACCCGCAGGCCAGGGACTGTTCCCTGTGATCCTTTACATTCACGGCGGCGGTTGGGTCATAGCCGATCTTGATACGTATGATTCATCGCCGCGTGCGCTAGCCAATGCCGCTAAGGCCATCGTGGTTTCGACGCACTACCGCCTTGCACCGGAGCATCCTTTTCCTGCCTCGCACGAAGACACGTTTGCCGCGTACCAATGGGTGCGCAAGAATGCCGAGTCTTTCCATGGCGACGCGGATCGCCTTGCCGTCGCAGGAGAAAGCGCGGGGGGCAACATGGCGGCGGCGATCTCGCTGATGGCACGCGAACAAAACGTGCCGCTGCCTGTGCATCAGTTGCTCATCTATCCGGTAGCGAGCGCCGACATGGACACCCCGAGCTTTAAGGAAAACGCGAACGCCAAGCCTTTGAACCAAGCGATGATGCAGTGGTTCGCTAAACACGAACTCAAGAAGCCACAAGACAAGCAGGACCCACGCCTGGATCTGCTGAATGCAGACCTGAATAATATGCCCTCGACCACCATCATCACGGCGGAAATTGATCCCCTGCTTTCAGGGGGTAAGATGCTGGCCAACAAGCTCAAGAGCGCCGGGGTCGAAGTGGACTACCACAACTATGAAGGCGTGACGCACGAGTTCTTCGGCATGGGCGCGGTGCTTGATGAAAGCAAGGACGCAACTAAGCGCGCTGCAAAGAACCTCATCAGCGCATTCAACAATGTGGGCGATCCAAGCAAGCAGACAGCCGTAAAGGCAGCTTCCTCGGAATCCGGAAAATAAGACTGTCTATTCCACTCAGAAATTCCCAACTACGACTACCTTATGAAAGCATTAGTTTATAACGGCCCGCGCGACGTGCAGGTGAAGAAAGTCCCTGACGCTAAGATTGAGCGACCCACAGACGTGCTGGTGAAGATCACCAGCACCAACATCTGCGGCTCTGACCTGCACATGTATGAGGGCCGCACCAATGTGGAGGAGGGCAAGGTGCTGGGGCATGAGAATCTCGGCCAAGTCATTGAGGTGGGCGGAGCCGTTGACCGCATCAAGGTCGGCGATTGGGTCTGCCTGCCCTTCAACATTGCGTGCGGCTTCTGCAAAAACTGCGAGCGCGGTTTGACGGGTGCTTGCTTGTTCACGAACCCTGGCACGGCGGGTGCAGCCTATGGTTTCGCCGGTATGGGGCCTTACAGCGGCGGGCAGGCTGAATACCTGCGCGTGCCGTATGGCGACTTCAATTGCCTCAAGCTGCCGGAGGATGCTCAGGAAAAAGAAAACGACTATGTGATGCTCTCCGACATCTTCCCCACGGGCTGGCACGCCACCGAGTTAGCTGGTGTCAAGGCTGGGGAATCCGTGGTCATCTATGGCTGCGGTCCTGTCGGTCTGATGGCTGCGCATTCCGCGATGATCAAGGGCGCGAGCAAGGTCATGATCGTGGATTCGCAACCCGACCGACTGGCGCTTGCGGAGCAGATCGGCGCGATCGCGATTGATTATTCCAAAGGCACCGCAGTGGAGCAAATCCTGGAACTAACGGGCGGCGAAGGCGCGGATCGTGGCTGCGAATGCGTGGGCTATCAGTGCCACGATCATGGCGGCCAGGAAGTGCCAAACGCCACAATGAATGACTTGGTAAAGTCGGTGCGAGCCACGGGCGGCATCGGTGTGGTGGGCGTGTTTGTGCCGCTCGACCCCGGCAGCGAGGACGAACTGGCGCAGGAGGGCAAGATCGTTTTCGACTTCGGCCTGTTCTGGTCCAAGGGACTCCACCTCGGCACCGGACAAGCCAACGTCAAAGCTTACAACCGCTACCTGCGCAACTTGATCCACAAAGACCGCGCCAAGCCATCATGGATCGTCTCCCATGAGCTGGCATTGGATGAAGCACCGGAGGCTTACAAGCACTTCGATGAACGCGACAAGGGCTGGACTAAAGTGATCCTGCATCCCGATGGCGCGGCATCAAAAACCAAACGGTGAGGCGATCCAGGGCGGCGGCTGGCATTAACAACGCGGGCGTTTTCCCGCAAAGCCATCGCTTCGGCTGGAGGTGTCGTCAGCCAACAAACTTCGGGTTTCACCCCATAGAGCGCAGGGCCAGGGCTGCTTATTCTTGAAATCTATGACTCATAGCCCTTCCATTCCCAATACGGCGATTCCAAATACCGCCGCCATGCTGAAACTAAAAGTGCGCATTCTTGCTGAAGACACAGCAAGGGCAACGCGAACCAACGTGATCTCACCTGCTAGGTACGCCGCGCAAAAGGTGGGCACGTATGCCAATAACGTGATCGACAAAACGAAGGAGCAGCTTGGCCATCAGCTCGCTCAGGTTGAAGAGTCCACCTCGCAGAGCATGGAGCGAACCGGACGCTGGATCTCGGCCAATCCTCTGGTTGGCGTGGGCGTAGCGTTCGCCGTTGGCCTGCTGGCTAGCACCCTCCTTGTTTCTTCCAAGCGCTAATACCCGTCCGCCCGGCTCGCACGGGCGCGGATGGAATGATCGTCCGCTGCCCAAGCCCCTTATTTTGAATCCCGCTGGAGCAACAACTCACAACCCGTCTCCGCTCCGCTCTAGCCTCGCATCCTAAAAAGTAATTTTTTCGCAGCGGAAGAAGCCGTCGCTGTGTGGAAACACATCCGGGGGAAACGCAACATGTCACTGACCATTCTGATCACCGCTCTCGTCACCGTTCTGTTGACTATCTTTGTGCTGAATCTATGCGCCAGTGAGAAACGCATCCGCTACGCGCTCACGCACGACTTCACCGTCGCTGATCCGCAATTTCTGCTCAGCATGGGGCAGTTGCTCGGGCCTGCCTTACTGCCAGGAAACCGAATCAAGGCTCTGCAAAACGGGGAGCAAATTTTTCCCGCGATGCTGGATGCCATTCGTGGAGCACAGAAGTCCATCACCATTGAAACCTACATCTACTGGTCAGGGGAGATCGGGAAGAAGTTTTCAGACGCGTTCTGCGAGCGGTCATTGGCGGGTGTGAAGGTGCATGTGATGCTCGATTATGTGGGCTGTGGGAAGATCGATGCCAGGTATCTTGAGGCCATGAAAAATGCGGGAGTCGAACTGGAGCGCTATCACCCGATCCGCTGGCACACACTGACGCGGATCAACAACCGCACGCACCGGAAGCTGCTCGTTGTAGATGGGCGCATCGGCTTCACGGGTGGCGTCGGCATCGCTGATCAATGGTCAGGTCATGCTGAATCCAAAGACCACTGGCGCGACTCGCACTTCCAAATCGAAGGCCCCGCCGTGGCGCAGATGCAGGCGGCTTTTTCCGATAACTGGGTCAAGACGCGCGCCCGGTTGCTCCTCGGCCCCGACTACTTTCCAGAACTCAAGCCCGTGGGTGAGTCCCTGGCGCAGGTTTTTAAAAGCTCGCGTGGGGAAGGCAGTGAGAGCGTGCGGCTGATGTATCTGCTTTCCATCGCTTCAGCGGCGAAGAGCATCCGCCTCCAAGCGGCTTACTTCGTGCCGGACGATCTCGCCATTCAGACGCTGATCAGCGCACGGCGTCGATGCGTGAAGATCGAGATCGTTGTGCCCGGACCCCACACGGATGAGCAAATCGTGCAGCACGCCTCGCGTTCCCTTTGGAATGACCTGCTGGATGCCGGGATCGAAATCTATGAATACCAACCCACGATGTATCACTGCAAAGTCATCATCGTGGATGATGTCTGGGTGTCCGTCGGTTCGACCAACTTCGACGACCGCTCCTTCCGCCTGAATGACGAGGCCAACCTCAACATCTATGATGCCGCCTTTGCCGCCGAACAGGCGAAGGTCTTCGAGCAAGACAAGAGTCACTCGCGCCTCATGACGCGAGCCGAGTTCAAGAACCGTTCCGCCTTGGGCAAGATATGCGATGAGACCGCTGGCATGTTGCGGCGGCAGTTGTGACGAATTCGGATTCGTTCCACCACACCGGCATGGAAGTTGAGCAGGGTTACACCCCATGGCAGGCCACTCGAGGTGCATCCAACGCCAAGAAGCAGACGAGGTTTGTGATTCAAAAGCACGACGCCACACGCCTGCACTATGACTTCCGTCTGGAAATGGGCGGCACGCTGGTTTCATGGGCAGTGCCTAAAGGCATGCCGATGGCGAAGGGGGAGAAGCGGCTTGCCATCAAAGTGGAGGATCACCCGGTGTCCTACATCGACTTCGAGGGCACGATTCCGAAGGGACAATATGGAGGCGGCACGGTGCAGGTTTGGGATCGTGGCACTTATGAACCTCTGAGCAAAGCCCCGGTGAAGGAGCTGGCGGGCGGCAAGCTGCATTTGATTTTAAAAGGCGAGAAGCTGTGCGGCGAATGAAATCTGGTGCGGCTAAAGGATGAAGACTAATGGCTCATCATTCGCGGCGGCGAGGATCACAAGAAGCTAAGCAAGGCGCGCGAGGAGGTGTCCGCGTTGTCGGGAAAAACTATGGTGCAATTGGCAAAGGGCGAGCACGTCTGGGACGCTTCGCCCGCCTCGGCTGGAAACAAGGCGGCGGTGCCCAAGCCGCAGCGCACCGTGAAGCCAGAGCGCACGGTGAAGGAAAAAAAGCTGGCGATGAAAGCCGAGTACATCGAGCCAATGAAGGCGCGAATGGCAGACCAACCGCCACCGGGTGAATGGCTCTATGAGATCATAGTTCGACGGCTTTCGCTCCGTGGCCTGCAAGGAGGGAGACACCGTGCATCTGCTATCCCGCACGAATCATGATCTTGCGCTGAAATTCCTCGAGATCACGGACGCCCTGAGCGAGCTGCGCGAGGCGATTGCGATGGTCGATGGCGAGATCGTGGCGCTGGACCCGAAGGGGCGATCCTCTTTTCAATTGCTTCAAGCTTATGTCTATTCGCTGCGCGCCAAGGATTCACCAACGGTCTCCACGCCGCTGATGTGGAGCGAGGTTACGGCAGCGCTGAAAGCAAAAGGCAAAGCAGCATCGAAGAACAAAGCACTGGTGTTTGAGGCGGACGATGTGCTAAAGCGGGTGAAAAAATGGGGCGATCTGTTTGCACCCGTCTTGACGCTGAAACAGAAGCTGCCTGCGTGAGTCCTCCGGCTCCGCCGCCGATCAAACTCGGCGCGCAGGCTCAAACCCATCGGGACTGCGAGTCGCCGTCTCCGGATGTTTCTTCGCAATGAAATCGACGACATGAGGCAGGATAATGGACTTGATCAGTGAAGGAGTGACGAATTTCGCCAACATGCCGAGCCCCCCCAACACAAGTGCGCCGAGCATGGACTTGCGCGGCGGTTTCGCGACCGAGATCGTCAGAGGAGGAGGCAGCCGATCAGGGTAACGCCTGCCACGAAAAATCAGCAGCGCAGGAATGAGCCCCGCCGCCACCGCCAGTGCCACCGTCAGGCCAGCGTGGTGATCCACCACGCGCTGTAGCATTCGCACTGGGCTCAGTTGTTCCCGCACCCGATGTACCTCGGCGCTGATCTCCTCGCGTCCCTCAGCCAGTGTGCGGATCGCCAGTTGCTTTAATTCTTGGTTGTTTGTGTTTTGAGCCATGCGCGGTCTTTCTTGAGTTCGTTAAGGCTGTCTGCAAACCAGCGAGCCGTGGTGAGGCGATTCCGCGTCACGACAACCGCAGTGAGGGCGACAAGGATGTGAGCCGCTCCAACGATGGCAGTAGCTTTCACCCACGACCAATCAAGGTACACGGAGAGTGCAGTCACCAGCGTTGTCGCCAGCAACAGCCAGCCTGCAAAGGCAGCGATAGCGCCCACTGCCAACCAAATGATCACCGAGACGACCTGCTGCAGTGCTTCGCTCGTTTCAATCCCAAGGAGCAAGCTGCGGCCTTCTAGATACTTCAAAACTGGTGTCGCCAGATGGTGCGTGAATGGGGAAAACGGCACTGGCCCCGCTGCAACAGCCGCAGGTCGGATATCGCTTTTGGGAGGAGTCGAAGATGAGGGTGAGGCGAACAGACCGGGATTCATAGCGCATGATTATGAATCGGACGTCGAACCGCTGCCATAGGGTGTTCACCCCACGAGCATTGATTTGGATGGGCATTACTGACGAGAGACTTCCACAATGACTGCGGTGTGGGGTTTGACCCCATAGCGATGACTTGAGGCATTGCGTATCGTCACAGTCGAAAAAGAGGAGCACACTGCTCATTCAACCCTGAAATAAACCGAATCCATGAACACCGAAATCCACTCCAAACCACCCACGTACCAACCGCAAGATGCCGCCGGCGAAATCGGTCGCACTGCCGCTGATGCAGCCAAGGACGTCTCCCAAGCGGCTAGCGACACTTATCAGTCGGTCTCGTCGAAAGTGGGAGAAGGTATCGAGCGCACCAAAGAATATGCGCAACATGCCATTGATGCCACCAAGGACGCTGCGCACCACGCCAGCGATACTGCCAAGGACATTTACCAATCAGCGTCCGCTAGAGCCGAAGATGTGCTGGTGAGTTCCAAGGAGTATGTCATCCACCATCCCTTTCCAGTGGCTCTCAGCACACTGGCCGCTGGTCTCGTCATCGGATACATGATCGGCCTTGCGCAACGCGAGCAACCCACCTTCCGCCAACGGTATCTTTGGTGAGCTGTGTGAGTGCAGAGTTTCACCCCATCGCGCGCTCTTGATTTCGGAGCTGGCCTGAACTGGAATCTCTGATTCGTGACCATAATCCCACCCTTTGGATGACTGCCGATTCGTCTTCCGATCCTTGTCGTGGGCTTCGTGGTTGTCATTCGAGGGCATGGCGCGGCTCAACCAACTGCCAAGCACCTAACTGAATGACTAATGAAGGGGAGGGTTTTATGAGTGAAGGCGGGAGGTTCATGGCCGACTTTTGAGCAGTTCGGTGATGACCGTTTTCATCTGCTGCTCTGAGTCGTGTGCGGCGAAGGCCCAGCCCGGTTCGTAGCCGCCTTCGGCGAAGGATTTTTCCAGCGGGATGTAGCCTGGGCCACCGTCGCCGTAGCTGGCGGTGGCGATGAAGGCGGCGGCGTTCTGCTGCTGCGCAAAGAGCTGATACTCGATGAACGATTCGCCGGGGAGATGTAGCAGTCGCACGGTATCGCCAAGGTGCAGGCTGGTGAAGTGAATGGGCGCTCCGGCGGCGCTCTGGCGGATGAAGGCCACGCGCATCGCGGCACCGATGCGCACTGCGGGCGAGGTGGCGGTGTTCTCGACGACCTTCATCATGCGCTCTTCGCTGAAATCGGGATTCGCTTTGAGCAGGACGGGCCGCGTGCGCCACTCGATGCGGGGCAGTGGTGTGCGTTTCTCCGCCTGCTCGGAGGCGATCATCGCGGTGTGGATGCGCTCGGTGAGTTGGATGCGGCTGGCGGTGCTGCCGTTGTTGTATTTGCCAGCGGCGATGTTGCCGCCGCAGCCGGTGAAATAGATGTGCGGTGTGCCGTCATCGCGTGTGCGCCGCTCGCGGGCGATGCCGACGAAGTCGTGCGTGACGACGCCGTCGTTGTAGTAGCTCATGGGTGCGTGGCGTAGTAGTGCAGTGCCACGAGCTTCTTGTCTCCGTTCCAGTAGCTGACGGTTTTGAGCATCGGATCGATGGTGCCTTCAGGCTCTTTTTGTGCGGGAGAATCCGTCTTGGTGGCACTCAGGCGCACCAGCGCGACCTTGCCATCGGCTCCCATGATGCGGCGATTGGAGGCCACTTGCTCCACCTTCGCCTCGCCGTGCGCAAGGTGCGTGACGGGCGACATGTTTTTGAGTGATGCCTCAACACTGGCCGCGACTCCCGCCAGCGCACGATCCGCCCACGCGATGTCGATCACCTCCACCGGCGCGGTGGTGCCAGCGAGTAGCTTGTGAGCTACCGAATCGGCGATGGGCGCATTGTGCTGATGCAGACTCTGCACCGCGACATGGTCTGGCGTGGTGCCTGCCGCACGTGCCAGCTCCGCGCACCAGCGCCCATGGTCGGCACCGCGAATCTCACACCAATCAACTGCGCAGAGCACGATAGGTTTGTCCCCGCCGAGAATGACGACGCCCAGCGCAAGCAGCGGCTCGCTCACACTCATGGCGGGCTTCACACACCCACCGCACAGTGGCGCACCGACCGGCGGCGTCACATCGCAGCGAAAGGTGGCGAGCTTGATGGTGCCCTGCGCGAATGCAGTCAGCGGCGACAGCAAAAGTGTGGTTAGGACGATAGTTGGAATGGTTTTCATGGGGCAAAATGGAGTTGTGCGAATACTGGTCATTTGGGATCAGGTGGTGATCTCCTTAACTACCCACGTCAGGCCGCTTCAAAACGACTTGTCCTGCTTCGGTTCTGCTGGGGCAGGTGGCGGCTTGCGCGTGCCGAGCAGCAAAGCTTCGACGCCTTTGCGTAGCTCAGGGAGCGAGGTGTCGGTGAGCAGGGGCTGAATGCTAGCGGCGGGGTCTTTGAGACGTGAGGCTAGGTAATGCACGGCGATGGCGGTGGCATACGGGCTGCCGGGGCTGCTGTTGAAAATGGACGGCACGACATTGTAGCGACTGAAGTGCGCTTTGTGCATATCGACGGCCAGACCGAGGCTCCAGCCGCCCCAGTTTTGGCCGGAAAGTTTCTCCATCGCCTTGTGACGCTCTCGGGAGCTGCTGGATACGTAGGCACGCTGTGAGCCGCTGCCCCAACTGCCAACGGCATCGCCACTGAGGATGAGCAGGCGCGTGAGTGCATCTGTGGTCGCCGTGTCTGGAGTCTCCTGCAGGAGCGGACGTGCGGCGGCGAGGAAATGGAGATACATGTCCGGCTTGAGCCGCTGTTTCGGGGAGTCAGAGATCGTTTTGATCCATTCCTGCTGCGTGGTGCTGCGGCCTTGTAATCCGGTCGCGAACTTTGGCTGAAACTTCGCCAGCCGTTCCATTCCGACCGCACGCCCGCTGCTGTCGAGCGCGGCGATGCCTTGCGTGCTGCTGGTGATGGTCACAGGTGAAGCAAGCGGCGGAAAACTGGCCTTATCGGCAGGCACGGCGACAGATGGGCTGAAGGCATCGAAGTCGGTGACGGGCTGGTGAAAGTTACACTCCGTCCACGCGCCGCTGGCGGACAGCAAAGCGGCGAGCGCATTGGCAGCGGCGGCGAGCACGACCAATGAGTTTGTCGGAGGCACTGTTTTGGCGTTCAGCGTGGATATGGCGGCGGGCTCGGGGCTGGAGGCGTTCAAGGAGGGTGGGAGGATGGGGCGCAGTGATTCCTGCGGCAGGCGTTTTGTTTCAGCGCATACGGAAAAGGCATGGAGCGCGGCCCAAGTGCTCTCCATATCGGCGGAGCGTTGATTGTAGAAATAATCGGGTAAGCCGAGGATATACACGATCTCCGTCATGCGATCCTGCCACACCAGCGGGAACTCCACTTTGGCAAAACGCAGCGCGAAGGGCGACCAACTGTCCGCGTATTTTTTCAGCCGATTGCGCACGACTTCGGCTTGCTCAGTGAGCGCCTGCTTGGCCTTCGTGGGCTGCTCTTTGTGCTTCGCCACTCGTTTGGCCAGCTCGGCATCGGCAGCGAGGTAATCACGCATCAGCACCGAAAAGAGCCGCGTGTTCACGCTCATCGGCCCCAGAGTCCCAGTGCAGGACCATCCGTGATCTGGCCATCAAGCAGGCGCGAGGCGAGCTTCTCCGTCCACTGTGCCGCGACGGTGCCTTCAGTGCGCGCCATGACGACGGTGAGCCATGCGAGGTTCCAGGTTTGATCTGGTGGCCCGTAAGTGTCTAAGTAGGTGAACAGGTTCTCCATCATGCGCTGCATCACGGGATCGCCCTCCGGCACTCCAGCGGCGCGCAGCCCGCTCAGTGCCATCGCCGAATCACCAATGAGGGTAAAATGCCATGACGTGTCGCCGCTTTGCTCCCAGATCGGCTGTTTGTCGATCTTTTCGAGCGGCCCCTCGGAGTCCCACTGGAGGTGGGATTCTTTACGCGTGCCGATCTGCTTACCCGGCTGCTGGCGGACTTGCTTGGTCGGTACATCACCCGGCGACGCTGCTGGCACGAGCACCACGATCTCTTTGTATTCATAGATTGGAACCTCCTTTTCCACCATTCGGTATTTCCGCATCACGTCCTTGTAGCCCGTGATGTCTTCACCATGCCCAAGGAAGTCGATGGCTTCGCCGTCGTCGCCCTGCTGCGCCGCCTGTGCTCCAGTCCGCCCGTCAAACTCAAGGACACCCAGCAAACCGACCTGCAAACCGACCTCAAACGCGTCGAAGCCGCTTGCTTCGGTGCGAGCGCAGCCACGATGTCCGAGACCGACCTGCGCGCCATCGCCTCGAAGTGGCTCAGCAGTGCGACGTGATGCCGTCGAGGCAACTATTCGATGTGATCGAATAGTTCAAACCTACCTCCGCGCAGCGTTGAGGAATTCATCCAGCTTGTTCAGCACGTCCTGCATCTGGCTTTGGTTGTAATTGAAGTCCGCCGTTTGGCCCATCGTGCTCACGCCATTCGTGTTGTTGCTCGTGCCGCTGATGGCGTTGTCGAGTTGTGCTTGGGAAACTTCACCGGGCGGGCCGGTCGCACCGTCATTGCCGCGAGGGATGCCGAAGGTGAAGTGGACATTGCTACCGTCGAACGTGACGGACACCGTTGCGGGGTCGCCGGGGTTGAGGGTGTTCACGCCATCGACGATGGCATTGGCAAAGGGTGGGCCTTGGGCACCTTGCGGGCCGGGGCCACCGTCGCTGCCGTTGGTTCCGGGCTGGCCTTGGGTGCCATCGTTGCCACGCGGGATGCCGAAGGTGAAATGAAGCGTGTTGCCATTCACGGTGACGGAGGCATTCGCGGGATCGCCGGGATTGAGGGTGTTCACGCCATCGACTTGTGCGGCAGTGACGGTGAGGATGGCGTCGATCAGCGTTTTGAGGCTGGTGAGTTGCTCGCGCATCACTTGGGATGAGAGCGGGCTGTTGTCGGCGGGTTGGTCGGGATCAAAGGCCATGGCGGTGAATGTTGAAAGGTGTTGGCAGGGGTAAATCAGCCCCAGAGGGCATTGTAGAGGGCTTGTTTGGTGGGGGCGTCCAGTGCGCTTCGCGTCACACAGCTCCAGGCGAGGTTGATGTCGCGGACGCTCCAGACGTAGCCGAGGGAGTTGGCGAGTTGATGGCGTTCGGTGGCCTTGCTGAAACGCTCCAGCAACTCAATGGCCTCGGGGATGGGCAGGGTGGCGATTTGTCTGAGCTGGGATTCATCCGGCTCGATTGGGGGTGGCAAAGTTGGCGCTGCGATGGAATCAGAGGCCCGCAGGATGGAATCAGTGGCCCGCTGGCGGGCGATGAAGGCGCGGCGGGCTTGCAGGATGGCAGCAGCGGACCCCGCCGGTGGTTGCGCGTGACTTGCCGGGTGGGAGGGTTTTGCCCGCTGGGTGGCAGGCTGGCAGTGGGCGGGTGGTGGCTCGGCACCCGCTGGGCGTGCCACTCGCACTGGCGGGGTGGTTGGCTCGCACCCGGCGGGTGGCCGGGTCGCACTGGCTGGGTATGAGGTAGGCACTGGCTGGGTGGTCGTCTGCCAGTGACGGGGTGCGTGCTGGCTAGTGGCTGGGTGCGTGGCTCGCACCCGGCGGGTGGCGGTGGTGCACCGGCGGGGTGGGAGCGCGGCACCCACGGGGTGCGCACCTCGCACCGGTTGGGTGCGGCGCGATTTGGCAGGGGGTGAGGCCAAAACAGGGCGTTTCCGCCCGATTTTGGCCCCAAATCCGCCGATTTCGCCCGCGTAACTCACCTCTGCGATCATTGGGTGATCGGGTTGGTGTAGGTGAAGCTGCGCACGCTGCCGTTGATATGGACGGCGACGCGCACGGTGAGCGGGCCACTGAGATTCGCGGGGACGAGCACGGTGAGGCTCTGCGGATCAATGTCCCCATACACGGTGGCGCGGACTTCGGCGGCGGCTCCAGCTTTGAAGAAGACGCCTTGAATGAGATCGGCCTTGTTGAGCTTGAGATTGTCACCACGGATCTGGATGAGGCTGCCGGGGGTGTATTTGTCAGCGGCTCCGGTGTCTTGGTTGAGGATGGTGTCGATGAGCGGCGTCACCTTGCCCACTTCGCCCAGGCTTTCGAGCGTGAGGCCTGCACGCCAGGCTTCGATGGCATCTTTGGTGAAGGTGAGGGCCACGTCGGCATTGATGTCGTCCGCATTGTGAAAACCATCCGGCTGCGGGCTGCTGCCGCCGCTGGTGGGGCGGAAGCGCATGATGTCATAGAGGTTGTTGCTCCAGCCGCAACCGGTAGAGCAGGCCAGGAGCGTCTGGAAAAAGGTCTTCACCGCTGCCTCTACCTGCACAGGCGTGAGGCCGGTGGCGGTGGCGACTTGAGTGGTGATGAAGTCCTGCGTGACCGCATCGCCGAGGGCTGCGCGGGTGGTGAAACCGCCGGTGGATTTCGGCGCTGGATGGTAGGTGAACGTGCTCATGATGTGGGGTGGTGGTGTGGGTGTGTTGTTGGGGTTGGGGGATCGACGAAAAGGCTTCTTCTTCGGCTTTGGCGGTGGTGGGTCGGGCGATGCGGCATCCCAAGTGAGGCCGGGCATGTCATAGGTAAGTCCGGCGGGGCTATCCCAGTTCAAAGGGGTGGGCATGGGGCGGCAGGCGTGTGGGTTTCATTTTGCCATCAGCAGGCCAGCCAGCTTGTTCAGCTCCGCTTGCTGGATGCTGCCGTCTTGGTTGGTGTCGAGCTGGGTGAACAGCTCGGTGGCGCGTGCGCTGTATTCCTTCTGGCTCACGGTGCCGTCTTTGTCGGCATCTTGCACGAGGACGAGCTGCTTGATGAGCTGGGTGACGAGCGCGGCTGCGACTTCACCGGCTTCTTTGCCGATGGGTTTGGCGAGGGCGTCTAGCTCCATGCTGGTGATGCTGCCATCGCGGTTGCCATCCATGTGCTGGAAGCTTTTCTCCGTGCCTGCCTGCCATTCACCCGCGTCGGCCAGGTTGTCGGCATTGGTGTCATAGAGATAAGTCAGCAGCCTGCTGAGGAGGTCGGTGCCGGGAGTGTCTGCACGCGCTGGGGCAGCGCTGATGCTCAAGAAGATGGCGAGGAGGATGATGCGGTGTTTCATGGTTTGCGATTGGGTTTGGGTTGGAGGTCTGAGGGCAGCTCCTTGAGCCGCTCCAGCTTGAGGATTTCGTGGTGGAACCACGGTTTGTTCGTGGGCTGCTTTTTGATGATGCACTGGCTGGAGTATTTGAGGCCGTCTTGCTCCTTCCAATGGCTGAAGTGGTAGCTTTGATTGCGCAGATCCATCCGCACGAGGAGGTTCGTCTCGTGGCTGAAGTAGAGGCGCATTTCGCTGTCGAGACTGCCGGTGATGCTGAGGCCGTAAGCGGGCTTGCCTGCTTCGGTGATGTCGGGCGCGGCTTTGATGATGGATTTGGCATCCAGCAGCACGGCGAGGCTCCAGCCCCACACGTCCTCATTCCATTGCGTGTCGCCACGGTCTTTGCCATTGGCCCACCAGACGAGCGGTGGCTGCAACACAGAGGTGCGCGTGACTTTGCGCGGCTGTGCGGCGGGTGCGGCCTCCGCCACAGCGAACCACTCCTCCATGCGGAAGGTTGTGAGGATTTTGTCTTTGCCGCCGATGGCGGCGATGACCTTGTCGATGATGGGTTTTACATCAGTGCTCGCTTCGGCAGCGTGTGCGGTGAGGGAGACGAGTGCGGCGAGTAGGAGATGGGTGAGCTTCATGGCTTGGGAGTCACTGGGCTGTGGCGCTTCAGATTGGCAGGCAGAGTGGCGAGCCGAGCGACCTGCGTGATCTGCCAGCTCTTTTGCACCACGCCTTTCGTGCTGGTGGCGGTGATGCGGCCGGGATACTTCACGCCATCGGTCGTGGTCTGATAGTCGCTGGGGAAGTAGAGCACGCTGGCGTAGCCGATGCGTCCCAGTAGGCCGGTGCTGCGGTCAAAGTGCAGGTGCATGGTGGCTCCGGTGCTGCCGCTGACCATGAAGCCATCCAGCTCGCGGCCATCCAGGGTGATGGGGGCCAGGGGGCTGAGTTGAGTCTTAGGATGGCTCAAAATGGCGAGCGTCCAGGCGGCGGTGAGATTGAGCGCCACATCACCATCCGCCACGGTGCGGTTCACCGCTGCTGGCATCTCCCAGCGATCATCAGGTAGTGAAATGATCCAATGCCGCGAGCTGATGCCGAGGTCCATGCCCGTCATGAAGCGCTCCACCATGGAGAACTGCCGCAGCACCTTGTCTGCACCGCCGATGGCGGCGAGAGCTTTGTCCGCGAGCTGTGTTGGGTCACTCATGGCAGCAGGTTTTGGGGGTGATGTTGGCGTGGGCTTGGTCAGGCTCGCCACCATGACTGCGGCGGGCTTTTCGGTGCCCATCGTCATCTGCATGTCGCGGGCCTGGGTGCCTTTGGCAGATGGATGCATCACGCCAGCGGGGATGAGCTTGTCCGCAGCGGCATAGGCGGCATCGAACTGCGCTTGTGTGACGCGTTGTGGCAGCGGCAGCACACCCACTGCGGAGAGTGCCTGCACGGCGTAAGAGGTGGCCTGGTAGCTGGCGAGGATGTCCTTTTTGCGTGGCGAGAAGGTGTAGTAGCCACCGGTCTGGCGCTGGCTGTTGATGATCCACTCGATGGCTTTGGCGAGGCGTGGCTCTGTCTTCGGCACTCCAGCGCGGGTCAGCACATAGACGGTAAAAGCGGTGGCGTAGCTGTCGCTGCGGGTGCTATCCAGCGGCAGGCCATCGACACGCTTCCAGTTAGGATGCACAGACATGTCGGCCATGCTCCAGCCGTGCGTGGGCTGTTGTTTGGCAAAGAAGGCGGCGATGTGTTCCTGACGCTGTTCCTTGCTCAAAATGCCGCCTACGGCCCAATCCGCAGCAAGCGTGAGGCCGCGCTCATGTAGGTCTTTCGGCGGCGTCTTCTTGAACCAGCCGCGCAGTTTCTCGATGCCGCTCTTGGCAGGCTCTGAGTGCGCGTAGCCATCCGGCGCAGCGGCAGCACCGAGGGCGATCAGTGTGATGCCCCAATGATGATCAATGGCCGAGGGAGCCTCTTCGAAGGGCACCCAATAGATGCCGCCATCATCGAGCTGGAAGGCCCAGATGTGATCCAGTGCCTTGCGCGTGAGCGGGTGCAGCTTTCCCGTGCTCACCGCATCGTGCCGGGCCATCTCCACGGCACTGAGTATTTGCCCTGCACGCCCCACCGGGCCGCTATTCATCCGATCAATCGGTGGCTTTGCGGTGAAGTCAGCGGCGTTGCGCTGCATCATCACCCGCGTCTCCATCACGCCAGCGGCCAGCGGATCAATCAAAGGCCGCGCCGCCATGTAGGCACCGGAGGAATGGCAGGCGTAGCACTTCCCCTCGACGTTATGCCTCCGCAGGTCGAGATACGCGCCCGC
>JANOAR010000184.1:0-15076 GCA_031411235.1 Verrucomicrobiota bacterium | reverse complement strand
GGCCGGATGACGCCGCTCTGCACGAGCGACTGGAGTTGATCTTCAGTGACTTGGTGGCGTTGGCGCTCGGTATCGACGTAGAACCAGGGTTTCATGGCGTTGGATTATTCAGGAGTATTTGACGTCTTTTCGTGGATCCATCTCGAAGGACTGGACGCATTGCTCGGCGACTGCGGGGCGCAGGATTTCTTCGCGGTACTTGAGATAATGCGGGTCATCCTGAGCGATGACGAGTTTGTCCTTGCTCTCGACTTCCATGCCCACATACCACTCCCACGGCTCATTGGCATCGGTGCGCTTGCCTGTGCGAACGGCGAGCACTTCGGGGATGCGCAGCAGGTGGACGCGAGTGAGAGACATCATCTCCTCCAGGCGGTCGGGCGTGACTTCGGGCTTGAGCTTGTAGAGGCTGATGTGTGCGATCATGCGAGGTGAGTAGCGATGGCTTTACCAGCTGAAGAGCCTGAATGCACTAAGACTTCCACTCCAGTGCGCCCTTGCGCCAGGCATAGGCGAAGGCAACGCCGAGGATACCCACAAAGCCCAGCATGGTGCCAAAGATGGAAGCGCCATATACGGCCAGGAAGTCGCGATAAATCACCGCCCAGGGGTAAAGGAAGACGACTTCAATATCGAAGAGCACAAACAGCATCGCGACGATGTAGAACTTCACGCTGAAGCGCGGTTGAGCCTCGCCGATGGGCAACATGCCGCATTCATAGGCACTGTCCTTGATGGCACTGGTTTTGCCAGCCTTGCCGAGCAACACACTGACGAGCAATGTCGCGCCAGCGAAGCCACCGGCGACAAGGACTTGAATAAGAATGGGGAGATAGCTCTGGAGCATAAAATTTGCGCGGGGCGCGATTTGTAGCGAGCGGAGGGGAGGGCGTCAAACAGCGAATGGAAGGGCGGATGAATCTCCCTGCCCAACGCACCGCTGGTGAATCTGCGAACTTTTACACCAGCTTAACAAATCTCAGCCTTCTCACTCATCGGCTCTTTACACGCCTGCGCCAACAATACGCCCATAGTCCACCAGCATCCCCCCTTCAAAACCTGAGCAACCATTTCTAGTCCTGCTTATTCAACCCTGACATAATTGCGGCCCGATAATTCCACCAACCATGTCACACGTCCGCTTTTTCATCGGCCTCACCGCCCTGTTTTTCTGCTTCGCGCCCCTCCAGGCTCAGGTTCCATCGCTCATCAATTTCCAGGGCCGCGTCGTCGTCGGCACGACCAACTTCGACGGCAACGGCACGTTCAAATTTGCCCTCGTGAATGCCACGGGCACCACAACCTACTGGAGCAACAACGGCACCAGCACGGCAGGCAGCGAGCCCACGGCGGCGGTGACGCTCGCGGTGTCGAAGGGGCTGTATTCGGTGAAGCTCGGCGATACATCGCTCACCAATATGCAGGCAATTCCAGCCTCGGTTTTCAGCAACGCCGATGTGCGCCTGCGCGTGTGGTTTAACAACGGCGTGCTCGGTTCGCAGTTGCTCTCGCCGGATCAACGCATCGCCGCCGTGGGCTACGCGATGATGGCCAGCACCGTCGCGGATGGCGCGATCACTTCGGCAAAAATTGCCACGGGGGCCGTTGGCAGCACGGCGCTCGCTGCGGGTGCGGTGGGCGCTGCGGCTCTCGCGGATGGCAGCATCACTTCGGCAAAATTAACCTCGGGCGCAGCCGCCGCGAATCTCTCCGCCAGCGGTCAAAGCGCCGTTGGCAGCGGTGGCTTGGTGCTCTCTACAAATGAGAGCGCCGCACTCACCGCCGCCGGCTTTGTGAAGATCGGCAGCACGTCCTTGGCTGATGGCTGGCAGTTGCGCAGCAATGGCTCGCCTTCGGCTCGCAGTGGGCATACCGCCGTGTGGACGGGCAGTGAAATGATTGTCTGGGGCGGCTTCCACACCAGCAGTGGCTACTACGGTGACGGCGCTCGCTACAACCCCACGAGCAATGCTTGGACAGCCGTAAATGCCAGCGGCGCACCGAGCGCTCGCTACTACCACACTGCCCTCTGGACGGGCACCGAGATGGTCATCTTCGGCGGTTACAACGGCAGCACTTATTTGAGCGATGGCGGTCGCTACAACCCCACGACGAATACTTGGACGACGATCTCCTCCACCAGCGCACCCGCCCCACGCTACCGCCACAGCGCCGTCTGGAGCGGCACCGAGATGATCGTGTTCGGCGGCTTCAACGGTGCCTACCTCAACTCAGGCGCACGCTACAATCCAACGACCAACGCCTGGACTACCATCACCACCATCGGCGCACCCTCCGCCCGCTACTACCACACCGCCGTCATGAGCAGCACGGAAATGCTCATCTGGGGCGGCAGCAGCGGCACCGCCGCCCTGGCCGATGGCGCTCGCTACAGCCCCACGTCCAATACCTGGACAACCATCACCCCCACATCAGCGCCCACCGCCCGTTATTTCCACGCCGCCGTCTGGACGGGCTCAGTCATGTGCCTCTGGGGCGGCACCGATGGCACCACCGATGCCGCCGATGGCTCGCGCTACAATCCCACAACGAATACTTGGCTTGCCATCAGCCCGGCCCTCGCACCCACCGCACGCGACTCGCATTCCTTTGTCTGGAGCGGCACAGAACTAATCGTCTGGGGCGGCTACAACGGCACCGCCGCCGTGAATGACGGCGGACGCTACAACCCCACAACCAACCTTTGGATCGCCACCAGCACCACCAGCGCACCGACCGCGCGCTACGACCACACCGCCATCTGGACGGGCAGTGAAATGATCGTCTGGGGCGCGGGCAATGGCACCAGCCACTTCCCCGATGGCGGTCGATACGCCACCAGCACCAATACCTGGAGCACCGCCGCGCCCACTTGCCCACTGAGTGTTCGCTCCAGTCACAGCGCCATCTGGACGGGCAGCGAAATGATCGTCTGGGGCGGAGCCAATGATCTCGCCATCCTCAACGACGGCGCACGCTACAACCCCAGTACCAGCACCTGGACGCTCATCAGCACCACCAGCGCACCGACCATTCGCTACGGCCACACCGCCGTCTGGAGCGGCAGTGAAATGATCGTCTTCGGCGGCTACAACGGCACCGCATTCCTCGGCGACGGCGCTCGCTACAATCCCACCAGCGACACCTGGAGCGCACTGCCCGCACTGAATGCCCCGAGCCTGCGCTACCTCCACACCGCCGTGTGGGCAGGCAGCTCCATGATCGTCTGGGGCGGCTACGGCGGCACCTACCTCGCCACAGGCGCTTCCTTTAGCCCCACGACCAACACTTGGACCACGCTCCCCACCACAGGCTCGCCGCCCACCCTGCGCAGCGACCACAGCGCCGTCTGGACAGACACCGAGATGATCCTTTTCGGCGGCTTCAACGGCAGCACCTACCTCGCCGACGGCGCTCGCTACAACCCCACGACCGCGACGTGGACAGCCCTCAGCACCACCAGTGCCCCCGCCGCTCGCTCCGATCACAGCGCCACCTGGACAGGCTCACAAATGATCATCTGGGGCGGCTACAACGGCACGCTCAACTTAGCGGACGGCGGCCACTACACGCCCAGCACCAATGCCTGGACGGCAAGTGTCACCGCTGGCGCCCCCGTCGCCCGCAGCTACCACAGCGCCGTCTGGACGGGCACAGAAGTCCTCGTCTGGGGCGGATACAGCGCGGGCTACCTCGGCCTCGGCGGACGTTACGCCACACTCACTGGCATGTGGACGAGCACCGCCACCGCCAACCAACCGCCCACTCGCGCCGCCCACACCGCCGTGTGGACGGGCACCGAGATGCTGCTCTTCGGCGGCTATAACGGCGGCTACCTCAACGACCTCCACAGCTACAGCGTGGGCAAGAACATGTTCCTTTATCAGAAGCCATGAAGCGCCGCCTCATCCACATGCTTTGCATCGGCAGCATCAGCTTCGCCGCCCTGCACGCCGCCACTCGCAGCAGCAACGATTACAGCCTCGCCACCGAGACCCTCGACGCGGGCGGTGAAGTCATCACCAGCGCCAGCTACACCGCACGCACCAGCCTCGGCGACATCATCGGCACCACCACCAAGGCAAGCCCCAGCGAGACCAACAAACAAGGCTACATCGCCCAGCTTGCAGAGACCACCAGCGTCACCGTCAGCGCCGCCAGCAGCAGTTTAAACGAGACCGCCACCCTACAACTCAGCGCCACACGAGCGCTCGACGACGCGACTACGACAAGCCTCCTCGCCACCGAAGTCACCTGGGCCGTCACCAGCGGCCCCATCGCCAGCACTAGCAGCAGCGGCTTAGCCACCGCCGCCACCGTCTATGCCAACACCGCCGCAAGCGTCAGCGGCAGCTATCACGGCATCACGAGCAGCCTCGTCCTCACCGTCAACGAAAGCATCGCCGACAACTTCGGCAGCTATGCCAGCGATGGCCTTCCCGACGACTGGCAAGTCCAATACTTCGGCATCGGCAGTGCCAATGCCGCGCCCACGCTCGACCCCGATGGCGATGGCTACACCAACGCCTTCGAGTATGACGCCAACCTCTCGCCCATCAGCGCCGCCGAGCGCTTCGTCATGCAACTGCAAGCCGTCACCAACCAGCCCACACAGCGAAAAATCATCTTCACCCCGCGCTACGCCACCAGCACCTACGCCGTGCAAAGCAGCACCGACTTCGCCACCTGGGCAACACTCGGCAGCAGCACCACCGCCGATTCCGGCACCACCCGAACCATCACCGACACCGCCGCCACGGGGGTGAAGAAGTTCTATCGAGTCAGAATAACCAGACCGTGAAATGATGAGTGATGAATGCCTGAAACTCACCATCAACAATCTACCACTCAATCAAAGCCACCACTTATCCAAAGCCACCCGCCCTCCGACATTCATCACTCATCATTCATAACTCATCCCCTCCTCCCATGCACCGCCTCCTCGCCCTCCTCATCCCCTTCTTCGTCCTCGCTGCCAGCGCCCCACGCGGCAACAGCAAGAGCACCGTCAACCCCACCGAACTCGGTACGCTCTGGACAGCCTCCACCACCGCCGAGACGAGCAAAGACCTCGCCACCGCCACTGCCGCCATCACCCAATTTCAGCAAGCGGGTGGCGACACCTTTCTCGCCTCGCTGCGCCTTGGCTGGTTGCACTATTCCAACGCCGACTACCCCAAAGCCGCGAAAGCCTATGGCAAAGCCGCCTCACTGAAGCCCACCTCCATCAATGCCCAGCTTGGTCTGCTCAACGTCGCCCAGGCACAGCTCGACATTCGCAGCACCACCGTCGCCGCCGAGACCGTCCTGAAAATTCAGCCCACCAACTACCGCGCACTCATGGCCATCGCCGGTCTGCACTTCGCCCAAAAAGACTACCGCAAAGCCGCCGCCAGCTACGCCCGCACCTTGGTGACTTACCCCGACGACCCCGACGCCCTCAGCGGCCACGCCTGGTCGGCCCTGCGCATGAACGACAACGCCAGCGCCATGCAAAGCTTCACGCTCCTGCTCAGCATGAACCCCAGCTATCCGAGTGCCAGCGAGGGTTACGCAGCAGCAATGAAGAATTAGGAATTACGAATTAGGAATGACTGAAAGCCCACCTCTGAGCTGATCCATTCCCAATTCATGCCTCCCATTTCTTTCCCCAATTTTTCATTCCTAATTCCTAATTCTTAATTTCCATGATCTCCGACCTCCTCCTCAACGACCGTGGTTTCGCCTTCGATCCCGCAAGTGGTGAAACCTTCCAACTCAGCCCCACAGGCCTGCGCATCGTTCGCCTCCTCCAATCAGACACCCCACAAGAAGCCGTCCTCGGCCACATGCTGGAAGAGTTCGACGTGGATCAAAACACCGCTTCCCGCGATCTCGCTGACTTCATCCGCAGCATCGCCCAACTGGGCTGGGTCACTGCCGCATAGAGACAGCAAAGGAGCGCGGCCCTCCGAGGCCGCAGCGCTAGTCCGCCGCCCAACGCTCAGCATCCTCCCCATGACAAAGCCAACCCACCGTCATCGCCTCAAGGCAACCTTGCTAGTCCTCGGCTTCGAACGAGCGCTGCAGCCTCGGAGGGCCGCGCTCCTCGCCTGAAGCCCAGTCATTCGTCATTCATCATTCCAACCATGCGCATCATCCTATCCGGCCTCCATCGTGGCGATAACCCACAGCCCGGCGCGGGCATCCTCCGCAGTATCCGCCGCGAGTTCCCCCACGCCTTCATCATCGGCCTCGTCTATGACGCCCTGGAGAGCGGCATCTACATGGAGAACGGCCCCGATGTCGTTTATGCCATGCCTTACCCCACCAGCGGAGCAGCGGCCTTCTTCAGCCGCTTGGATGAAGTCCTCGCGCTCTCGCCAGCCGACATCTTCATCCCCACGCTCGATGCCGAAATCGAGCTGCTCGTCCACCTCAAAGACGAGATCACCAAGCGCGGCCTGCGTTGCCTCATGCCGGACAAAGCCATGCTCAACCGCCGCGCCAAGCAGCACCTCGCCGACCTCGCCAAAAAGTGCGACGTCGCTGTGCCCAAGACCCAGGCTGTCCACGACATCGCAGGCGCACAAAAGGCCGCCAAAGACCTCGGCTACCCCGTCATGGTCAAAGGCCAGTACTACGATGCCAGCAAGGCCGACACCGAGTTCGACCTCATCCACATCGTCTCGCGACTCCTCTCCGAATGGGGCGCACCCGCCATCATCCAAAGCTGCATTCGCGGCCCCGAATTCAACGTCCTCGGCCTCGGCGATGGCGAAGGCGGCACCCTCGGTATGTGTGCCATTCGCAAGACCGTCGTCAGCGACAAAGGCAAAGGCTTGGGCGGCATGACCATCAATGACAAGCGCCTCTACGCCCTCTGTTCCCGTCTCATCCACGAACTCAAATGGGTGGGCCCCTTCGAGATCGAAGTCATGCTCGACGAAGCCAAAAACGAATACTGCCTCATCGAGATCAACCCCCGCTTCCCCGCCTGGGTGGACTTCCCCAGCATGTGCGGAGCCAACTTCGCCGCCGCTCTGGTAAAGCGCCTCGACACCGGCTCATGGCCCGAGCGCATGCCTGCCTGCGACGCCGGGCATTTTTATCTGCGCCATCAAGTCGAGGTGCATGGCCGCATTGATCAGATCGCCATGATCACCACCGGAGCAGGCATCGCGCACTGATCCTCATCTTCTTGCCCCGACATTCATCACTCATCATTCATAATTTCTTTCCATGAGCCTCCCCTACACTCGTCCAACAGTTCAGCGCCTCAACCAAGGCCCCGTCAACCCCTTCCGCCTCGGCTCATCGCCCTCCTGCTCCGAGATCGACGGCGTCTCCGTTGCCGACCTCGTTAAACAATACGGCTCGCCGCTCTTCGTCTATTCCGAGACCAGCCTGCGCGCTCAGTATCGCGATGCGCACCGCGCCTTCACCCGGCACTACCCCGACGTGCAATTCGCTTGGTCGTACAAGACCAACTACCTCAACGCCATCTGCCGCGTCTTCCACCAAGAGGGCAGCATCGCCGAAGTCGTCTCCGGCTTCGAGTATGAGAAGGCTCGGTACAACGGCATCCCTGGCAGCAGCATCATCTTCAACGGCCCGCACAAGGAGAAGGATGACCTCATTCGCGCCATCAAAGAAGGGGCAATGATCCAGGTCGATAATATCGACGAACTCCTCGTCCTCGGCGACATGGCACGCGGTCGCGCATCGCCCTTGCCCATCGCCTTGCGCATTCACATCAGCACGGGCGGTCAGGTGGTGTGGAGCAAGTTTGGCTTCAACGGCGACGACGGCGAAGTGCAGCAAGTCGTGCGCCGCATCATCGCCATGCCGCAGCTTCAGCTCGTCGGTTTGCACTGCCACATCGGCACCTTCATCCTGGAGCCTGACTGGTACCGCATCAGCACCACCAAGCTCGTCCACCTCGCGCTCGAAGCCGAAGCGATGGGCGCTGGCCCGATCAAATACCTCAACATCGGCGGCGGCTTCGCCAGCCATGCGCGCCTGCATTATCAGTACCTCCCGCCCGAGCAAGTGACGCCCACCATGGATCGCTACGCCGAAGCCATCGGCGATACGATAACAAGCCTGTGGCCCTCGAACAAACCCTTGCCCAAGCTCTACTTGGAAACCGGTCGCGCCCTCGTCGATGATGCGGGCTACCTCATCAGCAGCGTCGTTGCCGTGAAGAAACGCACCTTCCACGACCCTCTCCAAACCGCCCTCGCCGCCTATGGCAAAAACCCCAGCAGCCACGTCACCGCCAGTGGATCGCAGAACGCTCTCGTGCTCGATGCGGGCATCAACTTGCTCTACACCTCGACGTGGTATCAGCCCCGCATCGTCCCTGTAAAAGCCTGCATCGACGCCCCCACACCAACCACCGTTTACGGCTGCCTGTGCATGAACATCGACGTCATCCGCGAGGAGGCCCCGCTGCCAAGTTTGAACACCGGCGACCAAGTCGTTATGCATCCCGTTGGCGCGTATAACCAAACGCAGTCCATGCAGTTCATCACCTACCGCCCAGCGGCTGTGATGATCGGCGCGGATAAAAAAGTCCACGTCATCCGCAAACGCGAAGACCTCGAATACGTGCAAGCGATGGAGGTGGTGCCCGAGCATCTGAAGAACTAGTTATGATCTTCATCCCCGAACGCGAGTCCCCGCTCACCGCCCCCAGCTTCGCCGCCACGCTGCTGCGCGCCATTCCGCGTGCCTATGCCGTGCTCTTTTTCAGTGGCAACATTCGCTTCGGTTGGTGGCTTCTCGCTGTCTCCTTGCTCGCGCCCACCATTGGCCTCTGCGGACTCATCACGCTCATCCTCGCCGCCGCGCTCGCGTGGGCACTCGGCTATGATCGCGTGCTGCTGCGCACGGGCTTCTCCCTCTTCAATCCACTGCTCATTGGCCTCACCGTTGGCTTCCTACACCACTGCCACGACTTCCCGTTGGCTACGCTGGCATTGCTTCTCAGCGCCGCAGCCGTCGGCGGCTTCTTCCTTTCCAATGCGCTTAGCACTTGGGTTTTTGCGCACACGGGTCTGTCGTCGCACAGCATCCCCTCGGTCATCGGCGCGTATGCCCTTTACCTCGCCAGCCACGCCCTGTTCGGCCCCGCCATCCCGCCACCGCACGCGCCCATGGCTTGGCTCGACTTGCCCTGGTTGCCGCCGCTGTGGCAGGGCTTGTTCCAAGCCTTCGGCAGCATGGCCTTCCAAGCCCAAGCCCTGCCCGGTATCCTGGTCTTTATCGGCCTCGCCTGCACCTCACCGCTCACCACACTCGTCGCCACTGCCAGCTATGCTGTCGGTGCCGCCATCCTTTGGCAGCTCGGCGTGTCGCCCGAGATGATCGGCAGCATCGGCGGCTACAATTTCCTCCTCGTCGGCATCGCCCTCGGTGCGAGTTACTTCATCACCTCGGGCGCGAGCCTCGCCCTTGCCTTCCTCGGCTGCACGCTCACCGCCATCGTCGGCATCGGTATCAATCACGCGTTGCAGTACTTCTCCCTGCCGCCCAGCGCCTTGCCTTACAACCTCGTGCTGCTCACCCTGCTCTACGCGCTCGGCCAGCGCAGCAAGGCCGGAGCCCTCATCCCATCGCCCGCGCCCGGCTCCTTGCCCGAAGCCGCTGCGCGTCGCGTGCTCATCAATAACGCCCGCTTCCCCGACATCGCCAAGCCCGCGCTTAGCCTGCCCTTCAGCGGCCCGCGCCTCATCACGCAAGGCTTCGCAGGCCCGCTCACCCATCGCGGCAAATGGCAGCACGCGCTCGATTTCGAAGCCGAAAAACACGGCATCAAACACACCGATAAAGGTGAAGCGCTCACCGACTACTATCTCTACGACACCCCCGTGCTCGCCCCGCGCAGCGGCGTCATCGCCTACGTTGAAAACGCCATCCCCGACAACGCCCCCGGCCAAAACAACCTCGATAAAAACTGGGGCAACTGCGTCATGCTCTACGCCGATGCGGGCTACTACGTGCTGCTCTCGCACCTCAAGCCCGACAGCATCAGCGCCCCCATCGGCAAGCGTATTTCAAAGGGCGATGAACTCGGCAAATGCGGCAACAGCGGACGCTCGCCCATCCCGCACCTGCACTTGCAAATCCAAGCCACAGGCTGGTTCGGTGCCCCCACGCGGCCCTTTGTTTTGAAGCACTACATCGAGACCAGCGCCGATGGTGGCCCGTTGTATCACACCAGCGGCGTGCCCGAGAGCGGCACCACCATCGCCCCAGCCACGGCCAATGCCACGCTCACGGAAATGCTCAGTGGCCTGCTCCCCGGCGACTACCGCTACCGCCTCACCGCCGATGCCGACAAGAGCTGGGAAGAGACCATCAAGCTCGACTTCGACGAGTATGGCCGCTACCGCCTGCGCTCGCAGCGGCACGGCGCAGAACTCATCGCCTTCATCAGCGACGGCGTCTTCTACACCACCGACTACACCGGCCCCGGCGACAGCGTGCTCGCACTCATCGCCATCGGCCTAGCCCGCGTGCCCTTCATCGCCGAGGGCAGCGCCGCATGGCTCGATGGCATCAGCAGCGTCCCCTTCGCCTCCGGGTTCAAGCGCTGGGCACTCGACTTGGTCGAGCCTTTCTTCGGCCCCTTCATGCTGCACTATCGGTATCGCTTGGAAGCCGAGCACGGCGGCGGTTATGCCATCCACGCCACCTCATTGGATCACGCCCACCCCACCGCGCCCAAGACCCTCACCTGCGGCATCCAAGCTAGGCGCGGTGTGTTACGCATCGAAGCAAGAACGCACAACGACCGCCTTTTGAGGGCTGTGCAAATCGACTACCAGAGGAAGTTATGAATGATGAGTGATGAATGAAGACCATGAGAACGAAAGCCCTCTCCCAAAGCCCTGCTGATCGCTGTCCGATCACAGCACATCTCACAGTTAGTCCCCGCCCCTCCCCATTCATCACTCATCATTCATCACTCATCACTTTCTTCCTTCTTCTATTCATCATTCATCACTCATCATTCATAACTCCCCTCCCCGCCGCCACCCCCTTCACCGAAGAAGCCTACTGGGCACCCGTCGCCAACTACCCGCGCCCCGGCGACATCCACGGCGTGCTCAATATCAACCTCACCGACCACTACCTCACCAGCCACGCCCTCCATCAGGAGAACCAAGGCGTCATGGTGCAGCCCCTGCTCCTGCTCACCACACCGCTCTACGCCGACCGCATGACGTGGCTCAGCGACCTCACCCTCACCCTCGGCGGCTGGGGCAGTTACCACACCCATGAAGGCGGCGACGTGCCCGCGCATTGGCGCGAGGCCGACCTCATCAGCGGCCTCACCGCCACCTTTGCACGCGACATCAAGCTCAGCGCCTTCTACTCCGCCTACCTCAGCCAGACGCAATCCTACGACACCGCCTGGGAGCTAGCCGTCGCCCTCAGCTACGACGACACCGCGCTGCTCGGCGACTTCGCCCTGCATCCCTTCGTCGAGTATCGCCAGCAGACCGAAGGCCGCATCGTCGTCGATTTCGTGCCCGACCTGCTCAACGAAAGCCACAGCTTCAAGCTCGGCATCACCCCCCAGCATCAGTTCAAGCACGTCAAACTCGAACTCCCCACCTACGTCACCCTCGTGCCCAAAGGCTTCTACCAGCGCAGCACCCAGAAGACCGTCCACGAGCGCTACTACGGCTACGATTACACCCGCTACCGCTACTACCCCATCGACTACTATTACCCAGTCTATGACGGCCAGCCCGCGAAGGGCGGCATCGGCTACTTCAGCACCGCGCTAAAGGCCAGCGTGCCGCTGAAGTTCATGTCCACTGACAAGATCGCCTGCTCCCTCTACGGAGCCGTGCAGTACTACCGCTTGGTCAACGAAGGCCTGCTCGACGGCAACGTCGCGCTGGATGCCGCAGGCAAACGCGAGCGCGACATCCTGCAGTTTCATCTGGGCCTAACGATGGCATTTTAGCCAGAGTAGTTCCGAGCTTTAGCTCGCCTGCGCTTCAGAGTCGTCCCGAGGTTCGCTTCGCGGCACCGCAGCTGCTCGGCGCGCCCCGGCAAAGACCTCGCGTCAAGACGCTCTACCGTGCGTCGTCACGTTTTGGGAAAAATAGCCGACGGCATGGCGCACAGAAGGGGAAGTAAAGGAACAAGGACAAATCGGCTAAAGCCTCGTACTCCAACGAGGCGATTCATTGCCTTGGGCCGAGCGTTTCCAGGCGCACGTTGGCCATGTTGGAGTCCGAGGCTTTAGCCGATTTGTCCTGGCCACGCGTGGCCGTAGTCTTGGCTTATCCGAGTGCCACATTCTGGCGCTGCTCCTTCCTGGAGGGGGGAACCCGAATCGAAGAAAAATAAAAAAACTTCCCCTCGGGCGTCACACTCCGCCTGAAATCCAGTAAAGCCTATTGCCAGAACCTTCCACGGTCTGTCGGCATCCTTGATTCAAGAGGGCACTGCGGGCGTGGGTGGGGCTGGCACTCAATTCAGCCTCCCCGCCCCCCCCAAATGGACACCTCAGCCGCCCCCATGCTTCCTGCCATCGCCTTGGGGCATAACTACAATTTCCTTGCCTCTATTTGCGTCTCCATGACGCACCGCAGCATTCCCTGGAGTGACTGCCGCACATGCTGCGATGATCCAACGGTACCGCGCGACGACTGCACGGTACCTCGCAGTCATTGCACGGTACCGCAGAATGATCCCACGGTACCGGGCGACACCTGCGCGGCACGCTGGAGGGATCCAGCGGGGTGCCAATCACCCCTCCAGCGCACCGGGCAATCATCGCCCGGTACCGTGCAGTCATTCCCCGGTACCGCGCAACCATCGCACGGTACCATTCAGTCACTCCAGCGCACCGTGCAATCATCCCACGGTACCGAAGTAGGGCTGAAAAGTGCCGTTTTGTCGCCTCCAGGCCACATTTCGACCCTCCAGCGCACCTCGCAGCCCCCATTCTTCCATGAAAACGCTCTTTTGGGACGCCATCAACCCCTTCACCGGCACGCCGTTCACCTTTGATGATCCCAACCTGTTTTGGGGAGACCCCTCCTACTACCTAGAGCCGGGCGATCCGGGCTTCGTGCCCTATCCTGGCCAAATTCTTTCCGTCCCAACAACCCACACACCCAAAAAACACACCATGCCTAAATCCGACTTCCTCGCCACCGACGACAACGGTAAAGCCAGCCAGTTCGTCCTCTTTCGTGACAACGTAGGCCAGTTCCTGACCACGCTCGGCGTTCTGCCCGCCGACCCCGAGATCGTCCAGCAAGCCGCCGACGCCACGCGCTACCGAGCCATCGTGGACTTCTGCGGCAACATGCAAAACGCGGCCCAGGGCTGGACGGCCGAGAAAAACTACGAGCGCGACGGCGGCGATACCGCGCCCGCCGGGCAAATCGTCCCCGTGCTGCCCGCAGGTTTCCCCACCGCCGTGCCCCCCGGCATCGTCCGCCGTTTCCGCGATCTGGTGAGACGCTTCAGGGCCACTAAGAACTACACCCTCACCATCGGCCAAGCCCTCGGCATCGAAGGCACCGTGCAAAATGGCCCAGACATGGCCACCATCCAGGCCATCCTCACCCTCTCCATCGTCGGCAATGCCGTGCTCGTCGGCTGGGGCTGGCAGGGCTTCAGCGCCTTCCTCGACATGCTGGAAATCCAGGTGGATCGCAACGACACCAAAGGCTGGGTCTTCCTCACCTACGACACCACCCCCAACTACACCGACACCCACCCCCTGCCCGCCACGCCGATGAAGTGGAAATACCGCGCCATCTACCGCGTCGGCGACGCCCAGGTAGGCCAGTGGAGCAACACCGTGGAGATCACCGTGGGCGGCTAGACCCACCGCCGCCAGCCCCCTGACAACCTCGGCGGTCTGAGAAGTCCTCCTTTCTCGGACTGCCTTTTTTATTGCTACGTCCCACGCCCCAAACCACATGAACACCCTTCGCTTCCTCGCCGCCGTCACCACCTGCCTCCTCGCTGCGTTACCCGTGGCGGCCCAGGTGCCCCAGCTCATCAACTACCAGGGCCGCGTCGCTGCCAACGGCACCAACTTCGATGGCACGGGCCAGTTCAAGTTCGCTCTCGTCAGCGCCACCGGCACCACCACCTACTGGAGCAACGACGGCAGCAGCACCGCAGGCAGCGAGCCCACCGCCGCCGTCGCCATCACCGTCAGCAAAGGCTTGTACAGCGTGCTGCTCGGCGATGCCACCCAGGCGCACATGACCCTCGTCCCCGCCACCGTCTTCACCCATGCCGACGTGCATCTGCGCATCTGGTTCAACGACGGCACGAACGGCTCCCAGCTCCTCGCGCCCGACAAACGCATCGCCGCCGTCGGCTACGCGCTGATGGCCGACAGCGTCAGCGATGCCGCGATCACCACGGCAAAAGTGGCCGATGGCGCGATCACCACCGCAAAAGTCGCCGATGGCGCCGTCACCTCGGCCAAGCTCGCCCCCGGCGTCGTGCAGACCAGCAACCTCGCCAGCGCAGCCGTGGGCAATGCCCAGCTCGCCAACCCCGCCCTCACCGTCACCGCAGGCAGCGGGCTCAGCGGTGGCGGCTTGGTCGCGCTTGGCGGCAGCATCACCCTTGGCAACTCCGGCGTGCTCACCATCACCGCAGGCAGCGGCATCACCACCGACGCCAGCAGCGGAGCCATCACCCTCGGCAGCACCGCCACCAGCGCCAACACCCCCGCCGCCATCGTCGCCCGCGATGCCAGTGGAAATTTTTCCGCAGGCACCATCACCGCCGCCCTGGCTGGCAACGCCACCACCGCGACCAGCGCCATCAGCTTCACCGGCGCGCTCGCTGGCGATGTCACCGGCACGCAGGCCGCCACCAGCATTGCCGCCACCACCGTCACCGGCAAAACCCTCACCGGCTTCACCGCCACGCCCGGCCCCCTCACCGCCGCCGACACCGTATTGACCGCCCTCGGCAAGCTCGATGCCAACACCTCATTAAAGGCCCCGCTCGCCTCCCCCAGCTTCACCGGCACCGTGCTCCTGCCCGCAGGCACCCCCACCGCCGCCCCGCTGCGCTTGCAGTCGGGCGA
>JANOAR010000183.1:0-15198 GCA_031411235.1 Verrucomicrobiota bacterium | reverse complement strand
CTAGGCGGCCATCTAGGACGCAAAGGCGACGGCCACCCCGGTGCTCAAGTCCTCTGGCAAGGCCTACACAAACTCGAAGCCATCACCGAAGCATGGAGGAGGTTCAAACCTCAAAATATTTGTGGGTAATGCTCAGGGCTTGCGACCGCTATCGGAAGCCAGCTTGCTGGCGCGGCAGGGGACTGTGTTTTTCCATGTTGAGGAGTTGGCGGCTAATGCCGCTCTACCTGCTTTGCTTTATCCCACGCGGCATCCATCTCGACCAATGTGGCGGTGCCCAAGGGCTGGCCGTTGGCGGTGAGCTGTTGTTCGACGCTGTGGAAGCGGCGGGTGAAGCGCTCGTTGGTTCCAGCGAGGGCGCTCTCGGAGTCGATGCCGAGCTTGCGGGCGAGGTTGACGATGCTGAAGAGCATATCGCCTAACTCGTGCTCTAGCTCGCCTTTGTCACCAGTGGCGAGGGCGGCTTCCAGCTCGTTGGTTTCTTCGCGGATCTTGCCGATAACGGGGGCGATGTCGGGCCAGTCGAAGCCGACTTTGGCGGCTTTCTTTTGCAGCTTCTGGGCACGCATGAGCGCGGGCAGGCCGGGGGCTAAATTTTGCAGGTAGCCTGCGGGCATGGCCTTGCCCTTCTCAGTGGCTTTGATGGCATCCCATTGCACGAGCACGGCGTCGGAGTCGGCGACGTTGCTGTCGCCAAAGACATGCGGGTGGCGGCGGATGAGTTTCTCGGTGATGCAACGGGCGACGCTGTCGATGTCGAAGGTGCCCGTTTCGCTGGCGATCTCGGCGTGCAGTACAGGCTGCAAGAGCAGGTCGCCCAGCTCGTCCTCCATCTGCGCGGCGTCGCCACTGCGGATGGCTTCGGCAACTTCATAGGCTTCCTCGATGACGTGCGGGATGAGGCTGCTGTGGGTCTGCTCCTGATCCCATGGGCAACCGCCGGGAGCACGCAGGCAATGGACGACGGCGCGTAGGCGCTCGAAGGGCGGGAGGGTGTCGGGTGGGATCGGGAGCATGGGGGAAATCCTGAACGATGAATGCAGAATGAAAAAGGCTATGGCAGAGGTTCAGAGATCGTCACTCTGCATTCACCGTTTCCCCATGCAAGGCATCGCATCCGCCAGCGGCATGACTCCGCAGTTCTGTGGCCTGGGCTCGGATGGCGTCACGCTTGGTTTCATCGAGGCGCTTGAGGTTTCTTACCTGCATGGCCATGCGCTGATTCTTCTGCATGGCGGGCTCGTGTTGCAGGAGGAAGTCCCAGTAAAGTGTAGTGAACGGACAGGCGGTGGGGCCGGTGCTTTCGGCGGGATCGTAGCGGCAGCCGGAGCAGTAGTTACTCATGCGCTGAATGTATTTGCCGGTGGCGATGTAGGGCTTGCTGGCCATGAGCCCACCGTCGGCGTGCTGGGACATGCCGAGCGTGTTGGGCAGCTCCACCCATTCCACCGCATCGACATACACGGCGAGATACCACTCATGGACTTCGTGCGGGCGCACGCCAAACATCAAGGCGTAGAGTCCTGTGACCATGAGTCGCTGGATGTGATGGGCGTAACCCAGCCGCAGGGTTTGCCCCAGGGCATCGCGCAGGCACGCCATGTCGGTCTCGCCCGTCCAGTAAAATGAGGGCAAGGGCTGGTCTGCACCCAGGGCATTCAGTTTCACGTAGTGTGGCATCTGCTGCCAGTAGATGCCTCGCACATACTCACGCCATCCAAGGATCTGCCGGATGAACCCTTCCACACCTGCGAGCGGCGCACGGCCTGCCTTCCATTCGTTCTCTGCCGCTGCGATGACTCGTCGTGGATCGAGTAGTTTCAGATTCATCACGGCGCTGAGTCGGGAGTGAAAAAGCCAGGGCTCAGCCGTCCACATGGCGTCTTGCCAATCGCCAAATTCACTTAGGCGATGCGCGATGAAATCCTCCAGCGCCAGCACTGCCTCCTCGGCGGTGACGGGCCAGTCAAAGGCCGTGAGACATCCGGGGTGGCTGGCGAAACGCTCATTGACCATCGCGATCACTTCCTGCGTGATCGCGTCTGGCTCAAACCGACGCGGTGGAAGGTGCAGCGGCGGCCCTTCTTTGCCAAAGGTCTTGCGGTTCTCGCTGTCGAAATTCCAAGCACCACCCACGGGCTTGCCCTTCTCCATGAGCACGGCATGACGCTGTCTCATCTCGCGATAGAAGTACTCCATGCGCAATTGCTTGCGGCCCTCTGTGTGAGCCGCAAACTCAGCATTGCTGCAAAGAAAATGACGATCCTCTCGCATGTCCAGAGGGATGCCTGCCGTCACCGCTGCTGCGCGAATCTCTTCTTTCACACGCCATTCGCCTGGCTCTACGATGATCCATTGTCTGGGCTTCAGTCGCCCGACGACTTCAGCAAGCGCATCGGTGAACGTCTCAGCGCTGCTAGCTTTTGAAGGGCCGCTACCTCCCTGCCATGCACCTCCCGTGGCGGTTAGCTCTCGGTAAAAAACCTTCCAGCCCTTGGATCTTAGCGTCTCGCGGTAGTGGCGCATCGCAGACAGGAAAACGGCGGTGCGTGGCTTGCTACTGCACACCTTGGTGCTCTCCTGCGCTACCTCTGCCATCCAGACGGCATCCAGCGCTGGATCAAAATTATCTAAGGCGGCGGAGTCTTCATTGAGTTGGTCGCCAAGAATGATGATGAGATTTCGCATGGGCTGGAGGTGATCGTAGTGAGGGCGTCTCGCCTTCACTACTGTTCTTCATCATGTTTTGGCTCAGAGTGATCACTCTGATTCATGGCGTGAAGGGAGTTAAGATAAGCGTTGTTGGGCGCGGGTTTCGCAGGTCGTTCTTCGGTGTCCAACATGCCTTGCACTCGACTGGTGCTTTCAGCGAGGAGGCCAGCGATGACTGAGGCTTCGGGCAGATTCTTCCAATACTTCTTCGGCATCTCTGACTGCATGGCGCTGATTTTGACCCGTGCTGGATTGAAGATGTTCCGATAATAAGTGCGCCACAGTTCATCCAGCGCATCGGCATTTGGAGCGTTGCTGCGGGCCACTCCAGCGGTGAAATGCAGCCGTTGGCCATCCCAGTGCGCACATTCATACGGTGTCAGAATAGACCAATCCATGCCAGCGAATCGCTTTTCAAAAAACGGCACGGCCAGCCGCACGATGCGATGGTCGGGCTCGAACCACGCGACGAATTGTTCGCGGCCCTTGGTGGCATCCACACCGACGAGCCGGAAGCGAACGAAGGCGTGCATCTTGTGAATGTCGCGCCCTACCGCCTTGCACCAGTCCTGCACTTGGCGCACATCGCGATCCGTGGCGATGGAGAGCAGATGCCGCTCGCCGCCCCGCGTGACGCGCCACAGCAGGCGATAGAGCAGCGCCCAGCGCTGCGGGTTCGTATGCGCTGCGGCGCTGCGTGCGATGTCGAGAAAGGCTGGCGGCACTTTAAGTGCAGGTGCATCAGGCAGTTCTGCGACGGCTTCTCCGGCGGCAAACAACGAAGCTTCCTGCGGATCATCACTCCACAGCACTTCGTCAGGAGCCACGCCCTGCGCTAGCAACTGACGAGCCGCAGCTCTCCATGCTTCATACTCAGGCTTGATGACAACCGTGCGCATGATGCTTTTAAAGCTCACCCGATCTCACCGAGAGCAGGTCGCTGGTGGTCGATGATGGAGGTGCGTCGAAGTTCAGTTCCAACTGCTGTGGCGGTGGCAGAAATCTTGCCCGCAGCGAGTCGCTATCCAGCCCCAGTTTCGCCGGATGATGATCCACCGTGATGATGAAAGGCAGCAGCTTTTTCATCTGCACTTTCAACCGAATGAGATCGGCTAGACGCAGCCTCGTGTAGCGTCTGGCACTGAGGATGCGCTCCACATTGCGCACGCCTAGCCCTGGGATGCGCAGCAGCATCTCGCGTGGTGCTTTGTTCACATCGACCGGAAACGTCTCACGATTCCGCAGCGCCCAGGAGAGCTTGGGATCCAACGCCAGATCGAGATGAGGCGCGGCAGGTGAGGCAATCTCCTCCACTTTAAACTCATAAAAACGCAGCAACCAATCCGCCTGATAAAGCCGATGCTCGCGGATCAAGGGCGGTGCTTTCAGTGGTAAAATCGAAGACGGTTCTGGTATGGGGCTGAAGGCGGAATAGTAAACTCGGCGCAAGCGATGCGTGGTATAGAGCTTGTCTGCACAGCCCAGAATCATCGCGTCCGTAGAGGCATCTGCACCTACCAACATTTGCGTGCTCTGGCCGGTGGCAAAGGGCGGTGGCTTGGGGGCATCGGGCTTGCGTTTCTCGGCGTAGCGCTCGTCGATTTTTTTCCGGATGTGTCCCATCGCCGCCTCGGTGCGGGCGAGATTTTTTTCTGGGGCCAGCGTGTCCAGGCTTTGCTGACTGGGCAGTTCAACATTGATGCTGATCCGGTCGGCATAGCGACCCGCCAAGGCAATAAGCGCTGGCGATGCCTCTGGGATGGTCTTCAGATGAATGTAGCCACGGAACTGATGCTCCTCCCGCAGCTTCCGCGCGACCTCAATGACCAGTTCCATCGTGTGGTCAGCACTGCGAATGATGCCGCTACTGAGGAACAGGCCTTCGATGTAGTTCCGCTTATAAAAATCCAGCGTCAACTGCACCACTTCATCGGGCGTGAACCTCGCCCTAGTCACATTGCTGGAGCGTCGATTGATGCAGTAATGGCAGTCATACAGACAGGCATTCGTCATCAGCACTTTCAGTAGCGAGACGCATCGCCCATCTGGCGTGTAGGGAATGGCAAATGCCCGCTCCGCCTGTGGAACCCACGCCTTTGCTCCCTCGCGAATCTTTCCGCGCCGCTCCACTGCTCGCGCATGAGGCATCATACTTCGCCGCGTCGGCCAGGATTTCGAGTTTGCGGGTGATGTCCATCAAGAGAGCGTGGCGATAGGAATGATGTGCCGTGGATTGAAAAGCTGATCGCATCCGCCCAGGGCATACGAATTCGGGAGGATACGGGATGCTTGATCCGTCCGTGTTGCAGCATTCCAAAGGGGCACCGGTTTTTTCACTCCAGCAGGAACTTGAAATCATCCTTCGTGATGATCGCGCCGCCGCTGCTTCTTTCGCCTTCGGCACCGCTGAGGACGCGGTCGAAGAGTTCGCTTTTTTGAGCCTTCAACAGCATGATTTTTTCTTCCACGGTATGGCGCATGAGCAGGCGCTGGATGAAGACGGTGTTCTTCTGGCCCATGCGGTGGGCGCGGTCGCTGGCTTGGTTTTCAGCGGCGGGATTCCACCAGGGGTCAAGGTGGAAGACGTAGCTGGCTCTCGTGAGGTTCAGGCCCGCGCCACCGGCTTTTAGGCTGATGAGGAAGATACCGGGGCCATCGGGTTTTTGGAAGGCTTCGACGAGCGTTTTGCGCTTCTGCTGCGGGGTGCTGCCGTCGAGTCTTTGGTAATCGAGCGCGGTGGTTTTGAGCTGAGCTTCTAGCAGGTCGAGGGCTTTGGTGAACTGGCTGAAGACGAGGGCGCAGTGGCCTTCGGCGCGCAGCTCTTCGAGCTTATCGCAGAGGTGCGTGAGCTTGGGCGATAGCTCGCGATGCGTGGGGTCGATGAGGGCCGGGGAGACACAGACCTGGCGCAAGCGGGTGAGCGCGGCGAGGGCGACGATGCCTGCTTGCTGCGCGCCTTTGTCGGCGAAGGCGGCGAGCACTTCCTGCTTCACCTCGCCGACGGTGCGGGTGTAGAAGCGCTTTTGTTCTTCGCTGAGATCGAGGTGCATGTCGCTCTCTTGCTTGGGCGGCAGTTCCTTCAATATCTTGTCCTTGGTGCGGCGCAGCACGAAGGGCTTGGCGCGGTCGAGTGGGTTGAAGTGACCGTTGGGCTGCTTGATGGCATCCATGAAGTGACGGTAGTCGCCGAAGAGGCCGGGCACGGCGAGGTCGATGATGCTGTAATACTCGCCGATGTGGTTTTCCAGCGGGGTGCCGGTGAGGGTGAGCTTCATGCGCCCGTCGAGCTGACGCATGGCACGGCTGCGCTCGCCGAGGAGGTTTTTTACCTGCTGGGCTTCGTCGAAGATGATGACGTCGAACTTGAAATCGCGCAGCGTTTCGATGTCGCGCCGAGCCAGCTCGTAGGTGGTGATGACGATGCCATCGGTGATGCCGATGAGGCTGCGGCCCTTGCCGGTGTATTCATAAACTTTGAGCCCAGGGCAGAAGGTTCTTACCTCGTGCTCCCAGTTAAACAAGAGCGTGGGCGGGACGACGAGGAGATGGGGACGCGACTCGCCTCCGTCGCTGGCGAGGGGCTTCACCAGGCCCTCTTTGATCGCGGCGAGCAGGGTGATGGTCTGGATGGTTTTGCCCAGGCCCATGTCGTCGGCGAGGCAGCCGCCGAAGCCGTGCTGGTAAAGGAAGGCGAGCCATGAATACCCGGCGATCTGGTAGTCGCGCAGGGTGGCTTTCATCTCGGGCAACGGAGCGCGCTGGAGGGTCTCGAAGGACATCAAGGACTCCAGCACGGCGCGTTCGCCCTCGGGCATGGTCATGTCGATGCCGTGCCTGGCGAGCATGAGCCAGTCGAGGATGCGCAGGCGGGGGATTTTGACGAGTTCGTCGAGGGCTTGACGCTTCTTTTCCTCGGTCTCGGCGCGGCTCTCGCGGCGCTGGGTGCCGAGGATGGACGTGAGGCGCTTGAGGCTGTCGAGCGACTTCACGTCGATGACTTTCATCTGGCCTTTTTCATCGACGAGATGACCGCGACTGAGCAAGTCCTCCCACTGCTGCTGTGGGATGAGGCTGCCGTTGCAGATGACCTCGGGCTTCACCTCGAACCAGTCCAGGCCCTTGCTCTCGGACTGGCTGGCGGTGGCGCTGCATGAGAGCGATGTCACCTCAATGGGCTGCTGCGAGTAGGTGAGGCGCACGCCGTGCTGCTGGCACGCGGCTACGAGCGTGGGCAGGCGTGGCAGGGCCTCGGCGGTGGGGATGTAGAGGCGCAGGTCGGCCTCTTCGCGGAGGTCGGTAGCGTAGTCGTCATCGCCAAAGCCATCGCCATCGCCATCGTCCTCGAAGTCTTCATCGTCCTCTTCGTCGATGCCGTATTGATCCTTCACACCAGCGACCTTTTCCTGCACGTCGGCACCGAGCGTCCAGCGTGCCAGCGCGACAGCGGTGCGGGCGGTGCCAAGGATGCCTGCGATGCGCTGCCAGCCATCGCGGGCGGAAGCATGGAGGGCCTCGCTGTGGCTGATTTCCTCGTGGCTCTTCAATAGTTTCTTCACAGCGCGAACGGCGCTTTTGGCCTGGGCGGGGGTGCGGAAACTGGGAGCGCTGGAGAGTGCGGCGAGGAGTTCGCGCTGCACTTTGGCATCGGGTTCCAACCAGCAGGCGTGCAGCGTGGCCATGATGGCTTCGCGGCGAGATTTGGCGGTGAAGAGCGTGCCATCGACTTCGGAGCGATCCATGACTTCATCGCTCTCGATGAGGCCCTGGACGATGCCGTTGAAGCGATGCGTGCCGACTTCGCAATGGACGCGTGCGATGAGGAAGCCAGGGCTGCGCGAGGGCATGAGGGCGATGTGGCCGCTGGGCTGCGCGAGCGTGGGCTCGGCGACGGGCTGGCCCTTCCAGTGCAGCGCGGGCATGGTGAGGCGCATGAGTTTATCATCCCCCCACCAGCTCAGTTCAGCGCGATTGATCAGGCGCATGGGCAACTTCACATCGCGATCTCCGGCGAGATGCTGCGTGGTGAAGTGCGGATCGGCATAGCCGAGGTGCTGCCACATGCTCTCGCGCACGGATTGCAGCACCATGTCCCACTGCCGCCAACCCGCGAGCGTGGTGAGGCGGATGAGCTGCTTGTCTTCAACCAGAAAAACCATGTCGCTGCCGACGGGCACGAAGGGCTGCTCCACGGGTTGGCCATCGTGCGAGAGCAGGCGGCGCAAGTGTAGGGTTTTGCCCTCGATGTCGAGCACAGCGGCTCCGGCCCAGCCTTCGGCGGGGCCGGGATGCACGTTGTGCTTCTCTGTGCCGATCTCGATGAGGGCAGGCAGGCGGCGGATGGGATTGACGAACCATTTCCAAAAAGCATCCTCGGCGGCCTTGCCCGTGGACCAGTGGCCGACGAAGCCGCGCAGGTCATTGGGCAGCGTGGCATAGGCATCCTGAGCGCGAGGCGAGAGGCTGTCGCGGTAGGTGAAGAGATTCGCGGCAGCGGGGCGGATGAGCACATGGCGCTCGCTGATGGGCAGACCAGGCTTTGCCGTGGCGGGTTGGTTGGGCGAGGCAGGGCGCGGTACAGCGGGGTGTGTTGCGTCACGCAGGAGCTTATTTCTGAGCTTGTCCGCGAGCACTCGATTGGGCAGGCGGCCAAAGGCGGCGAAGTCTTTGAGCAGGTGCATGACGAGCATCATGCTGCCGAGAAAGTGCTGGCAGGGCTGCGACACCGAGCAGTCGCAGTGCCCCTCAATGCGCTCGCCATTCATCTGCAAGCGATGCTCGACGAGCCCCAGCCGCTGCGGAAACTGCACGACGAGCCGTGTATCGCCCGACCAGTAGAGATCGACGATGTCGCCCGTGGCGAGCAGGCCCGCGCCTTGCATGAGGATGTGCTTGGGCGCGAGCGTCCAGAGCGTGGCGGGGACGTAGGCGTTGAGTTTATCGAGAAGCTGAGACACGTGGAAAGGAGAGCAAAATCAGGCAATGAGCCCATCAGACTCGGCCCATTGAAAACAACCGCCTCATTGCCAATGGCAATCCGTTAGGCAAGCGCAATCACTCGGCCTCAGGCTCTGACAAAGAACGCGAGTCACGCGGGCGGCGTTGCGGTTGCAGCGGTAGTGTAGGTGGCCTTGAGCGCGGGATCGGTCTGAGTGTGGCTGCCGCGAAACACGAGCAAAAAGCCGAGGCGCGAGTGCTCGGTGGTGTTCGGTGCGGAGTGGTGGATCGTATTGCAGTGATGAATCGTCGCGTCACCGGGCTGGAGGAGGCCGCAGAACTGTTCTTCCAAAGGCACCGCCGAGGGTTCAGCCATGCCGATGCTGTTGCCGCGCACGCCGCTGGGCTTCGTCGGTAACACGCCGAGCTTGTGGGAGCCTTTGACGAAAAAGACAGGGCCATTCGCCTGGGTCACCGCGTCGATGGCGATCCACACGGTAAGCATGTCGGGCGGGGTTTGGCAAAAGTAGGCATTGTCCTGGTGGTAGGGCACGCCGGAGCCGATGCGGGCGGGTTTGTTGAAGGTTTCGATCGCAGCGAGCACGGGCTCGCCATGCACGAGCGGCGCGATGAGGGCGCGAATATCGGTGCGCTCGGCGAGGCTGCGAAGTGTGGGATTGTGCTCTTCGAGCCGCCAGAGATTGCGCACGGCAATGCCATCGGCTTCACGCGTGGCGGCGTTGGGCGGGAGCGTGGCGAGGTCATTGCGGATGTAACGCGCAAGCTCCTCGCGCACGGCAGCGACTTCATCGGCGGAGAGGAATTGGCGCATGACGACGACACCGTCGTGCTCGTAGTCATGGAGGAGTTGGGTGGTGTCGATGGGGTTCACGGCTGAGTGTGTTAACGAGTGTTGAGTTCATGCATGATGTCCGCCACGGCGATGCTGGTACCCCCTTGTTCGCGACTGCGAAGGCCCGCTATGATGACGGCCATGAGTTCCACGGTTTCATCAAACGGCAGTGGTCGCACGCCCGTCTGTAGCATCTCTATAAAGGCGACGAGTTGGGCGCGGAAGGCGTTGTAGGTGTCGCTGAGCTTCAGCGCGAGGTCGTCCTTGGTGCCGTATAAATGCACCGCGCCGAAGCTGCCATACGCATCGTGCAATGCGCCAATAGTGAGTTTTACACCGCTGCGATGCTGGATGTGCATGACATCGCCACCCTCATCCGTATGTGCCTGAACACTGGTGAATCCCTTTCCCAGCAAGGGTTCCACTGCTTCTAGTGCATGGATACCGTAGCGCTCCCAAGTCTTGCAAGTGAAGCTCGTGATCCAGCGCCACTCGCCTAAATGCGCCCGCTGCTCATCACTCAAACGCATCTCGGGGGCGTATCTCATGCCACTGGTGGAGAGCATCACTTTGCCCTCGTGATGCCAGTGCATGAACTGCCGCAAGTCGGCGATATTGGTGGCTAGAGGTTTGTCGATGAAGACGGGCAGTCCCGCTTCGATGAAGGGGCGCACACGGCGAACGTGGTCGTCGCCATCATCGGTGGCGATGATGACGGCATCCACTTGGCCAATCACTTCTTCTGGCGTGTTGACGACATTGGCGATCAGGCTCGCGGCAGCCACCTTGGGCGCATCCGAGGGATCATCGGTCCAGATATGAGTGACGCGGGCACCGGGGATACGTACGGCTGCGAGTGGCTGCTTGCCCATATAAGTGGGGATGCCAGCATACGGGCAATGGGCCATTTCAGCAGGGTTGTAGCCATTGACGATGCCACTCCAGGAGTAGGGATGGCCATTGCCTTCGATCATGCCGAGCATCGCTAGGCGCAGCTCTTGGTGTGCGGTGCTCATACGATGTGTCGAGGAAGGAGAACAGGGATGGGAACGATGTTATAAACGCGCTCCCGACACCAGCGCCTCGTTATTGTTTTGGTTTCATGAAGCGACCAAGCAGGCGTGGGTGGTAAAGAGGGCCGCGTAGTATGGCTGCTATTTCAATGCCACAACCCCGTCCTCACGGGCAAGGCTACGACCGCCCCTCACGAGCAAGGGCTACGAATGCTACTTCAGCTTCAGCAAACGATTGCGCGTCCACGAAAGGCCTTGCTGGATGACTTCATTGCTCTTGTCCAATTCGGAGAGCTTGGCCCACTGGGTCTCGGCGGTTTTGAAGGAGGTGCGGGCGAGTTCTTTCTGCTTCGCGGTCTCGCTGGTCTGGCCGAGGATGCCGTAGAGGAGGGCGAGCTGCACTTCCCATTCTTTGCGCTCCGCCGTCATCGTGGGGCCGACGGTTTTTAGCAGGGCTTCCATGGCGGTGATGGATTCTTTGGCGATGGGTAGGGCGTCTTTGGCTTTGCCGAGGTCGCCCATGAGTTCGGCGAGTTCGCCACGCAGCTTGGCTTTGTGGTAGTGGTAGCGTGGGTTGCCGGGGTCGTTGGCGACGACTTCGCCCATGATCTGGATGGCGTCTTGCTTCTTGCGCACGGCTTCGGGGTTGTTGCCAGCGTCTCGCTCTAGCCCGGCGACTTCGCCATAGTTTCGCGCGAGCAGGTAGTTGGCCTCGGGCCAGTCGGGATCGAGGCGCAGGAGTTCGAGGAGTACTTTGATGGCTTCAAAATGGGCATCTGTGGCCTCTTTGGCGCTGAAGTGTCGCCCCACAATGTCGCCCAGCTCGGTGTAGGCTTCGGCGAGGACGATGGCTTGCTCTTGGTTTCGTGGGGAACTGCCAGCGACGAGGTTGGCCATCTCTTCTACTGAGGCGACGAGAGTTGTGACGGCTTCCTCTAGCTTGCCGGAGTCGCGCTGGGCGAGGCCACGCTCCAGGTTGCCTCGGGCTAAAAGGAAGCTCTCCTCGGGCAGCAATGGGCCGCCAATGGCCTTGGGGTCGAGGGCGGCAGAGACACGGGCTAGGGCATCGGCGCTCTGGGTCATGTCGCTTTGTTTGCGGCTGCGTACGCCATAGTCGAACCAGGCGCGTGCGGCTTCCCAGCGGGCGTTGCGGTCTTTGGGATTGGCCTGCACGCCGGGGTCGAGATTGGCGGTGGCTTCCTTCAGCAAATCCATCGCGGCATCGCCTTCGCCACGGGAGGATTTCATGTTGGCTAGCAGCAGGCTGTAACGGCCAAGCCATTGGTGAAAGAGGTTGGCGTGGGGGCTGGTGGATTGGCTCGTGATCAGCGCTTGAAGCTCCGTGCGGGCCTTGCCGAGGTTCATGGCTGCGACTTCGGTGTTGCGTTGTTTCACCGCGATCATGCCCAGATTACCATAGGCTCTGGCACGCTCGGGCGCGAGGGCGGGGGCTTTTTCCAGGGCGGGCAGTGTGGCTTGGATGAAGGCGGTTGCCTCGTCGAGTTGTTGCTTGGAGAAGGCGACTTGGAGATTGCTCTCGGTGGGCAGTTGCAGGAGTTGGGTGATCAATTGATCGACCATACTCTGGGCGTTTTGCAGATTGGTATCGGCGATTTTTTTGGCTTCTTGGCTACCTTTGAGTTCGGCGGTGAGCGAGCTGATTTTGCCTTCGCGCTGGTCGATCTCGACCTTATGGCTGGCGAGGTTGGTGGTGATGCTGCCCTCGGCGCTGCGGGCGCGGACTAAGGTGATGAAGCCGTAGATGATGGCGAGTGCGAGCGCGACGGTGAGGCCTGTGCCGATGGTTTGCAGGAGGGCGACTTTTTTGGCTTGGCGGCGCTTTTCGATTTCGATCTTTTCGCGGGCGTCTTCGAGCAGGTAGTCGGACTCCAGCACTTCAAACTCGCGGGTGATTTCGCGCATGTCTTTCCAGCGCTTCGCGGGGTCTGTCTCCAGGGCACGCTCGATGATGCCGCGCCGTCTTTCATCCCACTTGGAAGCGGCGGCGCTGGGCCAGGTGATGCGAGGCTGGGTGCGCACGGCCTGGAGCAGGGCCATGTTGTTGATCGAGTAGCCTAGGCCTTTGGCATTCTGCTGCTGCCGATGCGCGAGTTCCTGCGCCCAGGCCTGCGGGGCGCGGGGGAATTGGCCTGTGAGCAGGCGGTAGGACAATACGCCGAAGCTGTAAACGTCGCAGGTGAGGCCCTGCCCGGCGAAGAAGACTTCAGGCTGCTCGCACTGCTCGGGCGCGAGGTGCATGAAGTGGTCATTCAACTCCAAATGATGGATGCCGCCGACCCAGCCCTGGCCCAGGTCTGTCAGGCGGATGGTACCCTCAGGGTCATTGGTGAGGAGGATGTTGGAAGGCTTGAGATTGCCGTGGCCGATGCCGTGTTTGTGCATCCAGGCGAGCGCGTCGGCGATCTCGTAGATGTAGTTCCAGGCTTGGTCCGGCGTGGCCCGACCACACTGGGCTTCAAGCGAAGGGGCTTGCCAGATTTTGCGCCCTTGTTCATCTTTAACGGCGAGCCCGATGAGTGGCGTGGCGCAGAAGTAGGGGCTGCGATCCACTTCAAATCCCAGGATAGGCAGCACACCTCGGTGCGGTGGCATAGCCTGGATTTGGCGCAAGGTCTGGCCCAAACCTTTGCGGTTGATGGCCATGGAGCTGAATACTTTTACGGCGCAGGCTTGGCCTGCCGTGCTGGAGGCGCGGTAAACGGCCCCGACGCAGCCTCCTCCGATGAGATCATGCAACTCGTGTCCTGCGATTTCTGGCAAACTCATTCGATCATCCTCGGCGTGGTTGTTTTCACTGTACACGGGCCGAGTGGTTGGAGACCACGCGCACAGAGAAAGGGCGAAACTGTCTGCTACGGCCTACCTTCCATCAAGACCAAATCTGATTTCAGAAAGAGCAATTAAAGAACGGCTCGCAGTGAGTCTCAATGGCTGGCGAGTTTCATAAAAAGGGCGCTGTTCGCAGGCACAGTGGGCGAGCGCGTCACCTTGTCGTGTCAGTTCAGCGGCCACCAGATCATCAGTGCGGCAGTGAGCACCACATTGGCCAGGGCAATTTCAAACAGGTAGAGCCAGCCAAGCTTCATCAGTTGGTCGTAGCGGAAGCGCGGAAGCGACCAGCGAATGATGACGAAGAACAGGATGAAGGCGATCACCTTGGTGATGAAGCAACCCACATGCGCGAGGCCCAGCAGCAGTGGCGTGTGGCCAGCGATGTAGTGGAACTGCAAACCACCGGGCAGATGCTCGGAGAGCCAAGGGCCAAAGGGGATCGACCAACCGCCGAAGAAGAGCACCACCGCGAGGCCCGAGCCGATGATCATCGCGGCGTATTCACCGAGGAAAAATAGGGCGAACTTCATCGACGAGTACTCGGTGTGGTAGCCAGCAACGAGTTCCGTCTCGCACTCGGGAAGGTCGAAGGGCAGACGGTTCGTCTCGGCAAACATGGAGATCGTGAAGACCACGAAGGAGATCAGCATCGGCACCCAGAGCACCCAGCGGCCCCAATGCCAGCCATTGGCCCATGGTGCGCTGTTGCCCCACAAAGGCAAAATGAGCCAGCCATTCGCATCCTGATACTCGCAAATTTTGCTCAAGTTCAGCTCACCAAAGACCATCAGCACTGGGATGATCGAGAGGCCCAGCGCCAGTTCATACGAGATCATCTGCGAAGTGCTGCGCACGCCGCCGAGGAAGGGATACTTGGAGTTCGAGGCCCAGCCTGCGAGCACGATGCCATACACGCCCAGCGAGGCGATGGCGAAGGTGTAGAGCGGCCCGACGTTGAGGTCGGCGATGACCGATTTTACAGGTGCATGAGCCAGCGAACTGAGGTCGATGGCGTCGAGCATGGGGATAAAGCCCTGCGCCCAGAGCTTGATTTCATTGACCACGCCGAGATCCAACTCACTACCAAAGGGCACCACCGCGCAGGTCAACAGCGCGGGCACCATGGTCAGCGCGGGGGCCAGCCAGTAGTAGAAGGTGTTCACATTCTTGGGGGTGAAGTCTTCCTTTAAAATGAACTTCAAGCCATCCGCCATGGGCTGCAACATGCCCCACAGGTGGAAGTCTTTTTTGAAGCCAAACAGCGTCAGTGGCAGCCCCGTGCGGTTCGGCCCCACGCGGTCTTGCATGATGGCACTCAGGCGGCGCTCGATCATCACCGAGTAGGCCACGGCGGGGAGGATCATCATGAAAGTGAGCACCACAATCTTCACCAGCGAGGTGAGGATGAGCACGAGGTCAAGGCTACCGAAAAGTTCAGACATGGGGGCGGGCAGGGCGATGGGAGACAGGCTGAGAGGTCTCCAACGGCGAAGGCAGGCATTGGAGAAAGCGAAGGCCGAGTATCGGAAAGTCTCAAGACCGGGCAACCCGATTTTGTGAAAAATTTCACAAGCCCCGAAATACAGATTCCTTCTCTCAAAAAACATCAGAAAAACACCCAAGGATAACGATTTTCATTTTACCCCATTTGGGCTAGGCGATGAATTTCTTTGATCCTCACATTAACAAGGCGAAGTGAGGTGCGCTAGATTTCTGGACCAAGGGCAATCCAACAAGACATAGACACCCATGAGCCAGAAAACTTATCAACGTTACACCCCCGACTTCAAGGAGAAGGCCCTCGGCCTTCTTGCCTTGGGCAAGCCCATCGCT
>JANOAR010000182.1:0-23639 GCA_031411235.1 Verrucomicrobiota bacterium | reverse complement strand
CTAGGCGGCCATCTAGGACGCAAAGGCGACGGCCACCCCGGTGCTCAAGTCCTCTGGCAAGGCCTACACAAACTCGAAGCCATCACCGAAGCATGGAGGAGGTTCAAACCTCAAAATATTTGTGGGTAATGCTCAGGGCTTTAGCGCCGCTTGCGTCGGAGCGATGGATTGCCCTTTGTGCGCGAAAACTTTAGATTGCTGCTCAAGAATGCGCGACGGGCATTGGGGCTACACCCCGCCAAAAAACTTCCGCGCCGCGTGTAGGATGTCGATCATCGAATCAATCTCGGCGCGGGTGTTGTAGAAGTAGAAGCTCGCGCGGCTGGTGCTGTTCACCTTGAACCTCCGCATCAGCGGCTGAGTGCAGTGGTGGCCGCCGCGCAGGGCTAAGCCATGACTGTTGGTGAAGGTCACAAGATCATGCGGATGCGCGTCTGCCAAGGTGAAGGCGACGAGCGCTCCACGCGTGTCGCGCGGGCCGAGAATATGCAGGCCATCGACCTCGCTCATGCGATCCATCGCATAGCTTGTGAGCGCGACATCGTGGTCCCAGATGGCCTGCCTGCCGATGCTCTCGATGTAGTCGATGGCGGCTCCCAGGCCGATGGCACCCGCGATGTCGGGCGTGCCAGCTTCGAAGCGCGCGGCACCGGTTTTATACGTGCTGCTATCGAGTTGCACGCGCACGATCATCTCGCCGCCGCCTTGCCACGGCGGCATGGCGTCCAGCAATTCGGCCCGGCCATACAAGGCACCGATGCCCGTCGGTGCGCACATTTTATGCCCCGAGAAGGCATAAAAATCGCAGCCGATGTCGCGAACATCCACAGGCATGTGGCCCGCGCTTTGGGCTCCATCGAGCATGGAAACCGCGCCCACCGTGCGGGCTTTGGCACAGAGTTCTTTAGCAGGATTGATGGTGCCGAGAGAGTTGGAGACGTGGACGAAGGCGAAGAGTTTGACTTCGCTGGTGAGCATCTTGTCGAGCTGCTCCATGTCGAGCAGTCCATCGTCAGTGACAGGCACATGGCGCAGTGTTGCGCCCGTCTGCTGGGCGAGCAGTTGCCACGGCACGAGGTCGCTGTGATGCTCCATCTCGGTGAGCAGGATGACATCGCCCGGCTTCAAATTCGCCCGACCCCAGGACTGCGCGACGAGGTTGATGCCTTCGGTGGTGCCACGGGTGAAAACGATCTCCTCCTCGTTCGCAGCATTCAGATAGCGGGCGACCTTGCGTCGCGATTCCTCATAGGCATCGGTGGCGCGGCTGCTCAGCTCATGCAGTCCGCGATGCACGTTGGCGTTGTCGTGCTCGTAGTAGTGAACGAGCGCGTCGATGACGGCGCGTGGCTTCTGCGAAGTCGCAGCATTATCAAAGTAAATGAGCGGATGTCCCTGCACCTGCTGATCGAGGATGGGGAAGTCTTTGCGGATGGCAGTCCAGTCGGGCATGGGCGGAAGAAATGATGAAGGATGAAGGATGCGTGATGAATGCCCTGAAAGCAGGGCTTGGCATCTCGTTTTTCATACGCCCGCGCAATGATGCGCGAGCAGTGGATTCGACTAGAGTCGAACTCAGTCGCGAGCACTGCCGAGAGCTTGGCTAAGCAGGGGCTACCTTGGACTACGGCACGGCACGCTCCAACACCACGCGCCCGCTGAGCATCGGCGAGGTGCTCAGGGTCTGGTCAGGTTGAGGAAGCTGGGGAATGAGGAGATGGCCTCCTGCTTCATAGCCCACAGTGCTGTGCGTGATGATGCCTTGGTAGCTGACCTTACGAGCGAGGGTGGTGATGGGGTTTGCGATAGTGGTAGTGCCGCTGAAAGTGCCCTTGGTCGCAACGCAGGCGAACGTGGTCTTGGCAGGATTGAGCGTGGGACTCACAATCGGTTGAGTGACTTTTTGCGCCGCGCTGGTGAGGCTGGGGGCGTCGATGGTGAAAAGCTGCGCGGGGCTGTCACCACTAACTAAGCCACCTTGGCTGAAGCTGATGATGGCATTGTCGGGCGTAAGTCGAGGTAAGCCCATGACGACTTCGCCTTTAGCGGGAGCGGTGTATTTGCCGCCTACGATGGGGAGGTCTAGCCAGCCAAAGCCTTGGCGGTAGGTGCGGTCTTTGCTGGTGGCAAGAGCTGTGGCTTTGCTCCAGGCGAGGGTGCCAGTGAGGCTACGAGCGTTGTCGCTGCCGATGCTGGGGCAGCCGATGAGTTGACTTTGGGTGGCGCTGCTGGCGGCGAAAACGATGACTTCACCCTGTGGGCCGACGAAGCTGGCGGCGGTGAATTTCACACCGTCGGCGGTGCTGCCTGCGAAGGTCAGCTTGCCCGTGCTGGCGACGGTGAAACTGGCTAAGCCGCTGCCCTGCGGGATGGCTTGGTCGCCGATGAAGGCGGCGGGTGTGGGCAGCAGGGCGGTGTAGAAGGCGGCGTATTCGGTGCTGCCGATGAGGCTGGTGCCGAGGCTGCGATAGCCTGCGGCATCGCCGCGCTGCTGCTGGCCGGTGTGCTCCAGGAACAGGCCCGTGATGCGATTGGGCTGGCTGGGCCGGAGGTCGATGACGAGGTCGATGATGCCTTTGTTTTTGATGACCAGCGACGCTGGGCCGCTCCAGTAGGCGATGGGGGTGGCCCCGCTGTTGTCGATGGCAGCGGTCAGAATGCCTTTGCCACTGACGCTGCCCGCGAGGTCGGTGTATTTGGCGGTGAAGGCTCCGTCGGGGGTGGAGGTGATGTCGAGGCGCGTGCCTTGGCCATCGAGATAGCCCTTGGCGATGTAGGTGCCGGGGAGACTGATTGGCAGCGATAAAATGGTGATCGTGCAGGCTTCAGCGACGCTGTTACCTGCGCTGTTTTTGGCGATGATGCTGATGGCTTTGTCCGTCGCAGAGGCGGTGGGGCGTCCGCTGATCACGCCTGTGTTGCTGATGCTCAAGCCCGCTGGCAAGCCGCTGGCAGTGAAGCTGGTGGGTGCTTTCAAGGCATCGCTGGCGGTGAGGACTTGATAGCTGTAAAGCTCACCGATGATACCTGCTGGCAACGCGGTGATGGGGGCAATTTCGGGTTTCAAAGTAACGACGGCGAGAGTGGTAACACCCGTGTCGTGGGTGGTGCCTGTGGCGGTGCTGACGTGGCAATAGTAGTCGCCCGTGTCGGCGGCGCTGAGGTTGCTGAGCAGCAGAGTCTTGGTCGTGGAAGTGGGGACGATGGTGAAGGTGCTGGCATCGCCTTTGCGCCACTCATAACCCAACGCGCTGGGGCTGCTGGCGGTGGCGGTCAGTGTTAATGAACTGCCTGGAGCCTTAGAAACAAGGCTGTCGGCGACGGTGATGAGGCTGATCTCGGCGACGCTGCTGGTGGCACTGCCAACGGGGTTGGTGACGCTGACGGTATAGCTGCCGAGGCTGGCGGCAGTGCTCGGCAGGGCTAGCCATGAGGAGGTGGCCTTGGCGATGGCCGTGCCGTTTTTGCTCCACTGGTAAGTCTTCGGATCACTGCCGCTGGCGGAGACGCTGAGGTAAGTCGCAGCGCTGCCCGCGACGAGGAACTGCGATTGCTGCGGCGTAGTGATGACGGGGGCGATGTCGTTATCTTTGATGACCAAGGTAACGCTGGTGCCACTGCCGAGGGTGGCTCCGCTAGCAGGACTGCTGAGGGTAAGAGTCAGCGTGTTGGTGGGCTCGATGATGGTGTCGTCGATGATGGGGATGACGATGTCGGCGATGGTGGCTCCGGCTTTGATGAGCAAGGGCGAGGTCGGTGCGGTGAAGTGGACGCCGCCCGAGACACTGGCCTGGAGCGTGAAGGGCAAGCTGATGTCGGCAGGAGCTGGCACATCGAGATAGACATGCACGCGGACGCTGCCGCCTGCGACGGTGAAGCTGGGCTGCGAGCCGCCTGTGCCAGACCCGCTAAGCGGGCTGGTTATGCGATCGGCAGCTTCGGTGAGGCTCACGCTAAAGGCATCGCCAAAGCTGATGACAGGCGGCGTGGCGGTGCCTGCGGTGCTGTAGCAGACGACGCTGCCATAGCCCGTGCCTGCGGCGGTGGTGGCGTAGGCTTGCACGTAATAAGTGACGCCGGGCAACAAGCCTGTGAGGTCGCTGAAGGCGGCAGCGCTGCTGCCTGCGCTGGCCGTGATGAAGGGCAATGAGAAGCCTTCGCCGCTGCTGAAATCGGCCACGGTGGAGACGCGGAAGCCTGTGCTCACGGGCAAACCTTGGCTGTTGACGCTGCCATTGAGCACGCGAGTCACAGGGCCGGGCACGGGGTCGGGATAGCCGCTGGTGTAGGCCGTGGTGGCCAGCGTTTGCACCACAGGCACGGCGGGCAAATCGAACTGCCAGAGGTCGTTGTTCAGCTTGCTGCCGTTGCTGCCGCCGAAGAGCCAGAGGTTGCCTGTGGCATCGGTGAAGGCGGCGGCGCTGCGGCGCGAGCCAGGGGTATTGGTGGTGCTGGCGGTGTTGAGGCTGCCGTAGCTGGCGAGTTTGTTGATCGCGGTCTGGCCTTTCATCCAAGTCCAGGCGCGGGTGCTGAGGTTGTAGCGCCACACGTCATCGAGATGACCGGAGGCTGCGGTGGTAGCGCTGCCGTAGCCGCCGAAGAGCCAGAGGTCGCCTGCGGCATCCACCCAAGTCGTGGGGTTGGCGCGCGAGCCAGGGCGGCTGGTCGCAGAGGTTTGGCCAAGACTGCCGTAGAGGCCGGGAGCGCTGGTGGTGGTAGGGCTGCTGATCCATGCCCAGGCGTTGCGGGTGGGATCGTAGAGCCACAAATCCGCGAGAGTGCCTGCGCTGCCTGTTGCGCCGTAGCCTGCGCCGCCAAAGAGCCAGCAGCGCCCGAGTTTGTCGGTCCATGCGGCGGCATCGCTGCGGGCCCCAGGGTTGTTGTTGGTCGAGGCTGTGCCCTGGGTGCCATAGATGCCGGGGAGATTGAGGTCGTTGCTGTGTTTGGCGATGCTGTCGTTGAGCCATACCCAGAGGTTGGTCGTCGGGTTGTAGCTCCAGTGGTCGCAGAGTTGGCCATTGGTGAGGCTGAGATTGGTGCGGCCAAAGCCACCGAAGAGATAGAGCAGTCCGGTCTTGGCATCACGCCACGCGGCGGCGCTGTCGCGGGCACCGGGTTGGTTGCTATTGTTGAAGGGGGCGTTGGGGAAATAGAGGCCGCTGCTGTTGGCTGCGGGGTCGCCTGAGACGAAAGTCCATTGCTGCGTGCTAGGCTGGTATTTCCAAAGGTCGGCGAGGCTGCCAGCGGTGTTGTTGGCGTCGATGCCTGCGCCGCCGAAGAGCCAGAGGGTGTCGGTGGTGGGATCATACCAAGTGGCACTCGCGCTGCGTGCGCCGGGCACGTTGGTCGGTGCGGCGATGCCTGTGGTACCGTAGTTGCCTGCGGCGTTGGGTTCATCGGAGCCGCCGAGTTTTGACCAGCCGTTAGTGGCGGGGTCGTAGCGCCAGAGATCGTTCAGATAGCCGGGGCCAGTGGTGAGGCCGTAGCCGCGTCCGCCGAAGAGGTAGAAGCGACCGCTGGCATCGCTCCAGGTCGCGGCCTCATCGCGTGCGCCGGGGGCGGTGGCGCTGCCTTTGACGTTGGTAAGATTGCTGCCTGCGCGCCAAGTCCAGTTGGGGACGTTGGGATCAAGGTTGATCGTGACGGTGGCGATGTTGCTGTCGGCTGTGCCATCGTTGGCTTTAAAGGTGAAACTGTCGCTGCCGGTGTAGCCGGGCGTGGGCTGGTAGGCGAAGGTGGCAAAGGGTTCGCTGGAGTCGGTGGTGGCGACGGGCTGCGCGAGGGCGACACTGCCGTGAGCGGGCGGTGTGACGATGGCGAAGGTGAGCGCGAGCGTGGCCGTCTCGATGTCGGTAGCGTGGAGCTTGCTGTCGATGCGGTCGTTCATGGTGCCGCTGGCGTTGCCGTCTTGGGCAACGGGCGCATCGTTCACGGGCGTCAGGGTGATGCTGACGGTGGCAACATTCGAGTCGGAGGTGCCGTCGTTGGTTTTGAAGGTGAAGCTGTCGCTGCCTGTTTGGTTTTGGAAGGGGTGGTACGTGTAGGCTCCGGTGCTCGCATTGACGCTGAGACTGCCTTTGGTGGGAAGTGTGACGGCGGTGAAGACGAGAGTATCGCCGTCGATGTCGGTGGCGATGAGTTGACCGCTGGTGTCGGTGTCTTCGTTGGTGGTGATGCTGCTATCGCTGGTCACAGGCGCATCATTTACCATGCCGATGCTGAGGCTCACGATGGCGGGTGCGGAGTCGAGCGCGCCGTCGTTGGTTTTGAAGGTGAAGCTGTCGCTGCCGTTGTAGTTCAGCGCTGGGATGTAGATGATGGCTCCGCTGATGGCGTTGATGCTGGCGGTGCCGTGCGCGGGCTCGGTGACTTTGGCAAAGGTGAGGGGGCTGGATTCGATGTCGCTGCCTGTCGCCGTGCCTGTGATGCTGGTGGCGTCTTCGTTGCCACTGAGGGCCAGCGCATTGGCCACGGGCGCGTCGTTTACCGCAGTGATGCTGAGGGTGATGGTGGCGATGTTGCTGTCGGCGAGGCCGTCGTTGGTCTTGAAGGTGAAGCTGTCGGGGCCGTTGTAGTTCGTCGCTGGCGTGTAGGTGTAGGCTCCGGTGGCAGCATTGATCGTGACGCTGCCGTGCGCGGGGTCGGCAACCTTGATGAAGCTGAGCGTGTCTTCATCCACATCGCTGGCGACGAGGGTGCCCGCGATGGCGTTGTCTTCATCGCCTGCCGCGCTGGCGGAGGTGGCGATAGGGGCGTCGTTGATGACGCCGAGGGTTAGCGTGATGGTGGCGATGTTGCTGTCGAGCAGGCCGTCGTTGGCTTTGAAGGTGAAGCTGTCCGTGCCGTTGTAGTCGAGCGTGGGGGTATAGGTGTAGCTGTTGCCAGTGATGACGACGCTGCCGTGTGATGGGTTTGTTACTTTGATGAAAGTAAGCGTGGTGCCCGCATCCACATCGCTGCCGCTGAGGGTGCCGATGATGCTTACGTCTTCATCGCCGCTGGCGGCTCCGTTGATGACGATGGGGGCGTCGTTGATGGCGTTGATGGTGATGGAGACGGTGGCGATGTTGCTGTCGGCAGTGCCGTCGTTGGCCTTTACGGTGAAGCTGTCGCTGCCGTTGTAATCGTGCGCTGGGGTGTAAATGAGGGCTCCTGTGGTTGTGTTGAGGGTAGCTGTGCCATGCGCGGGCTCGCTGACTTTGGCGAAGGTAAGCACGGCGTCGCTGTCGGCATCGGTGGCCGTCACGCTGCCTGTGATCGAGGCGGCATCTTCATCGCCAGCGATGGCTGCGCCAGTGGCAACGGGGATGTCGTTGACGCTGTTGATGGTGATCGAGACGGTGGCGGTATTGCTGTCGAGCAAGCCGTCGTTGACCTTGATGGTGAAGCTATCGCTGCCGTGGTAGTTGGCCGTGGGGATGTAGCTGAAAGCTCCAGTTGAGGCGTTTATCGAGACGCTTCCGTGCGTGGGCTCGCTGACTTTGGCGAAGCTCAGCGTGGTGGCTGTATCGACATCGCTGGCCACTGCTGTACCTATTATCGAAGTGGCGTCTTCATCGCCGCTGGCTGCTGCGTTGCTGGCGATGGGGGCATCATTTACGGCTGCAACAGTGATGCTGATGGTGGCGATATTCGAGTCGGCAAGGCCATCGTTGGCCTTAAAGGTGAAGCTGTCGGGGCCGTTGTAATTGAGCGCTGGAGTGTAGCTGAAGGCTCCTGTGGTTGCATTCAACGAAACCGTTCCGTGGGCGGGCTCGGCAATCGTGACATAGCTCAGCGCGGTGCCTTGGGCATCGGTGGCGCTGGCGTTGCCTGTTATCGAAGCGGCGTCTTCATCGCCACTCGCGGTTCCATTTGCAGCGACGGGCGCGGTGTTGAAGGCAGCTATCGTTTTATCGGTGAAGGCGGGGTTGAACATGGCATCGCCAGCTTGCGAGGCGCGTACGATGATGTCACCGGGGGCGGTGAAGCTGAGGTTGTTGCTGGTCAGATTGCCGGGGCCGCTGATGAGGCTGAAGACAACGGGCGTGAGGCTGCGGCTGGAAGTGGCGACAAGCGGGACGCTGCTGCTGAAGCTGATGGTGCTGGGCACAGCGGGGTCGTAGGTGATGACTTGATTGCCCTTCACCACGGCGAAGGTCTGGCTCACGGGCAGCGCAGCGGCGTAGGTGGCGTTGCCATCTTGGGTGGCTTGGATCGTCACATCGCCCGCGCCAGTGAAGGTTAGCGTATTGCCCACGAGGCTGGCGAAACCACTGCCAGCGGTGATGGCATAATTCACCGCCAAGCCGCTGCTAGCGGTCGCGCCGAGCACCAGCGGTGTGCCGCAACTCTGCTGCGCAATGCTGCCGAAGGTGATCGTCTGGGGGAGCATGGCGTAGCCACTGGTGGCGATGGAGAAAGCGGGCTCGTCGCTGTCGTCGCTGGTAATGAAGAGAGAGCCGACACGGTTGCCCGAGCTGCTGGGAGCAAAGCTGGCGGTGAAGGTGGTGCTGGCTCCGGGGGCGATGCTGCTGGCAGTGCTGCTGGTGTTCACCGTCCATTCGCTGGTGGCATAGATGCTGGCGATATTAAGCGGGGTGTTGCCCATGTTGCTGATGCTGAAGGTACGAGCGCTGCTGCTGCTGCCGACGGTGGCGATGCCGAAGTCCACGCTGCCAGTGCTGTTCTGGAGTTCGGTGCCTGCGAGGGTGCCGTCGAAGATGGCGATTTCGTTGGCGATGCTGGCCTGGGCGATGATGGCGTTGTGCCAGGCAGGGCGCTCGCCGTTTTGGTAGGCGAGCAGTTTTACGGAACCGGGGCCAGTGACGATGAGCTGGTTGCTGGCGTTTACTGAGGCTGGGCCGCTAACGAGGTAGCTGATGGGCAGGCCCGAGCTGGCGGCGGCGGTGAGGGGGATGGGGGTGTTGTAGGCGGTGACGGTGGGGTTTGGAAAGGTGATGGCCTGGGTGGCGATGGTGGGGTGGACGTATTCCAGGTTGGAATCCATGCGGGCGGTGCTGCTGAACTGGGCATCGGCATTGAAGCCCCAGCCCCAGAGGGTGCCGTCGGTGGTGGTGGCGAGGGTGAAGCTGGAGATGCCGCTGCCAATCTGATCCCAGGTGCTGGCGAGGTTGACGCGCACAGGGACGGTGCTGGTGTTCTCGATGGCATTGCCGAGGGCGCTGTTTAGGTTGCTACCCCAGCTCCAGAGTTCGCCGCTGGCTTTCTTGGCGATGGAATGGACGCTGCCGCCACGCACAGCGACCCAGTCATTGGCTGTGCCGATTTGCACTGGCGTGGTGCGGTTGGTGGTGGTGCCGTCGCCGAGCTGACTCGCGCTGTTCAAGCCCCAGGCCCAGAGGGTGCCGGTGGTTTTGATGGCGAGGGTGTGGCTGGTGCCGGTGGAGACGCTGGCCCAGTCGTTGGCAGTGCCGATTTGCAGGGGGGCGCTGCGGCTGGTGGTGGTGCCGTCGCCGAGTTGGCTGCTGGCGTTGCTGCCCCAGGCCCAGAGAGTGCCGTTAGTCTTGGTCGCGAGGGTGTGCGAGGGGCCGCAGGTGATGCTAGCCCAGTCGGTAGCGGTGCCGATCTGCACGGGGGCGCTGCGCAGAGTGAAGGAGCCGTCGCCGAGCTGGCCACTGCTGTTTAATCCCCAGGCCCAGAGGGTGCCATCGCTGCGGATGCCTAGGCTGTGGCTGGTGCCTGCGGCGGCTTTGGCCCAGGTGGTGGCGGCACCGATTTGCACGAGGCTGAGCCGGGTGGTGGTGGTGCCGTCACCGAGCTGGCTGCTGCTGTTGCTGCCGGCGGCCCAAAGGGTGCCATCGGTTTTGATGGCGAGGAAATGCAGGCTGCCGCCGCCGAGGGTCTGCCAATTGGTGGCGATGCCTATTTGCAAGGGCTGGAGCCGGGGCAGGATGGTGCCATCCCCGAGGTCGCCGTTGAGATTGGTGCCGACGGCCCAGAGGGTGCCGTCATTGCGGATGAAGTGGGTGCCAAAGGTGCCAACGCTGGCGGAGCGGATGCCGCCGCTGGTGATGCTGGCGGGGAAGGATTTGGGGTAGGCGATGTTGCCGAAGAAATTGGCTCCAGCGCCGTGCAAAGTGCCATTGGCTTTGATGGCGATGGAGGAGTTGCTAAAGCAGGTGACGCTGATCCAGTCGTTGTCCGTGCCGACGCGGGCGGGGGTGGAACGAAGCCCCGTATTGCCCACTGCGTTCTGGCCGTTGCCAGAGTTAGACCAAGACCACAGGCTGCCATCGCTGCGGGTGGCCTGGGCATGGGCGCTGCCTGCGGAAACGGTTTGCCAGTTGGTGGCGGTGCCGATTTGCACGGGACTCAGGCGAAGGGTGGTGGTGCCGTCGCCTAGCTGGTAAGAGCTGTTTAGCCCCCAGGCCCAGAGGGTACCGTCGCTGCGGATGGCATAGCTGGAGGTAGTGGTGGCGGCGACTTTGCTCCAGGTGGTGATGGCACCGATCTGGGTGGGCACGGTGCGGGTGGTGACGCTGCCGTCGCCGAGCTGGCCGCTGGAGTTGCTGCCCCAGGCCCACAGGGTGCCATCTGTCTTGGTGGCGAGGCTGTGCAGATTGCCTGCGGAGACGCTGGCCCAGGTGGTTAGGACTCCGATTTGCACGGGGCTAGTGCGCGTGGTGCTGGTGCCATCGCCGAGCTGATTGTTGACGTTGATGCCCCAGGCCCAGAGGGTTCCGTCGGTGCGGGTGGCGAGGGAGAAGTTGCTGCCCATGGAAACGCTGGCCCAGGTGGTAGCGCTGCCGATCTGGGTGGGGGTGGTGCGGTCAAGAAGATCGCCCGTGCCCAGCATTCCGGTGCTACCAAAGCCCCAGGCCCACAACGTGCCGTCACTGCGCACAGCGGCGCTGGCAAAAGTGCCAACAGTGGCGGAAACCCAGTTGGTGGCAGCGCTGATCTGCACGGGAGCGCGGCGAATGGTGGTGGTGCCGTCGCCGCACTGGTAGTTTAGGTTGTTGCCCCAGGCCCATAGGGTGCCGTCAGCTTTGATGCCGAGCATGTGGTTGGCTTGCGAGCCTTGGGCAAGTTTGACGAACTGCCCTTCGATGACGACGAAGCTGCGATAAATGGGCGCGGCAGCATCGTAGCCGCTGCCGCCGGCTTGGGTGATTTTTATCGTGACGGGGCCACTCGCGAGCGGGGTGACGGTGCTGCCGGAGAGGCTAGCAGAACCTGCGCCTGCGACGATCTCGTAGCTGACGGCCAAGCCGCTGGTTGCGTAGAAAGCAGGCAGAGTAAACACGCCGCCAGTGAGGAAGCGCGGTACAAGGGTGGCAGGGCCATTGAGCGTCTGCACAGGGGCTGCGGAGACGATGCCAGCGGCGGTGAGAGCGAGGGTGAAGGGGCTCTCGTCGGGGTCATTGCTGGGGAGGTTGAGCGTGGCGCTGCGGGCTCCAAGACTGGAGGGGATGAAGGTGAGGGTGAAGGTGGTGCTGGAGATGCCGACGAGGCTGGTGCTGGTGCCCGTGGTGCCTAGGCTGAAGAAGCTGGCATCGCTGCCGCTGAGGCTCATGCCGCCGAGCGCGAGGGTGGTGCTAGCAACAGTGTTGCGCAGGGTGAAGGTAAGCGTGGCAGGCGTGCCGAGGGTGACGATACCAAAGTCCACGGTGGAACTGCCGCTGGTGAGCGGGGTGTCCACTGGCTGCTCCACGGCGATGTCTGGCGTGAGGGTAGCGAAGCTCTGGATGCTGGTGGTGGCGGTGCCAGAGTAGTGGGTGGCGATGGCGCGGTAGTAGTAGGTGGTACCGAGGGCGAGGCCGCTGAGCGCGGTGGGCGTGGGACTGATGGTGGTGGTGCTGGCACCAATATTTTGTGGGCTGGTGGCGGTGAAGATGGCGAGCGTGGGATCCGTGCCGTACTGCCAGACGAGGCTGGTGGTGGCACCGTTGGGAGTGACCTGGGCAGCGAGGCTGACGGTGGTGTCGGTGATGCTGTTGGCGGCTATGCTGGTGAAGACGGGGGCGGGCACGGGGGCGGTGAGCACGGCTTGCACGACGGGGGCTGCCTGCCAGGTGGGGAGGTCGCCGTTTTGGTAGGCAAGGAGTTTCACCGTGCCAGGGCCAGTGACGGTGAGGAGGTTGCCGTTGCTGATGGAGGCAGGGCCGGAGGCGAGGATGTAGCTGACGGGCAGGCCGCTGGTGGTGGTGGCATTAAGGGTGTAAGGGTTGCCGTAACCGGGGATGTTGACGGTGGGGAAAGTGATGGCCTGGGTGGTGGTGCCGGGGTGGGCGTAGTCGAGCGCCGAGATGAGGCGGGCGTTGCTGCCGAGCTGGGAGTCGGCGTTGTTGCCCACGCCCCACAAAGTGCCGTCGGCAGTGGTGGCGAGGATGTGGGTGCCGCGCCCGCTGGCGAGGGTGCTCCAGGCATTGTGGGTGCCTAGCTGGATGAAGGTGGAGCGGCTGGTGACGGTGCTGTCATTGAGCTGGGCAAAGGTGTTGCGCCCGACGACCCAGAGGGAGCCATCGACCTTACGGGCGATGCTGTTGACGTCGCTTCCCTGGATGGCTGTCCAGTCGGTGGCGCTGCCGATTTGGGTAGGGACGCTGAGGTTAGTGGTGGTGCCGTTGCCGAGCTGGCCATCGCTGTTGTTACCCCAGGCCCAGAGCGTGCCGTTGGTCTTCAGCGCGAGGGTATGGCTGGTGCCTGCTGAAAGGCTGGCCCAGTCGGTAGCGGTGCCGATTTGTACGGGGCTGCTGCGGTTGGTGGTGGTGCCATCGCCGAGTTGACTGAAGGCATTCCACCCCCAGGCCCACAGGGTGCCGTCGGTCTTCAGAGCGTAGGAGGAATATTCGCCTGTGGCGATGCTCTGCCAATCGGTGCCGGTGCCGATTTGTATGGGGCTGCTGCTGGTGGTGGTGGTGCCGTCGCCGAGCTGGCTGTAGAAGTTGTAACCCCAAGCCCAGAGTGTGCCATCGCTGCGGATCGCGAGGCCGTGGTAGCCGCCCGCTGAGGCTTTGCTCCATGTGCTGCTGCCGAGCTGCACGAAGCTGAGGCGGGTGGTGGTGGTGCCGTCGCCGAGTTGGTTTAAAGAATTAAGACCTGTTCCCCACAGCGTGCCATCGCTGCGGATCGCGAGGGCAAACTGCCTGCCGCCGGCGATGCTCTGCCAGTTGGTGGCGGTGCCGATTTGCACGGGCGCGGGGCGGCGTGTGGTGGTGCCGTCTCCCAGGTCGCTGAAGTTGCTGCCCATACCCCACAGCGTGCCGTCGCTGCGGATGAAGTGGCTGCGGGATGACCCTTGGGACATGGCGGTGACGCCGCTGGCAATGGCGACGGGGGCGACGTAGGGAGTGGCAAGCTTGAGGTTGTTGTTCGCTCCGCTAGACCAGAGGGTACCATCGGTTTTTAGCGCGTATGAGTTCAAACTGGTGCCCGTGGCTGCGGCCCAGTCCGTGGCCGTGCCGAGCTGCGTGGGGCTGGTGCGGCTGGAGCTATCGCCAAAGCCCGCTGGGCCAGTGGTGTTACTGCCGCCCCAGGCCCACAGCGTGCCATCGCTGCGAGTGGCGATGGCATGGCCCGCGCCGGGTAAGATGGAACTCCAGGTGAAGGTGCTGCCGATGAGCGTGGGCACGGTGAGCGTGGTGGTGGTGCCGTTGCCGAGGAGATAGCTGCTGTTGCTGCCCCAGGCATAGAGGGCACCGGAGGTGGCGCTTTGGATGGCAAACGAGGAGTTCGCTGCGCAGCCAAGTTTGATGTTCCAAGAGGTGCTCACGCCGACCTGCGTGGGCGTGCTGCGGGTGCTGGTATCGCCGAGGCCGAGCTGGCTGCTGCTGTTCAACCCCCAGGCCCACAGCGTGCCGTCGGTCTTGCGCGCGATGACGTGGCTGGTGCCTGCGGCCATCGCGCTCCAAGTCGTCAGCGCACCGATCTGCGTGGGCGTGCTGCGGTTGGTCGTATCGCCCAGGCCGAGCTGGCTGTTGAGGTTGCCGCCCCAGGTCCACAGCGTGCCGTCGGTCTTGCGGGCGATCATGAAATTGTCGCCACAGACCACGCTGGCCCAGGTGGTCAAGACACCGACTTGGGTGGGCGCGCTGTGGGTGATGGTGGTGCCGTCGCCGAGCTGGCCACTGGTGTTGAGACCCCACGTCCATAGCGTGCCGTCAGTGCGGATGGCGGCGCTGAAATCGGTGCCTGTGGCGACGAGATTCCAAGTGGTGGCGACGCCAATTTTGATGATGACCGCGCTGTCCGTAGTGCCGCCGTTGCCCAGTTCACCGAAGTTATTGCTGCCCCAGGCCCACAGCGTGCCGTCGGTTTTGATGGCGAGTGCATGGTCGGAAGTGGGGCCTTGGGCGAGCTTGCTGAAGCGATCACTGATGATGCTGAAGCTGCGATAAACGGGAGCCGCAGCGTTGTAGCCGGAGCCACCCGCTTGGTCGATGCGGATCGTCACAGGCCCGGCCACGCCCGTGGGCGTGACGGTGCTACCGCTGACCGTCGCTGAGGCTGAGCCCGCGACGATGCTGTAAGTCGGCGCAAGCCCGCTAGTGGCGATGTAGCCGAGGGTGAAGGCCCCATTGCTGGCAAGGCGATAAGGCAAGCTGCTCGGCCCGACGAGGCTCTGCCCAGGCCCAGCGATGGCGGCACCCACGGCGGTGAGGTTGATGAAGAAAGGATTCTCATCCGGGTCGTTGTTGGGGATCGTCAGCAAGGCCGTGCGTGCGCCGCTGATCGTGGGTGTGAAGACGACGCTGAAGGTGGTGCTGGTGCCGCCGCTGATACTGGTATTCGTGCCCGTGGTGTTGATGGAAAAGCTCGCCGCATCTGCGCCCGAGAGTAAGAGCGTGCCGAGCGTGATGGCCGTGCCGGGTACGGTGTTTTTTACCGTGAAGGTGAGCGAGCCGCTGCTGCCCATCGTCACGTTGCCGAAGTCGCTCGTGGAGCCACTGGCGATCTCAGAGGCTGCAGGCTGCTCGATGACGATGTCGCGCAGCAGCGTGGTGAAGCTCTGAATGCTACTCGTCGTCGTGCCACCTGCGCTAGTGGCCACAGCACGGTAGTAGTAGGTGGTGGCTTGGCTGAGTCCGCTGATGGCAATGGGCGCAGTGGTGACGCTGTTATTTCCAGAACCCATGCTGATCGAACTGCTGCTGCTGAAAGTGCTCAGCGTGGGGCTAGTGCCGTACTGGAACGACACGCTGGTGAGGCCAAAATTAGGATTGGCCGTGGCCGTGAGATCCGCGCCCGAGCCCGACACATTAGCGTGAGCAAGGCTCTCGATAGTCGGCGGATTCAGCGTGCCGATGGTCACCTCCACAGGCCCTACGGCATTCCAGGCGAACTCATCGCCAGGCTGCCAGATGAGCACCACCACAGGCGCACCGACGGCCCCGGTGAGATTGATTTCATCCCCCGTGATCGTGCCTTGGCCAGACACCAGCGCGATCTGTACCGGCAACCCGCTGCTGGCAGTGAAACGGTAAGGATTGGTGCCGATAGGCGTGGCATTCAGCGTCTGTGCCGTGAGGCCGGGAACGACGGGGGCGACGGCGAACGGCGAACGGCCAGAGGTTGATGAGAGTCGGAAGTTGCCACTGTTGCCTGCGCTCCAGAGGGAGCCGTCGTTGCGCAGGGCGATGGTGTGGAGGCTGCCGCCAGTGACGGCGACCCAGCCCGTGCTGGTGCCGATACGGACGGGGCTATTCTGCTGTGTGATGGTGCCGTCGCCGAGCTGACCCGTTGAATTTAGCCCCCATACCCAGAGCGAGCCGTTGCTCTTGGTTGCGCTGGCATGACTGGAGCCAGCCGTGATTTGCAGCCAGTCGGTATCGGTGCCGATCTGGGTGGGAGTCGTTTTAGAAACGGTGGTGCCGTCACCGAGTTGACCGCTGGAATTGGTGCTCCAGGCCCATAACGTGCCGTTGGACTTCAGCGCATAGGACGAGTTGCTGAAGGTGGCCACTTGCGCCCAATCGGTAGCGATGCCGATTTGGGTAGGAACGCTGCGGGTGGTGGTGGTGCCATCGCCGAGTTGATTGCTGGAATTCAACCCCCAGGCCCAAAGGGTGCCATCGGTTTTGATCGCGAGGGAGTGCGCAGCTCCCGTGGCGAGCTTGCTCCAATCCGTGGCGCTGCCGATCTGAGTGGGCACGGTTTTGGCTACGGCGGTGCCGTCGCCGAGTTGGCTGCTGCTGTTGCTGCCCCAGGCCCACAGGGTTCCACCCGTCTTGAGCGCGAGGGTGTGGCTGCCACCGGGTGCAGGAGCGATGCTGGCCCAGTCGGCGGCGCTACCGATTTGAGTCGGCACGAAACGCGTCGTGGTGGTGCCATCACCGAGTTGGTTGCTGAAATTGGTGCCCCACATCCATAGAGTGCCATCGCTGCGGATGCCGCCGGAGAAGGAATTGCCGCTGCTGACGCTGGCCCAGGTGGCGACCGTGCCAATCTGAATGGGGTCGGAGTTAAGCGTCACGTTGTTGCCGAGTTGGCCACTGGTGCCGGTGCCGAAGGCCCACAGGGTACCGTCGCTACGACGCACCAGCGTGTGCGTGGCTGAGGTGCTGACCTGCTGATTTGAACTGGCTGCCATCGCGCGTCCAAACGCTCGCGGCGATAGGCCATGCCCGCCAAAGGTCGCGCCATCGCCGAAGGTGGCGAGCGTGCCGTCGCTCTTGAGCCCCATCGTATAACCCGTGCTGCCACCACTCACGGCGGCCCAGTCCGAGGCCATACCGAGGCGCACGGGCGAGGTCTTGTTGATAAAAGTTCCATCAGCGAGTTGCCCACTGGTGTTGAGCCCCCAGACCCACAGGCTACCATCGGTCTTGATGGCGCGGGAGTAGCTAGGGCTGGCCAGCACGCTGAGCCAGTCGCTGGCGGTGCCGACCCGCACGGGGCTCGTTCTACTCACTGAGGTGCCATCGCCAAGCTGGCCTGATGTGCCTGCGCCCCAGGCCCATAGACTGCCATCGGATTGCACGCCAAGGCTGTGGGCTTGGCCAGCGCTGACCACGCTCCAATTGGTCGCCGTGCCGATCTGCACGGGGCCAAGTTTGTTCACTGCGGTGCCATCGCCGACTTGCCCGCTGCTGTTCGAGCCCCACCCCCAAAGCGTGCCGTTGGTCTTGATGGCGAGACCGTGATCCTCCCCCGCCGCAGCCGATGCCCAGTCCGTGGCAACGCCGATTTGCGTGGGCACAGATTTGGTGACGCCCGTGCCATCGCCCGTCTGGCCGCTGGTGTTTAAACCCCAGCCCCACAGCGTGCCATCGGTGCGGCGGGCAATGGAGTGCAACCGACCCGAATAGACCTGTGCCCAAGTCGTGACGACACCGATCTGGGTGGGCGCTGTGCGGGTGGTGGTGGTGCCGTCACCGAGCTGGTTGTTGAGGTTGGAACCCCAGGCCCAGAGGGTGCCCGTGTTTTTGACGGCGAGCGAATGCAGCGATCCAGCAGAGACGCGCAGCCAATCCGTCGCAGTGCCGATGCGAGCAGGGATGTAGCGAGAGGTCGTCGCGCCATCGCCGAGCTGATTGCTGCTATTGTTTCCCCAAGCCCAGAGCCAGCCGTTGGTGCCCACAGCGAGCGTGTGATTGTACGACGCTATCGCCGAGAATCTCACACTGCTCCCCACCGCAAAAGTAAACACCACATCCGGTGCCGCAGTGAACAGCGCATTGCCCGCTTGCGCCGCCTTCATCGTCACCGCGCCTGCCGCACCCGTGAGCGTGAGCGTATTGCCAGCCACACTCGCTGGCCCGGTGATGACGCTCAGCGTCACGGGTAAGCCGCCTGTGCTCGTGGCACCGATGGCGAAGGGCACATCGGTGATCTCCTTTGGATTCACCTGCGCGATGCTGATCGTCTGCGGCGTCACCTCGTGGGTAAGCACGATGTCGTTGCCATCGCCTCCAAGGTAATCGACGCGGAAGCCATAACTCGTGCCGCCGAAGCTCATCACCAAGTAGCCATCCTGCGCGATGCCCGGCAGCGTGCCGATGATGGCGCTGCTGCTGGTGTTGTTCACCAGCGTCAAGGCGGTGCCCAGGGTGGGGGCAAAGCCGAGTGTGGGCGCGAGTACGACATTGCGCGCGTCGAAGCCATTGCTGGTGAGCCCCGTGCTGCCCAGCGTGGGGAAGCTCACGGCCAAGGCATTGCCCACCGTGAAGCTGATCCTCGTCGGCGGGATGGCATTCCACGCCGCATCATCGCCATACTGGTAGGCCAGCACCACGACCGTGCCGTTGCCCGTGAGCGTGAGTGCATTGCCACTCGCCGTCGCAGGCCCCGAGAGGACTTGCACGGTGGGCGTGAGGCCACTCGATGTGGTGATATTGACGGGTGATTGGTAAGTGCTGTAACTGGCCGTGAGGCTGTTGAACGTCTGCGCCGAGAGAATCGGCAGCACGGGGGCCAGCACCCGGCTATCCCGCCCGCCCGCCATCGTGCGAGCCCCAGCGCTGGCCCCAGCGGTGAAGAAGCCTGTGCCATTGCGCACAGCAGACATGGTGTAGATGCCGCCAGCCGCTAGCGACCAGCCCGTATCGTTGCCCACTTGCACGAGCGTCGTGGAATTCGCGATGCCACCGTCGCCCAGCATTCCCGAATTGCCTTGGCCGCAAATCCACAGCGTGCCTGTGCTTTTGATCGCGATGGTCTGGTTGTAGCCAGCAAATATTTTTGCCCAATTGGTGTCCGTTCCCACCTGCGCCGGCGTGGTGCGATTTGCCGTGCTACCGCTGCCCATTTGCCCATAAGTGCCCTGGCCCCACGTCCACAGCGTGCCATCACTACGCAGGCCCACCGAGTGGCCAGAACAGGCGGCGACATCGCTCCAAGTCGTCGCCACACCGATCTGCACCGGACTCTGCTGCGTGGTCGTGGTGCCGTCGCCGAGTTGGTTGCTGTTGTTGCCACCCCAGGCCCACAGCGTGCCATCGGTCTTCACCGCCAGACTGTGCGAACTACCTGCCGAAATTTTGGCCCAATTGGTCGCCGAGCCGATCTGCGTAGGCGTGGTCTTGGTCACCAAGGTGCCATCGCCGACTTGTCCTAAGCCATTGCTGCCCCAGCCCCACAGTGTGCCCGTCGTCTTTACCGCCAGCGTGTGGCCGCTGCCCGCAGAGACCAGCGACCAGTCTGTGGCGACGCCCACCTGAGTGACCGCCGTCTTCGTCGTCGTCGTGCCATCGCCGAGCTGCGAGGTGCTGTTCAATCCCCAGCCCCACAGCGTGCCCGTCGTCTTCACCGCCATCGTGAATTGGTTGGTGCCCTCGCTCACTTGCTTCCAATCCGTCGCCGTGCCCACCTGCGTCAGCGCACGCAAATCACTCGTGCTGCCATTGCCCAACTGATAGTTCGTACCCAAGCCCCAGGCCCACAGCGTGCCATCGCTGCGCACCGCCAGGAACGAGCCATTGGCCCCGCTCATCTGCGTCCACACACTCGTGGAAGCCGAAGCCAAAGCCATCGCCCGAGGCTGCACCCCGGTGAAACTCGCCGCCTCGCCTGCCGCCCAAATCGAGCCATCTGCACGCAGCGCCGCGATATGATTGATGCCGATAGAAAGGCTCGTCCAGTCGGTCGCAGTGCCGATCTGCACAGGCAAACTACTCGATGAAGTGGTGCCATTGGCGAGCTGCCCGCCTGTGTTGTTGCCCGCGATCCAGAGGGTGCCATCACTCTTGCGCCCGCCCGTGTTATTTGATCCACCCGCGAGAGCCGTCCACGTCGTATCCACGCCGATCTGCGTGGGCGTTGTCTTGGTCACAAAAGTGCCATCGCCCAACTGCCCGCTGCCATTGCCACCCCAAGCCCACAGCATGCCGCCGGTCTTGCGCGCAACAGAACTGGAGCCAGCGGCGAGCACCTCCGCCCAATCCGTAGCAACGCCGATGCGGATGGGTACCAAGCTCTGCGTCGTCGTGCCATCGCCGAGCTGGCTGCTGCTGTTCAGCCCCCAGGCCCACAGTTCACCCGTGGTGGTGAGCCCCAAGCTATGCGAGCTGCCGCCTGACACGCTGGCCCAGTTGGTCGCCACGCCCACTTGCACCGGGGTGGTGCTCTGCGTGGTGCTGTTGTTGCCGAGCTGCCCATTGGTATTCAAGCCCCAAGCCCACAGCGTGCCATCCGACTTGATCGCCAACGTGTGAAACGAACCCGCGCTCACCGCCACCCAGGTGCTGCCCGCACCGATTTGCGTGGGTGCCGTTTTTGCAGCCGTGGTGCTATCGCCGAGCTGGCCGTTGAAGTTAAACCCCCAGGCCCACAGCGAGCCATCGCTGCGCAGGCCAAAGCCGAAATTATTACCTGCCGTAATATTCGCCCACGTCGTCACCGAACCAATCTGCGTGGGCGTGATGCGGTGGGCACTGGCAGCGTCCGCCAAATTGCCATTGCCTGCGGTGCCCCAAGTCCACAACGTGCCGTCGGCCTTCAGTGCATACGTAAACTGCCCGCCTTGCGACGTCACCACCTTCGCAAACTGAAACCCCGTGCCCACCACAAACGTGCGCAGCACATCCGGCGCAGCGGTGTAGATGCTGCTGCCCGCTTGGCTTGCCTTCACCGTCACCGCCCCCGTTGCACCCGTGAGCGTGAGCGTGCTGCCGCTCACCGTCGCTGGCCCGCTGACGATGCTGTAAGTCACCGCCAAGCCACTGCTCGCCGTGGCCGTGAGCGTGAAGGGCGCAGCACTCGCCAACTGCGGCGAGAGTGTGGGAAACGTGATCGTCTGGGCCACGGGCGTGCTGCTGATGGACAAGTAAAGTGGCCGACTGTGGACGAAACCCGTGGTGCTATTGGTGATCGTCAGCGTGTCGAGCTGCTCGCCTACGCCGAGAGCATTCGCCCCGGTATTGAGCGACCAAGTAACCGTCGTGCTCGCCCCTGGGGCGAGGGTTCCACCGCTGGCCGAGAGATCAGTCCAAGTCTGCTCTTTGGCCGCTATCCAAACCGCCGCCACGCCGCCGTTATTGGTCAGGGTGTAGGCAAAGGAATTGACACTGAACGGCCCACCGACCAGCCCTAGGCTGCTCGCCGCAGCGACGGGTGTGATGGCGAGATCGCCCGGCACATCATAGGCCTCGAAAATGCCGATGGAGGTGCTGCTCACAGGCGCGGTGGCGCTCACGCCCATGCCACGCTTGGCGAAGCCAGCCCACAGTTCCTTGCTGTTCGCAGCCGCGTTATTCACCAGATCGGCCTGGATAATGCCATCACGCGCTTGCAAAAAGTTCGGGTTTGCAGGCGAGAGCTTCATGCCATCGGTGACGAGCTGGAGCGTCAACTCATTACCCGTAGCAAAGCCATGCTTGGTGATCAATTTCGCCCGCAGCTCCCACAACGCCACGCACCACACGTTGCCCATGTTATGAACCTGATCCGCCACATTGCCAACGAACGGATGCCTCGGTATGCCCGTGTGCAGGCTTGCCTGCGTGGGGTCAATGTCCTTCAACGTCAGCGGATTTTTCAGCTTGTTGGTGGAGTAAGGGTAGCGCCGCCCGCCATAGTAGTAGTTCTCGGTGAAGCCTGCGCTGATGAGATAACGGCTATACGCACCGCGTGCCCACGTACCATTCACATCATCACTCGCCTCGGCCAGCATCGCGAGCCCGTAAAAGTCCGACCACCCCTCGCCCATGCCACCCGTGATGTTGGCACTGATGCCCACGCCCCCACCGACGAGGCGATTGCTCACTCCGTGGCACAGTTCATGCAGCACCACCTCCATCTCGAAGTCGCCATCGCGATCAGGCGTAGGCCCCGTCCACAGATACATCTGCATCCGCCCTGGCGAGCCATCAGCAGGGGTAGAAAAGTTGGCGTTATCCGTGCCGCTGCCATCTTGTGCATCCGCCTGCACGGCATCGTTGCTTAGGCCACCTCGGCCAAAGTTATCGGTTTGGAAATTGCCCGCCGTCTCGGTGAAACCCAGCGAGTACATCCGATCATGGAAGATATTGGACCAGTAGAAAAGATTGGTCACTGAAGCGTCTTTGTGAGTGCTCGGTGCGAGGTTGAGATCCAGCGGGAAATCAAACACACGAGTCGCTGAGGTTGGGCGCGGCAAATCGGGGCTATTGTTGGCATCCGTGTCGGTATGGGCATCGACGTTGTTGCCCAGCGTCTCGGTGACGCCATCGTTGATCCAGCCATTCGGCGAAGCTGTGGTGTTCAGTGCTTGGATGGTCACCAACTGCCGAGGCACCAAAGCGGGCTGCGTGCTGTTCGGCGTGTCATACCCTGGCGAAAAGGGCGATGGGCTATCGCTAGTGAAAACCCGATAACTCGCGTCGCTGATGTCGCTCGTCAGGCTAGTGCGATAGAGCACCTCGCCTGTGATAGCATCCACGACGATGCGGAACATCTCGTTGTTGGCGATGGAAAAGGTCGTCACATCCCAGGCCGCGCGCACATTGCTCGCATCCATCGGCATGTAGGTGAACTGCGCGATCGTGTCGCTCAGGCCCTTGGCCATGTAGCTCTGCCTGCTCTCGGCTCCTGTCGCCTTGCCTTGCCCCGAGATCGAGCCTTCGTCCACGCTGTCATTGACTGATGCCGCCGCTAAAGAAATCGCACGCGGCGCGTTCACCGTCGCCTGGGCGATGCTTGTCTGTGCCACCGGGCTTGCGAGAAAGTGATCATTGAGCGTGATGATCTCGCCATTCCTCGTCACATTGGCCTTAAAGATCGTCTTGAACACCGGCACGCCGTTCACCTGCTGGTTCCATACCAGCGTGCTCATGCCATTATGCGCCGTCACGTCTTCGCGAGTCACGCGCGCTGTTTTTAAAGCCGCAGCCGTGTGGCCGAACAACGCCGCGTGTTCATCAATAAAGGCTTCCACAGCCGCACGCGCAGGCTGGCCCTTTGCCAGCGGCGGCGTGAGGAATCGGCCCGTCGCCTGCACGTAACTCGGAGCGCCCGTGATCGCATCGAACTCCACCTTCACACCCGGCACCGACCGCTCCAGGGCAGCAAGAGCCACCTTGCGCATGGGCTCCAAACCTGGTGCCAGACTAGGCACATCGCGCACATCAACGGGCTGCACTTTGCGCTTGCCCATCGCGATGCGTTTGCCTTCCACAGATACAGATGTTGATGCCCTAGGCTCTGGCGGCTTGCTGGCGACGACTGCTGGCACAGGCTCTGGAGTGGCCCCTGTGCTGTCCTTGACCACGCTATGGCTGTTGTTTGCGGAGCGAGAATCGTCGGCAATTTTGGCTCTCCGGTACAGCTCATACCCAACGAGAATAGCGGCTCCAACGACAAGGAGGGCGGCGATGACGGACGGCTTTAGTGGCTTCATAGCAGGTCTAATAAATGAGAATAAAGATGCAAGTTATGCCATTCAGTCTCGGGCGAACCTTACAGGCATGTTTTTACGCAGTGGAATCAGCGAGGTTACGAATTCCGTTCGTTGATGACCAGAATAAATTTGGAATTCTGCAATCACGGTGGTTGGCGGCGGCCCTCGACTTTAGGCTTTAGCTTAAAGCTCTTGGTCTTCTGTGCGCTATGAGTTCTACAGGGTTACGATGATCTCGTTGCCCATGCTTCGCCTTTTCTTCCTCGTTGCAGCGGCAGAACAGCAACGAATGGCCACGTTGGAGTTCAGGCTTTATCCGTTTCCCGGAAGCGCGCGCCGGGGCGCCCCCCCAGGGACGGCGGAAGGCGGAGCGCGCGGGGGG
>JANOAR010000181.1:0-3611 GCA_031411235.1 Verrucomicrobiota bacterium | reverse complement strand
TGCGACGTAGCATGGTCAAGGCGGCATCCAGTTGCTGCATGAAGACATAGCCGCGACCGTCCTGGTAATCGTCGTAGCGATTGAAGGCCGCTTGAATGTCGAGGTCGGCCTGAAGCAGCAGAATGAGGTCGATCATGGCTGCGGTCCGAGTATCCGGGCCTTGACTACTTCCCAAGTCGTGAACTGATCTGGGTTTTGGCGGAACTGCTCCATGCGTTGATCCAACTCGGCGACAATCTCCCGTGACACGGGCACCTCCGAAGGATTCTCCTCCAGGTCATTCCAAAGCTCGGTGACGAAAATGAGCTTTTCAGCGGAAGATAGCTGACGCACTTCGGGATACTGGTCGAGGATCATAATGCGTGAGGCTAACAGGAAGAGAAGCGCTTGGCAAGAAAGGCACTCGGGCAGACTGGAAATTTTAATCTGGTGGCGGCAGATTTGGAGAGGACATCGATAAGGCAGGTCATTCGGCGTGGTCGGTAGAAGGGGCCGTGTGAATCATATCGCAGGATTCCAGAAGAGGGTAGGAGGTGCCAGGGTGGTCATTTCTGAGCGGTCGGGCTCTGGCATCCAGCCTTTCACGGGGCAGTCGAGGAGCACATCGACGAGGCGGCGCTTGGGCTTGGGCTCATCCGTTGTGATGCGGAGCTGGCACTCGCCTTTGCCTGTGCGCTGAATGTCGCAGCGTTGCCCGGGCTTGATGGCGGCGGCTTCGCGGAAGATGGCTGGGATCTCAATGAGGCCGTGGGCTGAGAAGGTGGCTGTCATGGGACTTAGACTATGAGGTGCGGATGGGGGCGTCAAACGTGAATGGGGCGGGAGTTTCAGCCGCTGACTTATTCTCTCGGCCTCAGTGAAAGGGGCCGTACGAATCCTATTGCAGATTCCAGAAATCACTGGGAAGCAGGGGGAACGGTTGGTGTTGCGGGTGATCCAGGCTGGGGCAGGAAGGTGCGGAGTCCGTCGATAGGCTCGTGGAGGTCGGGGCGGAGGGTGGCCCAGATGGGATCGAGGAATGGAGCATGACAGCTTGGAGGTGCTTCGTGTCAGGGGCCACGGGAGGGCGGCAAATGAGGCGGCTTACAACGCTTTCTTGGGCCGCAGTTCAGCGCGGACTCGTTGGCCGAGTGCGTCCAAGTAGGCGATGCGTTCGGTCTGACTCATGGCGTTGAGTTTGCGAGATTCGGCGACGGCATCAAAGGCTTTGGTCTTGGTTTCCATAGATGAGTTCCAGTGGGTTGACGATACCGATGGGAGGGTAGCCTTGGCGGGCTTCAGTCTAGCCAGTTTTCCACTCGCAGTTCAGGTACTTGGCGGAAGTCTCGCAGATTGCGAGTTAGCACCGTGGCGTCGTATTCGAGGGCGATGCTGGCGATGCGGAGATCCATTGAGCCGATCCGAACACCTCGGGTGCGTAGGGCTTGGAAGATCATTACAGCATCATCTGTCCAAGGAAGAATGGTCCATTCGCCCAAGGTAGAGAGGCTGTCCTGAAATTCGCGGTAAGCCCGCACACCCGAGTCTGCCTGCCGATGCGGCTGAATCGCAGCGAGCCAGCCTTTCAGCGATTCCTCGGGCGTGATGATGGTCAGAAAAGCGTCTTCCTTGCTTGCTTGGAGCCGCTCTTCAAGTCGCAGCCCGATGGGTCGCCTCTCGATGATTTCAGAGTAGTGATTGGTATCAAGAATGAGCATCGAGTTCCTCAATTGACTTGCGATTCACCTCTGCTCGCCACTCCGCGCCAAGCCGCATCGCCTCACTCAGATGGCGGCTGCCTTCCATGCTTCCCATGGTTTTTTTCCATGAACCGCGTGGCGGGACCCGGATACCCATAAGCGTCAGCTTCTCCGTCACAGCGGCATATTGCTCATCCTTGGTCATCGCGCGGGTTTCGATCTTCATGGCTGATGAATTTTTGCATACGCACTCAGCTGAGCCAACTGGTAAATTCGAGTTCGTCCAGGTGATCCAGGCTGGGGCAGGACGGGGCGGAGGGGGGGCCAGATGGGATCGAGGAATGGAGCGTGACAGGCATTGGAGATGCTTCGTTAAAGGCCAAGCCTTGCGAGGAGCACGGCATCTACTTTTTGCCTCTCACTGGGAGTCAGGACGCCGAGTCGGCGGAGGAGCTTTGCTGCGGAAACTGTCTGCACCTGCTGGCAGTGGAAGGCACCGGGTTTGAGGAAGGGTTTGGGGATGCTGACTTCGCAGGCATTGCCGCGCAGCGATGTGGTGTGCAGCACGAGGGTGACAACATCGAGTTCGTTGTCGTCGTCAGACTCGTCGGTGAGAAGGAGTGCTGGCCGCACCTTGGCGGCGAGGCCGAAGTCCACTTGCCACACGTCGCCACGCAGGGCTTTACTCATCTTCATCCTCCAGGGCATCGAGCATGGCTGCGCCCTCTGCGGCTAAGGCATCGCACAGCGCGATGTCATCATCGGACTCGGCAAGCTCGACGAGCTGGCGGCGAATGATGCGGCGTTCGGCGGGCTGCAATCTCGGTAATTCTAGAACCATTTGGGCGACACTCATGGAGTTAGAATGGAGTCATGAATGCGTCATTGCTAGCGGATATTCCCATGAAACTCAACAGCAAGTGAATGGGGTCGAATCAAATTGCAGGATTCCAAAAATCACGGGGAAGCAGGGGGGGAACGCTTGGTGTTGCGGGTGATCCAGGCCGGGGGAGAGCGGTGCGGAGTCGGTTGATGTGCTCGTGGAGGTCGGGGCGGATGAGTTTGGTGCCAACGTGGGATTTGGGAGGTGTCTTGTCACGCTGCTAACATCGCCTCTCGGCCCATGGCTCGGAGTGGGTGACCGTGGTTGTGCAGTGCCACAATCTGATTCGCGCGCAGCGTCTGAAAGGCGTAGGTCTGGCCGTTTTCATCACAAAACTCGACTTCGAAGACATCGCTGGCGAGGACTTCTACAACGGCTCCGACTTCGCCTGCGATGAGTCCGTGATCGGGCAGGTCACAGATGAGCGCGACGGTGTCGAGCAAGGCAATGGGAGAGGTGTGAGGGGTGTTCATTAGTCAATCATTTATCACATAACATGAAGTGAGACGAGGAAAGTCTTCGCCGGTGCGGATGATCCAAGCGACGCGAATGACAGCGCTGCCAACGGCGTTGCTCGCTGCAAAGTCAAAGCTGTAGCGTTGACCAAACTCATCCTTTTGGCCCGTGACAGCGGGTGCTGTCGTCGCTGCGTTCAGAATCAAGTCTGCGAGGGTCTGAGTGTCACTCGCAGTGAATCCCAGCGCTCGCCGGAACACTGCCGCTTTGTGCCGCCCAATGGGGTGCGTCATATCAAGGCAGTAGTTCGAGAGCTTGCGCAGGTCGATCACAGCACGCTCGGCATTGGGCAATGGTGGGATCGATGACATGGCTTGGTTAACGACGTAGCAGAGGGGACGCTTGGTGTTGCGGGTGATCCAGGCCGTGGCAGGACGGTGCGGGGGCCGTCATCTCAACTTTCAGCCTGAATGATCTCCATGATGTCGATCAACTCGTCGAAGTGCTTGTCTCGGCAGTAGAGCTGTAGGTCGTGGCTCTTGGCGGTGGCGGCGATCCACATGTCGTTGTCGGGGATGAGCTTGCCTTTGCTG
>JANOAR010000180.1:0-5308 GCA_031411235.1 Verrucomicrobiota bacterium | reverse complement strand
CCCACGCAGCCGATCATCATCACCTTGGCATCCTGCTTCGCTGCGGCCACGGCTTGGTTTGCTCCTTTGCCACCGAGGCGAAACATCAAGTCCCTCGCGGCGACCGTGTTTCCCGGCTTGGGGAAGGCATCGACCAGCGCGATGCAATCGTAGTTGAGAGAGCCGAGAACGATGACGGTGCCCATATGGATAGGCGATGATGGTGTATGGAAGAAGTCGGTTGGTCAATACACGCTATTGAAGTGAGAAGGCTCGCTAGGCCGTAACGATGCAGTCAAAAGCTATTGCGGCCCACCACTCACAATTGAATCATCGTGCCGATGCCGCCATCGGTGAAGATTTCCAGGATGAGTCCATGCGGGATGCGGCCATCAATGAGATGCACCTTACCCACGCCGCCGCGCAGGGATTCGAGGGCGCTGTCCACCTTGGGGATCATGCCGCCGCTGATGATGCCGTCGGCCTTCAGCGCGGCGATGGCAGCGGGGTTGAGGCTGGGGATGAGCGTGGTGTTGTCCTTCGGGTCGTGCATGACGCCGAGCACGTCGCTGAGGAAAATAAGCTTGGTGGCTTTCAGCCGCGTGGCGAGCGCACAGGCGGCGAGGTCGGCATTCACGTTCAAAGTTTTGCCTGTGCTGGAATCCCGAGCGACGGGCGAGACGCAAGGCACGAACTCGCCCGAGACAGCGGCTTGGATGAGGCCCAGGCGACAGTCGGTGACGCGGCCCACATAGCCGATGTCAACATCCTGGCCCGTGGCGGGATCCGTGCCGGGCATCTTCTCGCCGCTGAAGACTTCGGTGCCGGGCACACCCACGGCTTTGCCGCCGAAGTTATTGAGCTTTTCGACGATCTCGGGGTTGATAACACGGGCGAGGGTCTGCTCGACGATGCCGATGGTGGCGTCATCGGTGACGCGCATTCCGCCGATGAATTTCGCTTCCAAGCCCGCGCTTTTCATCGCTGCCGAGATGGCTTTGCCACCGCCGTGGACGAGCACGGGATTGATGCCGACGGCTTCGAGGAAAACGATGTCGCGCAGCAGGCTATCGACCAGCGCGGGGTCTTCCATCGCGCTGCCGCCGACCTTGATGAGGAAGGTGCAACCGCGAAACGACTGCATGTAAGGGAGGGCTTCGACGAGGACGTCGGCTTTGCGGATTTGGTCGGTGTAGGCAGGCATGAGGGGCGAGGGAAGAGGAGCGTGGCTGATTGGCCAAGCCGTAACGATGCAGTCAAAAGCGTAGCGAGGCTGAGCGAGGGCCGCCAATGCAAGGAAGGCAGCGCTTTTTGGGCCTGAGTGTGGTTTCACCACTCGATGGCCCAAAAAGCGCTGACTGACGCAGCAGTGGTGGGCCGTAGCCAGCCGCAGTAGCTTTTGACTGCATCGTTACGGCTAAGATGGGCGCGGGGGCAATGGCGAATTGTCGCGGACTCGTAGGCTCGCTTGCATTTCTAACACACGCCGTCGAAGCCTGCGCCATGCCTTCGCTGCCCCACATCATGATCTCCGCCTCCGCTGGCTCGGGGAAGACCTATCAACTGGTGCGTCGTTACCTGCACCTGCTGGCGCTGGGCGTGGAGCCGCAGCGCATCGCGGCGATGACATTCACGCGAAAGGCTTCGGGGGAGTTTTTTAACCGCATACTGAATCGCCTTTCAGAGTTGGCAGCGGGCAAGCTCGATCCCGATGTTTTTTTCAAAGACATGAAGCCGCAGCCTGCGCAGTGGCCAGACTTTTTGAAGCTACTGCGCGAGATGACGCAGTCCATGCAGCAGCTTCGGCTTGGCACGTTGGATAGCTTCTTCGCCAGTGTGCAGGCGTGTTTTCCACTGGAGTTGGGGCTGCCGCTCGGTGCCTCGGTGATGGATGAAAACGCGGCGCTGGAGGCTCGCTCTGAAGTGCTCGCGGGGCTCATCGACCGCATCTACCGCGAGCATGATGAGGTGGGGGCAACGGCGCTGCTGGAGGGGTTTAAGATAGCCACTTTCGGTGCGGAGGAGAAGCAGGCGGAGTCGCGGTTGGAAGACTGGATTGCCGAGAGTCACGACCTATGGATGGAGCGCGAGGATGAGGCACTCTGGGGCGACCCGACAGCCATCTGGCCTAGCCCCAAGGCACCCACACGGCGCTCGCCATTGCCCACGCTGACGGAGGCTGTGGTGCGGCTGCGCTCGGCCATCGACCCAGACCAAATGTTCACGGTGAAGACCGCCGAGAAGTGGCGCGAACTGGTCGATGGACTGCTGCTCACGGAGCCGGGGCTAGCGCTGCCGAAGGCGGCGAAGACCTTGCTGGAAAAGTGCAGCGAGGGTTGGGATGACCTGCGCCGAGGCAATGCCGAGCTGACCTTTTGGCAAAAGAAAACCTTCACCGGTGCCCAGGCCGAGGCGCTGCTGCATGTCTGCGAGACGCTGCTCGCACGCGAGCTGCTGCTGCGCTGCAAGCGCACGCGCGGCACGGCGAGTGTGGTCGCGGGGTATGAGCAAGAATATGCTCGCAGCGTGCGCGGGCAGGGGCGGCTATCCTTTGCCGATGTGCAGCGCTTGCTCGCTCGCGCTGCCGCTGAATGGCTGCACACAGCGGGGGCCGAGGCGCTGTGGTATCGACTCGATAGCCGCTACGATCACTGGTTGTTCGATGAGTTCCAGGACACCAGTTTCCAACAATGGTACGTCGTGCGTGGGCTGGTGGAGGAGATCGTGCAGAGCGATACAGGCGAGCGCAGTTTCTTCGCCGTGGGCGATCCCAAGCAGTCGATCTATCTCTGGCGGCAGGCCGAGCCGAAGCTCTTCCAGCAAATCCTCGATGCACATCCAGCCAAGGCGGGGCGGGGGATACAGCGGCAGGAACTGGCGGAAAGTTATCGCAGCGCTCAGGCAGTGCTTGATGCGGTGAATGCGGTATTCGGCGATGCCGAGGCGCTGGCGCGGCTGCTGCCTGGCTCGACCAAGCTGTGGCAATTCTCTCGGCACGAGGCGGCAAAAAAGGAGCTGGTCGGCTACGCGACGATGCTCTTTCCCGAGCGTGTCGCCACGGGTGAAGAACAACCCGCGCCCGATGACATCGCGGTGCAACTGCTCAATGCCGTGCAACCTCTGCGCCGTGGCATGACCTGCGCGGTGCTGGTGCGTGGCAATGCCAAGGCCCAAGAGATCGCTGATAAACTGCGTGCCGAGACGGGCATGGAGGTGGTCTGCGAGTCGAAGCAGACGCCCGCCACCGACAATGCCGCGACGCTGGCACTGCTCTCGGTGCTGCAACTCGCGGCGCATCCTGGCGATACGTTTGCGCTGGAGCATCTGCGAATGACGCCGCTGTGGCCAGTGATCGAGGGGATGGGAAAACTGGATGAGGACGGTCGCGCTCCATCGCCTGTGGCCGCGCTGTGTCGCTCGGTGCAGCGACTGGTTTTTAATGAGGGCTTCGTGGGATTTGCCAAGTTATGGACGGAGCATATCGAGCAGGTGCTCGTCCCGCTCGATGCCTTCACCGCAATGCGGCTCACGCAGTTCGGCGACTTGGCGGCTGCCTTTGATGAATCGGGCAGTCGCGACTTGGACGACTTCATCGCCCATGCCCGTGCCTACACACTGCGCACGCGTGGGGCGAGTGCGGCGATCCAGGTGATGACGGTTCACGCGGCGAAAGGCTTGGAGTTCGATATGGTGATCCTGCCCGACCTGGGCGGCGATGGCATGAACCAAGTGCGCAGCCGCGATCTCATCCGCCGTCGCGATGACGAAGGCCTCGTGCAATGGGTGCTGCAAGAGCCACCCAGCGCCTATGCAAAGATCGACGAGGTGCTGAGCGCCGAGCGCACGGAGACGATGGAGCGCACGGGTTTTGAAAGCCTCTGCCGCCTCTACGTGGCGATGACGCGCGCGGTGCATGGGCTTTATCTGATCACCGAGCCGCCCCCGAAAACGGAGTCCAAGGCGGAGTACATGAAGACCTCGCGCCTGCTGCACGAGATCCTCGGCACAGGCACGGGCGAGACGGAGTCTGTGGGCGATCTCGCCGTGGTGCGGGCTTGGGAAAACGGGGAGCGCGAGTGGTTCACGGGCAAGACTTTCGTCGATGCAGTGCCCACGGCGAGCGTGACGGTGCGCGAGCCGCTAGGCCCACTGCTGCGCCGCACTCAGCCGATGACGAAGCGCCGCACGCCCTCGGGCGAGGAGGACTTCAAGCTCAAAGGCAGTGTGCATTTCAGCCCAGGGCGGCAGGCGGGTCGGGAGCTGGGCTCACTGGTTCATGCCTTGTTCGAGCAGGTGGAATGGCTGGATGAGGGCTTCGATGAAGCGGCCTTAGGGGCTCGCTGGACTGAGCTTGAGCTGGATCAACGCGATGCCTTTCCTCAGGCTCAGGCGCAGGTGGTGAGCACGCTGCGCAGCGCTGCCTGTCGCGCAGCTTTTGCCCTGCCCGATGCCCATGCCCAGCTCTGGCGCGAGCGTCCGTTTGATCTCGTGCTGGACGATGGCGGCTGGCTTTCGGGAGTGTTTGATCGCGTCATCGTAGAACGCGATGCGGCAGGGAAGGCTCGGCGAGTTAGGATCATCGACTTCAAGACAGATGATGTGCCGACCGATGTGATCATGGACGAGAAGGTCGCGGGTTATGCACCGCAGTTGGCACTGTATCGCCAAGCTGCGGCAAGGCTCACCGGAGTGGCGCTGGAGCACATCTCGGCCACGCTGGTCTTCACCCGTGTGGCGAGGCTGCGAGCGGTGGGGGCCTCGTAGGCGCACTCGCCAGAGTGCGGTCTTGGGTGCGTGGATGAGTCCACCGCGTTCTGGCGAACGCGCCTACGTTCCTCCTCACAGCCGCTTCACCCGATACATCCGCGCGGCCTTGTTCATCGGCTTCGACTGCGTCTCCGGCTGGCCGCGATCAATCCAGAACATCGCCGTGCTGCCTGCCACGAGCTGATGCACCGCGCTGAACCATGTCGTGCCGCCGTCGTTGGAATACTCCACCACGTAGGTTTTCCGCGCCGCCGAGGCCCATTGCAAATACGGCCCTTGCGGCGTGTCTTGCAGCGAGCGCAGCGGCACCAGCGTGCCCACCACCGGGCCGGGCGTGGGCACGGCGGCTTCCAGCGCTTCGGCTTTGATCGTGGGATTCATAGAAGCCGCCGTGCGCCGCTTGGGGTCGTAGGAGACAATATCGAACGTGATCGTCTCGCCCGGCGCGATGGCGCGGGAGTAGATCACCTCCAGCGTGCCCGCCGCCGTGCCCGCGCTGCTGCTGTAAACGATGACGCCCTTCGCCACGTTGGAGAGGATCAGCCGCAGCCCATGCAAGGCC
>JANOAR010000179.1:0-3955 GCA_031411235.1 Verrucomicrobiota bacterium | reverse complement strand
GCTGAAGTATTACCAGACCAATCCGCCAGCGGTGAACTACGGTTTTATATTCGTCATCTGCACGATCCTCGGCGGTCTCATCGCGGCGTGGACGGGCGGGGAGATTCGCAATGAATGGCTGCATCCCATGTGGGTGGAGCGATTCGGCGACAGCATCGCGCTGCGCGGGATCGTCGGCTTCATCGGCGGTGTGCTGATGGCCTTTGGCGCGCGGCTCGCCGGCGGCTGCACGAGTGGTCACGGCATCAGCGGCACGCTTCAGCTCAACGCCGGCTCGTGGCTCACCGTCATCTGCATGTTCATCGGCGGCATCGCCGCTGCCATGCTTCTCTACACCACCTTATGATCGATCCAGGCAAAGCAGTGAAGGAATCGAGCGAGCCGCCCCCAGCGGTGCCCGCTGGCAAGAAAATTGTGGCCGCGATCATCTTCGGCACCGCCTTTGGCTTCCTTTTGCAAAAGGGCGGCGTCGCCAAATACAACGTTCTCATCGGCCAGCTCCTACTCCAGGACTTCACCGTCGCCAATATCATGATGACCGCCATCCTCGTGGGAATGATTGGCGTCTTCACGCTCCATCATTTTGCGAAGGTCAATCTGGACATTCACCCGACCAAAATTGGCGCGCAGATCATCGGCGGCACGGTGTTTGGCATCGGCTTTGCGCTCATCGCCTATTGCCCCGGCACCGGGGCGGCTGCGCTGGGGCAGGGAAGCTGGGACGTGCTCTATGGCATGGCTGGCCTGGTGGCCGGATCCTATTTGTTTGCCGAGATGTCCGGCTGGCTGAAGCGCACTGTCGAGACATGGGGTGACAAAGGCAAACTCATGCTGCCCGACCTCCTGCACATCCCGCTCGGCGTCTTCGTTCCCGGCTTCGCGCTCCTGCTGCTCGCCGCGCTCTACGCGTTGGAGCGCTTTACCACACGCTGATTTCACCATGCCTGCGATTGACGAATCCCTACAGCTGCTCCCACCGGGCGGGATGATCGTGCGCGAGAGGGAACCGCTGAATCTTGAGATGCCGTTTGGGTCACTCAGCTCCTTCGTCACGCCTGTCGAGCGCTTCTATGTGCGGGGTCACTTCCCCATCCCTGAGATCGACGTGAAGAGGTGGCGCTTGAAGGTCGAGGGTGAGGTGGAGCATCCGCTGGAGCTGACCTACGACGACCTTCGGGGAATGGAGACGCGCACGATCACCAGTGTGATGGAATGCGCGGGGAACGGGCGTGCTTTTCTCGAACCGCAGCGCGACGGAGCGCAGTGGGAACGCGGCGCGGTCGGCAATGCGGTATGGACCGGCGTGCCGCTGGCCCGGGTGCTCGAGAAGGCGGCAGTGCGCAGTGCCGCGCGCGAGTTGATCCTCGAAGGCGCCGACCAGGGCGAGATCAAAGAACCTCCACGACCCGCGGGGAAAATTCATTATGCGCGCAGCCTGCCGTTGGCCAAGGCCAGCGACGACGTGCTGCTCGCCTTTCAGATGAACGGTCAAGACCTCACCGCCTCACATGGCTTCCCGCTGCGCGCCGTCGTGCCGGGTTGGTATGGCATGGCGGCGGTAAAGTGGCTCACGAAGATCGTCGCGACAGCGCAGCCTTACAGCGGGTATTTTCAATCGATCGATTACGCCTATTGGGAGCGCGGATCGAGCGCGCCGTCGCTGATTCCGATCACGACCGGCCGCGTGAAATCGCAGATTGCACGCCCGGAATTTGCCGAGGCGGTGCGCGGCGGTGAGATGTATCGCGTGCATGGCGCAGCCTGGACCACGGACGCCGAGATCGTGCGGGTCGAAGTCAGCACCGACGCCGGCGATACGTGGAGCGATGCGCAACTGCCTGGCGATTCGATCCTCAACGCGTGGCGTCTTTGGGAATACGCATGGGCTGTCCCGACCAAGCCGGGCAAAGCCGTGCTCATGGCGCGCGCCACCGATTCCGAAGGCCGCACGCAACCCGCCAAACACCACGACGACCGTGGCAGTTACCTCATCCATCACTGGCTGCCCATCGAAGTCGCCGTCCGTTGACCACCAAAAAACCAACCCATCCTATGAACACCCTGCTCAAAACCCTCGCCCTGACTGCGCTCGCTGCGCTGCCCCTCACTGCAATGTCCGCTGAACCGGAAAAACGCGCCGATGGCAAAGTGCACAAGGTCGTCTTCGACGTCACAATCGATGGCGCGGAGAAATGGCAGGGAGTGCTCCGCAATGTCGAGAACACTCACAAGGAACTCGGCGCCGGCACGAAGATCGAGGTCGTCACGCACGGCAAAGGCGTGGGAATGCTGCTGGCGAAGACCTCCGGGGACAATGCTGAGCTGAAAACGAAGATCGAAAAACTGAGCGCCGACGGTGTCGTCTTCGCCGTGTGCGAGAACACGATGAAGCGCGAGAAGATCGAAAAAAAGGACCTCCTCCAGCTATCGGAAACGGTTCCCTCTGGTGTCAGTGAAGTCGTTCGCAAACAGGAACAGGGCTACGCCTACATCAAGAGCGGTGGGTAAGGAAACGGACCCACCTCCCGAAAATGACCGCCAGGCTGGGCGTCACTTCCTTCAGCCTTATAGCCAGCCAACACAAACCGAACCGGAAATAATGATGAATACACCCTTTACAGGCGGATGCGCTTGCGGCGCCATTCGCTACGAATCCTCCGCAGAACCCATGATGATGCTTCACTGCCACTGCCGGGACTGCCAACGATCCAGCGGAGGTCCGTTTTCGTCTTTCGTCATCGTGCCGAAGGAAGCTTTCAAGCTCTTACAAGGCTCTTTGCGCTTCCATGCCTCTCCCAGTGAGGCGGGCGGCATGAACCATCGGGGGTTTTGCCCAGAGTGCGGCTCTCCGATCCAATCCAGTCCCGATGCGGTTCCCAACACTGTGGCGCTGAGAGTTGCGAGCTTGGATGAGCCAGGCTGCTTCGAACCGCAAATGGATGTGTGGACGTCAGACGCGCAGCCGTGGGATGACATGAATCCCGCGCTGCCAAATTTTGAGAAGTATCCGACTCAATGAATGGCTAGGGCGATTGACTCGGCAGGCTGCACACAACCTGCCGGGCGTGACGACGATCACGACAGTTACATCATATACCACGACCTTCCGATCGAGGTCGAAATGCCGCTATTTACGGTTTCGTTTCGACCAAGCTTCCAGTGTCAACGAGACGATTCGCAACACAGGGCCTGCTGCGCCTTCTGGCTTTGTCTGGTGTGATCACCCCATGGCTTCTCGTTGGGGGCTCGCTAAACTACGATGCAAAATCCAACAGCGCAGGCCGGAGTCTGCCCAGGAGTTGCTGAGGAGTTGCTGAGGAGGGTGCTGGACTGCTCCAGCCGGCAGGAGCGGCCGGTGAAGGTGGGGAAGGTGATCTTCAGGTCGCCACCGTCCCGCAGGAAGCTGAAACAGAGGACGCTGGTGGGATCCGCCCGGTTGGTGAACGCGAGAAATTCGTCGTAATTGCTCGAGCCGTCCTGGTCGGCGTCTTCGGTGTTTTGCCAGATGATGGTGTTGTTGTCGATGTCGATGAAGGCTCCGGCTTCGTAGGCACCGATGTCTGGAACTTCGCGGACGGGGATGAGCGGACGGACAAGTCATACCATTTATAAAGTTATATAGGTGGAAGAAAAAAATTACCGGCCTAGACTTCCGCATGGGAAGAAGACGTAAGCTATTGGATGAAAACAAAGAAGGTGATGAAGTGCTGCGCCGCATCAAGACCGAGCCCGCCGGGTGCGTTGCCAGAACAATGTGAATTGCTTATTTATATGCAGGCACGGCGATGCGCAAGCCTGCTTGCGCTGCAAACACGCTCTCGGTGCCGCAGGCCAGACTTTGCCTCAGAGCGCCGTTGCCGCCTGCTGGCGCGCCCGCACGGTCCAGAATGCCTTCCACCGGGCAGGCGTCCGCACCAGTGCGCGCAAACTGATGATCTCGTGTGCAGTGGCCACA
>JANOAR010000178.1:0-3579 GCA_031411235.1 Verrucomicrobiota bacterium | reverse complement strand
ACCCTCCTCGTCACCCTCACGGCACTGCTCGTGCCCAGCCAAGCTGCGGAGGACTTCTGCGGCCACTGCGGCAAGAATCAGTTGCCCGCTCCCATTCACCCGACGCCGGGCCGGAAATTCGCCCGTGATCGGTTCGTGGATCTGCTGCATCTGAAGCTGGATGTGACCCCGGACTTCGCCCGGCGCACGGTGAACGTGGAGACGACGTGGAAGTTCAAGCCCATCGCCAAGCCTTTGACCCAGCTCACGCTCGATGCGGTGGGGCTGAGCATCGAGAGCGTGACGGCGACGGGCGCACAGGTGGCGGAGCAGCAGAGCACGGAGGCGCAACTGATCATCACCTTCGCCCAATCCATCGCGCCGGATGCCGAGGTGACGTTGGTGATCAAGCACCAGGTGCAGCCTGAGAATGGGCTCTACTTCCGCACGCCCGAGATGGGCTACAAGGCGGGCGATACGCAGCTCTGGACGCAGGGCGAGGCGGAGATGCATCGCTACTGGTTCCCGTGCTACGATTACCCGAATGAGCGCTTCACGAGTGAGGTGATCTGCCATGTGCCCGAGGGCATGGAGGTGGTATCGAACGGCCATCGCGTCGCGCAAACGCAGGACGCGCAGGGTTTGCAAGCCCACCACTGGCTGCAAGATAAGCCGCATGTGAACTACCTGGTGGCGCTCGCCGCAGGCTATTTTTACAAGATCGAGGACAAGGCTGGGGCGCTGCCGCTGGCCGTGCTGGTGCCGCCGTCGGAGAAGGAGCAGGCGGCGAATGCCTTCCTCGACACGCGCAAGATCATCGAGTTCTACCAGCGCGAGACGGGCGTGCCCTTCGCCTGGGACAAGTATTACCAGGTGTTCTGCCATGACTTCCTCGCAGGTGGTATGGAGAACACGAGCTGCACCTTCGAGGCGGTGACCAGCCTGTTCAAAAGTGAAACCGAGGAGCTGGAGACGCTGCATCGGCTGGATGCGCACGAGACGGCGCACCAGTGGTTCGGCGATCTGGTGACGTGCCGGGACTGGTCGCATCTGTGGCTGAATGAAGGCTTCGCCAGCTACTATACCGTGCTCTACGAAGAGCAGCGGCATGGCCGCGATGCGATGCTCTACAGCCTGTGGCGCGAGGCGCAGAAGGTGCTCAGCCAGACGGATACGAAGCCCACCGTGTGGCGTGATTACAGCGACGCGATGGAGCAGTTCGACTTCCGCGTGTATCCCAAGGGCGCCTGGATTCTGCACATGATCCGCACCCGCCTCGGGCCTGATCTGTATCGCACCGCGATAAAGACTTACCTGGAGCGCCATCGCAGCCAGGTCGTCAGCAGCGAGGACTTGCAGGATGTGCTGGAGGAGGTCAGCGGCTTGTCATTTGACCAGTTCTTTGACCAATGGCTCTACCACGGCGGCCTGCCGGAGCTGGACGTGAGCTATTCCTGGGATGCTTCGTCGAAGCTCGCCAAACTGAGCGTGAAGCAGACGCAGAAGATCAGCGAGCAGGTGCGGCTCTTCGGCCTCGATGTGCCGGTGCGTTTCATCGTGAAGGGCCAGCCGCAGGACTTCAAAATAAGCGTCACAGCAGTCACGGAGGATTACCATTTTGCCCTCGCCGCCGCGCCTGAACTGGTGCGCGTGGACCCCGACTACACGGTGCTGGCGAAGGTGAAGTTTAACCCGCCGGGTGATATGCTGAAGCGCCAGCTCGCGAGTAAGGACGATGTGATAAGCCGCATGATCGCTGCTGCCGCGCTGGGCGAGAAGGACGACCACGAGAGTATCGAGTTGTTGAAGCGGGCGCTCAATGAAGATGCCTTCCACGGCGTGCGCCGCGAAGCCGCCAAAGCGCTGAAAAAGATCGGCAATCCCGAGGCGCGCACCGCGCTGGCCACCAGCCTGAAACAACTTGATGCGAGGGTGCGCGACGAGGTGGTGCAAGCCCTCGCCGCCTTCCCCCAAGCCGAAGCCCGCGATGCTCTCTGGTCGCTGGCGCAGACGGAGAAGAATCCCAGCATCCTCGCCGCTATCGTGAAGACGTGGGGCGCTCGGCCTGGCGAGCCCGCCATCGCCGCCGCCCTGCGCAAGCAGTTGGCCAGCAACAGCTATCGCGAAGCCCTGGCCACGGCTGCTATCGCCGCTCTGCGTGCTCAAGACGATGCCAGCGCCGTGCCCGCGATCCTCGCCAAGCTGACAACCGGGGCAGGGGACTTCGATAGGGGCAGTTACAGCGCTGCGCTGGATGCTGTCGCTTTCCTAGCCCGCAACGACAAGGATCGCAGCATCACACGAGCCTTCCTAGCCACGCAGCTCCTCGCGCCCAAAGAAGGCACTCGCACGGCTGCGGCCAAGGCCCTGGGCACGTTGAAAGACCCTGCGGCGATTGCGCTGTTGGAACCCTTTACCGAAGTGGCGAAACCCTACAACGACCCCATGCGCGATGCCGCCGAGCAAAGCCTGCAAGCCCTGCGCACCCTAGAAATCGGCCCCGCCGCCCTGAAGGCGCTGTGGGACGAGCTGCACAAAACGCAGAGCGAAGCTACCAAACTCAAAAAGCAGGTCGATGGCATGAAGAAGCCCGCACAGAAGTAACCGCGCTGCGGCTCAAGCCCCCAGTTGCGCCTTCAGCTCAGCCAACTCTGCGCGTAGCTGGGCCAGTTGAGCCTCCACATTCGCCCGCCAATGATCCTCCTCGGTTCGAGGCAGGGCTAGGCTGGGCTCGAAGCTCGAGGTCGTGCCGCCCGTCGCAGGCGTATCGGGCATACCACCCAGCGTGTGCATATAGAGCAGGGATTTTCGTCCTGGCCCAGGGGGGAAGGTCACGACCAGCGTGCCATCCTGCGCTTCCATAAGTGCGCGCACCGCAGTCTCCACCGCCTCCAAGTCCGCAAAGGAATGCAGCCGCTCCGAGCGCTGGCGCAGCTCCCCAATCGTCTGTGGCCCGCGCAACAAAAGTACGCACAGCAAGGCCGCTTCGGGCTTCTCCAGTGCGGGTAGCTTGGCCTCTAGGTTGTGCTTGAACTTTTGCACCCGCGCCCCGGCCTGGGTGAGCTGAAACACGAACTGCCGCAATTTCAGCCCTTCGAGAGCGACCATCACCGTGCGCTCATCAAAGCTGACAACAGGCTCGCGGTTCGTGCTTTGATTGCACGCCGTTACCAGGGCGTTGAGCGTCAGCGGATAGTAGTCGGGCGTCGTCGCCTCCTTCTCCATCAAGCAGCCGAGCACACGGAGTTGCTCGAAAGTGAGGGCTTCAAAAGGGGCAGTGGATGTGGATTCGCTCATAGTGGTGTAGAAGATGATGCCTGCGGCATGGGCCAAGCAACAGTGTGGCCAACGCAGTGCAAGTGCAGGGAGATACAGAACTCCACGCACCAAGCATCCTGCTGCTCAGGCTACGAGCCCCTGTTCGCACGAACAAAAACTGAGGGTGAAAACTAGTCTGCGGCAGAAAACGATGAAAAAGAATAAAAGAGCGATTGACCAAGTAGAGGAGTGTGGCAGAATGGACGCCCGCCAACCGAAAACGTTGGCACCGCAGCGAGTCAAACGAGCGAGAAACCTAGTGTTTTTGGTGCGAGAGATGAG